>DASVQA010000151.1:0-57796 GCA_036389375.1 Pyrinomonadaceae bacterium | reverse complement strand
CATTGCGGTTTCGGCGCACGACCCGGCGTCGGAAACTCGATCAGCGTCGAAGCGGGTGGGGCGCTCGGTCTGACGTTCGCGTTGTCGTCTGCGTGCGTGGGCTGCTGTTCCTGACGTGCTGAAGGGGTCATAGCGATTCTTCGGTAAGTGCGGGGTGCGGCGGCGTCCGTGTGGGCCGGCGCGTGGCACATGGGGCACGCGGCCAGTGAACTGGCATAAACAGCACGGCACGCGGCACACAACATACGAGTCAAAGCCTTCCTCTTGCTCGCTCGAAGATGTCGATCTAGAAGCTGACGGGCGCGGCGGTAAACCCAAGCCCTTAGCGGAGTCGCGGCGGATGCTATCAGAGATTACTTTAAGTCGTCAACCAGAAAATATACAAGGAAATGTATTTGCACGCGGCCGCGTACACAAGATAAAGGCAGCAGGCGCAAGGAATTGGCAAGGGCGTAAAGGGAAATGAGGACGGCGCAAGGCGTGCCGGTCTGATCTTTCAGGATGCAGCGCAAGGTCGTGTCCGCGCTGCGCGTTGCCCTTTTAGAGCGGCTGGCGGCCGGCAAAACCGGCTTCGACTTCGTGCCACCATTCGAGGCGGTCGCCCTCGCCCAACTGCCAGCAGAGCAGGACGACGCGCCCGTCGCGCAGAGACGGAAAATCTATCAGCCCGCGCGTGTAATCTTTCAACTGCACGCCCAACGCTTCAAGTGCGCCCGCGCGTTCAGCGAGTTGCAGCAGCGCCGCTGCATAACGCGCACTGCCCGGCATGAAGCCGCCACCGCCCGCCTCTGCACCCACCGCCGCATGCTTGGCCGCCGCCTCGCGTCGAGTCACTTCAGCGTGCGCCCGCTTGATGCCGGCGACGATGCGCCGCACCGCCGGCAGCAGCGCATTCGCTTCCTCAACGCTGAAGAGTTTCATAAAGCAGAGGTCAGCGGTCAGAGGCTTGGTCTTAACTGACCTCTAACCTCTGACCTTCTGTGATCAGTGTTCATCTGTCACGCGGACGAAATCGGACTGGGGCTTGTAGGTTGTTTCGTCTTCTTCGCTTTTGGCCTCGCCGTTGAAGGGCGCGACGGGCGGGCGCTGGTTATGGACACGATGGTTGTGATTGTTGCCCGTGTCTGTGTCGTGCGGCGACGTGTAGACCGGCGCATCGTCGTGGGCGTGCTGGTCGTAGTAGCGCGCGCCGTGCGTGTTCTCTTTGCGCACCTTCTCGGCAATTTCGCCGAGGTCTATGAAGTAGTCGGCTACGTCGATCAACTTGGGCGCGGTGTTGGAGCGGAAGCCGGCGACTTCGACGCGGCAGCCCTTGTAGGCGACTGCGTTAACGGCGTAGACGAAATCTTCATCGCCGGAGACGAGCACGGCCGTCTCGTAGCGCCCGGCCAAAGAGAGCATGTCAACGGCGATCTCTACGTCGAGATTCGCCTTGCGCGTGCCGTCGTAGAACGTCTTCAGTTCTTTCTGAATGACGCGAAAGCCGTTGCGGCGCATCCAGAGCAGGAAGCCCTGTTGACGTTCGGCGTTCGTGTCCACGCCCGTGTAGAAGAAGGCGCGCAGCAAGCGCCCGTCGCCTAAGAGGACGCGCAGCAGCTTGTTGTAATCAATGTCAATGTTGTGAAACCGCGCGGCGTGGAAAAGGTTGTTGCCGTCAATGAAAACCGCTACTCGTCCTCTGTAGCCAAGCTGCCATGAAATGTTATTCGTCGGATCAAAGTGCTGCATGCAGTGGAACGCTCCGTTGTTAAGAAGTTGAATGTCATAACTTTTAATTTCACCCCTAGCATGACGCCCCGCAGCGCATGTGGTCAAGCGGCGACCGCAGAAATTGCGCGCGGGCGTGCCTGTCCCGTCCTTATTTCGACTGTGCCTGCGGCGGCGGTGACGCGGTCGCGCCGATAATCTCGCCCGTCAGTGCGTCCACGTAGACCGAGAGCGGATCGCCCGCGCCACGCGCGACCGCCAGTTCCCACGCGAGGTGCAGTTCGAGCGCCGCCGCGTCGCCTGCGCGCCGGCTCGGATAGACGACCAGTTCGCGCGCTTTAACCTGCTCGTTCGGCCCCACCGTGTAGGCGAGCGTGCTGTTGTCCGCGCCCTGATAGTTGAAGGCGCGGCCGGCGAGGCGCGTCTCGGCGTCCTTCGCCGTCAACTTCTGCGGCTGCACGGCGAGCAGGCGCGCGAGGCGTTCCGCGTCGGGCAAGGCCGTGCTGGTCAGGGCGACAACGCGGCCGTCCGCCGTGAAGCGTATTTCGAGCACGCCGAAGCCGCCGCGCAACGGGTAAGGGAAAGGCTTCTGCTGGTAGCGCGCAAGCTTTGTGCCTGCGCCCTCATCTTTGATTTCGACGAGCGACAGGTCTTTGGCTGCGACGCCGAGGAGCGGCGCGGCGGGCGTTAAGAAGCGGCGCAGGGCTTCGCGCGTCGCCTCGTCCGGCGAGATGGCGGTGTTGTTCGCCAGTTCGATCCGTGGCAGGCGCAGTTCAACGCCCGGCGGTAGCGCGTTGATGGTCGCCGTCACGTTTTGGAGTTCCGGCAGCGCCGCCGTCGTCGCCGCCCCACCCTGCTCCTGCACGAGCGCCTGCCAAGCGGCCGTGGCCTGCTCGCGCCGCTCCGTGCTGGCGGCCAAGATGACCGGGTAAGCGGGTTCGTTGGCGCGCGGCGGCCCGGCGTCAGGCCCGCGCGCCGCCGCGCACGCGCCGAGCAAGAGCGCCAGACACGCGGGCAGCGCGCGCCACAAAGCACAGACAGACAGGCGACCATTTGTCGGCATAAGGTGTCGGCGATGATAGCTGATTATCGTTCGCGCCGCGATTATACAACTCAAGCGCGGATTTCAAATGCCCGATGTGGCCAGCGCGCCCCGGCGCGGGCAACTGCGTTGCAAAGCCTACGCCGCAACGTATAATGACCGGCGAGATGACACCGCCGCCAAGCGATGAGGAAGAATGGGCGGACGTGGACGCCGTCGGGCCGCTGTCGGCCGCACGCGCGTTTGCCCCGGCCGAGTTGGTCGCGTGCCCGGCGTGCGCACGCACCAACGCGCCGACGCGCATGCGTTGTCTCTACTGCGGCGCGGCGCTGCCCGCCAACGTCGGCGCGCAAGACCTGCGCCGGCCCGCCCTGCGTGCGCTCGAAGCGGGCGAACTGGGCTTTAACGTCGTGCTGCTGCCGCGCGCTGAAACTGCGCCGGAGTTAGCGCCCGCAGCGCTGGCGGAAGCCGCGCGCCTGTTGCGCGTTGAGCCGGAACAGTTGCAGCGCACGCTTGCGGCGCGCACACACCTGCCGCTTGCGCGCACGTCGCTTTACGAAGAGGCGGCGCTCATCGAAAGCAAACTCACAGCGCTTGGTCTGACGGTTGAGATAATGGCCGACGAAGTATTGGCGGTTGAGACGCGACCGCCGCAGCGCGTCCGCCGTCTGGCGTTTGGCGATGAAGCTTTGACGGCTTGGCCGAGCGCGGAGAGCGCGGCGCTCTGTGTCGCGTGGTCGGAGATCGCGTTGCTCGTCGTGGGGCGCATCAACCGCCGACAGATCGAGGTCGAGGAGCGCCGCAGACGACGCGCGGACGGCGAAGTGGTCGAGACGCGCGAGTTCTACGCAGACGAAGGCGTGCTCGATCTCTACATGAATCAGCCTCTGGTCAACTGGCGCATCAAGGCCGAAGGTTTCGATTACACGTGTCTCGGCGCGCACAAGAGCCTGCTCGCGGCGGAGAATTTCGCGCGGCTCTACGCGGCGCTACGCACGCGCGCGGTCAACGCCGTCTGCGACGAGCTTTATGCGAGCCTGCGCCCGCTGCTGCAAACGGCTTGGCCGGCCACGGAGCAGACCTCTTCGGGGCTGCGCCGTGAGCGGCCCGGGCGCATGAACACCGAAGCCATCACCAACGTCAGCAACGAAATGCAGTTCACGCGCTACGGCCGGTTGCGCCAGCACTTCCGGCTGCGCCCGCGCACCGACACATGAAACCGCATCGCAGACACAAGCCGGGCCGCGCGGCGCACACAGGCGACGCCGTGCGTAATCCAGCCAACGCGTCCTCGCCGGCCCGTGCGCCCCACGCCGCGCCTGCGCCCGCACAGACGGGTGCGGGCCAGCTTTACGGCGTGCTGCCGGTCGTCGAGGCCTTGCGCGCGGGCGGGCGGCGCGTCGAGCGCATCACGGTCGCAGAGGGCGCGCAGGCCGCCCGGCTGCACGAGTTGTTCGAGTTGGCGCGCGCAGGCGGCATCCCTGTGCGGCGTGCGCCGCGTGCGGAGTTGCAGCGGCTCGCGCCGGGCGCGAATCATCAGGGCGTCGTCGCCAGCGTCGCGGCGGTCGCTTACGCGGACGCAGACGAGTTGCTGGAACTGCTCGCCGCGCGTGTGGCGCAAGCTGCGCCGCCGCTCGCCGTCGTGCTCGACGGCGTGGAAGACCCGCGCAACCTCGGCGCGATCATACGCACGTGCGAGTGCGCGGGCGTGGACGCGGTCTTCGTGCCTGAACGCCGCGCCGCCGGGCTGACCGAGACGGTGGCGAAATCGGCCGCGGGCGCGCTCGAATATGTGCCCGTCGCGCGGGCGGCAAACGTCGCGCGCCTCGTCGAAGAACTAAAGGAGCGTAACATCTGGACGGTCGGCACGGCGGCCGACGCGCCGCTCGCGTACACCGATTGGGACTGGACGCGCCCGTCTGCGCTCCTGCTCGGCAGCGAAGGCGAGGGCTTGCGCCGGCTTGTGCGCGAGCGTTGCGACGCGCTCGTGCAGATACCTCTGCGCGGGCACATCTCGTCGCTCAACGTCTCGGTCGCGGCCGGCGTCGTGCTCTACGAGGCGCTGCGCCAGCGCACGGCCGTCTTGCGATCAACCGGACGCGAACCTGACGCCTTAGCTTGAAGGAGAGGTGCGAGCAATGTATTGCCCGAAGTGCGGCACATTGAACATTGAGAACGCGAGTTTCTGCCGCGCCTGCGGCACGAACCTGAGCCTCGTCCCGCAGGCTCTAACGGGGCATCTGCCGGAAGCCTTGACTGAAGTTGAAGGCAGGCGCGCCGCGCGCCGACGGCGCAAGCGCGACGAGCCGCCGAGCGTCGAAAAGGCGATCAAAGAGGTCTTCTCCGGCCTCGCGTTTATCTGCATCGCCATCGCCGTGCTGTTCTACGCGCCGGCCGGCTCGGTCTGGTGGTTCTGGATGTTCATCCCGGCCTTCATGGGCATCGGCGGCGGCATCGCCGAGTACGTGCGCTTCAAGCATAGTCAGCAGACGCCGCAACTGACGCCCCCGACCTACGCGCCGCCCGCCATCGCGTCCGCGCCGCACGGCGGTGAACTGCCCCCGCGCCCCGCCGCCACAGGCTACCAGTCCGGCAGCGTCACCGAGCACACGACGCAACTGCTCGAACGCGACCAATGAGCAAATTCGCAGGTCTCTGCGTGCCGGTCTGTGTACAGCACGCGCACGAGTTGCGTGCGGCCGTCATGCGCGCGGCGGAGGTCGCGGACATCATCGAGTTGCGCCTCGATTGTCTCGCCGACGATGCGGAACTCGCGGCGGCCCAAAGTGAACTGAGCGCCCTGCTCAATGAACGCCCGCGCCCCTTCATCTTCACCTTCCGCGCGCCCACGCAAGGCGGGCAGCGTCCGTTGCCTGAAGCCGCGCGCCTGCGCTTCTGGCAACAAAGCTGCGCCGACTGGGCGCAGTTACCGCAACCGGATTTCGTAGACATCGAACTCGACCTGCTCGAAACAAAACGCGAAGAGGTCTGGCCCTTCAACCCGACCGACGCGGCCACGCGCCCCACGCTGATCTGCTCGCACCACGACTTCGCAGGCTCGCCCGCCGATCTCGCCGTCATCTACGAGCGCATGACGCGCACGCCCGCGCACGTCTGCAAACTCGCCGTCCGCGCACACGACGCGACCGACGCGCTGCCCCTCCTCCAACTGCTCGCCCGTGCCCGACGCGAAGGGCGCGCGCTCATCGCCATCGCAATGGGCACGCCCGGTCTCTTGACACGCATCCTCGCACCCGCGCGCGGCGCATTGCTTACCTACGGCGCGCTCGACGCCGCGCAGGCGACCGCGCCCGGCCAGATCACCGCCGCCGACCTGCGCGACCTCTACCGTCTGCACACGCTCGACGCGCAGACGGAAGTTTTCGGGCTTGTTGGCATGCCCGTCGCCCATTCCATCTCGCCGCACATGCACAACGCCGCCTTCGCCGCGCGCAGCTTAAACGCCGTCTATGTGCCCTTTGAAGTGCGCGACGTGGCCGCCTTCATCCGCCGCATGACGCACCCGCGCACGCGCGAACTCGACCTGCGCCTGCGCGGGCTGTCCATCACCGCCCCGCACAAGCAGACGATCATGGCGCACCTCGACGGCGTCGCGCCCGCCGCGCAGGAGATCGGCGCGGTCAACACGGTCGTCGTAGCGGGCGAAGAACTGCGCGGGTACAATACCGACGCGGCGGCTGCACTCGCACCGCTCGCGGACGTGCTCGAACTGCGCGGCGCACAGGTCGCCATCATCGGCGCAGGCGGCGCTGCGCGCGCCGTACTCTGGGGCATGCAACGCGCGGGCGCGCACGTCACGCTCTACGCACGCGACAGCACACGCGCCGCAGCCCTCGCCGCCCAAGCCGGCGTGCAACTGCGTCCGCTCGCCGCTGCCGGGTTTGCCGGCTGCGATCTCGTCGTCAACACAACCCCGCTCGGCACGCACGGGCACGCCGCCGCCGAGACGCCCGCCGAGTCCGCCCAACTGCGCGGCGCACGCGTCGTCTACGATCTCGTCTATAACCCGGCCGAGACGCGCTTCATGCGCGCGGCCCGCGCCGCCGGGTGCGCGCACGTCCTCGGCGGTCTCGCCATGCTCGTCGCCCAAGCCGCCGCCCAGTTTGAACTCTGGACAGGTCAACCCGCACCCATCGCCGCCATGCAGGCCGCAGCCGAAAAGCAGAGGTCAGAGGTCAGAGCTTAGCAGTAGAGATCAGTTTCTGTCTGAGCCGCGAGTTCGGTTTTTGACTTTACCGACCTCTGACCTCTAACCTCTGACCTCTGCTCCTATGGAACGTTACAGCCGACAAATTCTGTTCGACGGCATCGGCGCTGAGGGACAAGCGCGCCTGCGTGCGGCTGAGGTCTTGATCGTCGGCTGCGGCGCACTTGGATCGGCGCAGAGCGAGGCGCTGGCGCGGGCGGGCGTGGGCCGGCTGCGGATCGTGGATCGGGATTTCGTCGAAGAGTCGAACTTGCAGCGCCAGACGATGTTCACCGAAGCGGACGCGCGTGAGCGTTTGCCAAAGGCGGTGGCGTGTGCGCGGCGCATCCGGGAGATCAATTCGGACGTGACGGTGGCGGCGGAAGTTGCGGACGTGCAGCCGGGCAACGTCGAGCGGCTGCTCGCCGGCTGCGATCTCGTGCTCGACGGCACGGACAATTTCGCCACGCGCTATCTCATCAACGACGCGTGCGTCAAGCATGAAGTCAACTGGATTTACGGCGCGGCGGTCGGCGCAGAGGGCGTGACGATGACCGTCCGACCGCACCAAACGCCCTGCCTGCGCTGCCTGTTGGAAGAACAACCAGCGGCTGCGGCTGCGCCGACGTGCGACACGGCCGGCGTCATCATGCCGATCATCTCTATGATCGCGGCCGTGCAGGTCAGCGAAGCCTTAAAACTTTTGACCGGCCGCTTGGAAGCATTGCACGGCTCGCTCATGCAGTTCGACGTGTGGCGCAACGATTGGCGACGCATCAGACTCGCCGCGCCCGCGCCTGATTGTCCAACCTGCGCGTTCGGTCGTTACGAAGCGCTCGAAGCCGAGGCGGGCGATTTCGCCGCCGTGCTCTGCGGGCGCAACGCCGTGCAGATCGCGCCGCGTGTGGCTGCGCCCGTCGATCTGGCGGCGCTCGCCGCGCGGCTCGCGGCGGCCGGCGAAGTTAAAGTCAACGAATATCTGCTGCGGCTGCGCGCGGGCGAGTACGAGTTGACGATCTTCCGCGACGCGCGCGCCATCATTCGCGGCACGGACGACGTGCAGACGGCGCGCACGCTCTACGCGCGCTACGTGGGGCACTGAAGCCGGGCCGCGCCCGCGTTTCTGCGCCGGACTCTTTACGGGTTATCATCACGTTTGGCGATGCATACGCGGGCGCGGCAAAACCCGCATCATCCGAAAACCGACGGACACAGTTTCTTTAATGCACAACAACACTTTCTCGTTTCGCGCCACACGTCTCCTCTGCGCATACACCAAATTCACTATCTTCGCCGTTCTCATCCTGACGCTCGGCGGGCCTGCGCGCGCGGGCGGGCCTGTCGTCTGGGAGACAAGTTCGCGTGAAGACTTGTTGAAAGGTGAGGCGCGCGGCGTCTCCGTGACGGACACGGGCGCGCTCATGCTTGCGCCGCGCTTCGCGCAGGTCTTCGACACCGAACAGGCTTACATCTGGTCGAGCGCGGTGGACGCGAGCGGCAACGTCTATCTCGGCACGGGGCACGACGGGCGCATCTTCAAAGTCACGCCCGAAGGCCGAGGCGCGCTCTTGTATGACGCGCCGGAGTTGGACGTGACGGCGCTCGTCGTCGGGCGCGACGGCGCGCTCTATGCCGGCACGTCGCCCGATGGCAAGGTCTATCGCATCGCGGCGGACGGCAAAGCGAGCGACTATTTCGATCCGCCCGACAAGTACATCTGGTCGCTGGCCATGCTGCCGGACGGCGCGCTCGCCGTCGGCACGGGCGACAACGGCAAACTCTATCGCGTCCGCACGGCGAATGCGCAGCCCGAAGCGTCGCTGCTGATCGACATCAACGAGACGCACGTCATCTCGCTTGCGGTTGATGCGCGCGGCAACTTGATCGCGGGCACTGATCCGAGCGGACTGGTGCTGCGTATCTCGCCCGACGGCAAAGCCTTTGCTCTCTTCGACGCGCCGCTGCGCGAGGTGCATGCGCTTGCACCCGCCGCCGACGGTTCGATCTACGCGCTCGCGCTCGGCGACGCCGCGACGGCCGCGCGCCCGCCGACGCCCGCCGCCAATCCGAGCACGCCGGCGGGTACGAGCAACGCGCAGGGCAGCGTGGTCGTTACGTCGAACGTGGTGGTTGACGATACGGGCGCGGCCACGCCCACCTTCGGCGCGCAGGCGGCACAGACGCGCAGCCGTAATGACTTGCAGAACGCGCGCAGCGCCGTCTTTCGCATCCAGCCGGACGGCGGCACGGACGTGCTGTGGAGTTCGACCTCGATCAACGCTTTCTCCGTCGCGCCTGCGCCGGAAGGGCGCGCCGTGCTGATTGGCACGAGCGACAAGGGGCGCATCTATTCCGTCACGGACGATGGGCGCGACACGCTGCTCGTGCAGTCAACCGAAGACCAAATCTCTGCGCTCGTCGTGCGCGGGCGCGACGTGTACGCGGCCGCCACCAATCAGGGCAAGCTGTTCCGCTTCGGCACGGAGGCGACGGGCGAGGGCACTTATGAATCGCCGGTGCGCGACGCGCGCGTGGTGGCCGGCTGGGGGCGCATCTGGTGGCAGGGCCGCGGCGCGGTCGAGTTGCAGACGCGCAGCGGCAACACGGAGCGGCCCGACATGACTTGGAGCGAATGGAGCGCGGCCTATCGTGAGCCGGGCGGCGCACCCGTCACCAGCCCGCGCGCGCGCTTCGTCCAGTGGCGCGCGGTCTTGCGCGGCGCGGCGGCCGGCACAGGCGGCGCGAGCGATGCGCGCGTCGAGAACGTGAGCCTCGCCTATCAACCGCGCAACGTCGCGCCCGAAGTGTTGACGATCACGATCTTGCCGGTCGGCATCGCCTTGCAGCCGGCGATTCAGGTGCAGACCGATCCGAACGTCGAAGCGGCGGGCTTCGATGCGTCGCTGATCGCGCCCGTGCCGCAAGTGCCGCCGCGCCGCCTGTTCCAACGCGGCGCGCTCTCGCTGCAATGGCAGGCCGAGGATCGCAACAACGACACGCTCGAATACGCCGTCTATTATCGCGCGCTCAGCGAGAGCGCCTTTCACCTGTTGAAAGAGAAGCTGCGCGACAATTTCTACACCGTTGACAGCGCGGCTCTGGGCGACGGGCACTACGTCTTTAAAGTCGTCGCCTCCGACGCGCCCGACAACGCCATTGACGCGGCGCTCATGGGCGAGCGTCTGAGCGAACCCGTGGACATAGACAACACGCCGCCGACGGTGCGCGTCGCGGGCGACGCGACCTTGACGGGCGACCGCGTGCGCGTGCGTTTTCAGGCGGACGACGTGACGGGCGGCATGATCCGCCGTGCCGACGTGAGCACGGACGGCGGCGCTTGGCGCACGGTCTTCCCCGAAGACGGCATCGCCGACAGCCCGCACGAAGGCTACACGCTCGACCTCACGCTTACCGGCGCAGGCGAACACACCATCTCGTTGCGCGCCTTCGACGCCAGCGGCAACGTCGGCAGCGCGCGGGTCGTGGTACGAAGACAGTAGCGGGCAGGCGTTTAGGCAGCTAAAACCAAACAACGGGGCCGCCGGTTGGCCGCACAGCGCGCGGGCGCATCAAACCGGCGGCTCTTTTTACCGTCTATTGCCCGTCTGCCGCTTGCACGATACGGTATGAAACGCGCCGGAAACGGTGCGCCATTTTGTCTGATGCGGTAAACTCCGGGCGGCAAAAGCTATAGGTTTGCTGTGTCCGGCGCGTGGCATCCCTCTTGCTCCTATGTCCGGTGAGACGAATGTGCGTCTCTCCTCTCTCCCTCCCATGCACGTCTCCGTAGAAACGCACATGAGGAGGCTTAAAGAGCAGTAGCGATGAAAGACTTGAAACTCATTTTGCTGTCGGCTCTGATGCTCGGCGTCCTGTCGGCCAGCGCGCTGGCGGGCGACGACCAGAAGGATCAGAAGCGCGATCCACCGCCGAAAGACCCTAAGGTCATCGTCGTGGAGCCGAAAAGAGAGCAGCCGCCGCCGCGCAACGATCAACCGAAGGACAGACCGAAGGAGGATCGGCGCAAGCCGCTTTTTTAACGTTGCGCCGCGCGCTCGCGTTGCGCCCACAGCGCTGGCGGCGTGAATGGACAAAACGACGGCGCGCGCCGGTTGACAACCTCGCGCCGCCGCCACCGAAAACCTGATGCCCCCTCGACGCCGCGCTCGCAAGAGCCGCCCCGTCGGGCGGGCATCAAACGTTTCACCCACACGAGCCAAGGGCAAAGGACAAGACAGATGATGTTGGCCGCACTACGCAGACGTAAAAAATTGATGCTGGCCCGCCTGACGGCGCTCCTTGCGTGCGCCCTGTTTGCGGGCGGCGCGCTCAGCACCCGCACGCCCGCGCAGACGGGCGGCGTGAACCGGCGCGTCATTGCGCAGGCCCAGCAGTACACGGGCGACACGTTTCGTTACTCGGCAGAGACGCCGCGCGGCGCGCATGTCGTCGCCCGCGCACGCCCGCGCGGCGAATGGCTGCGCGCAATCGATCAAGGGCTGACAGACCTGTTCGCCATCGCGCGCAAGCACGGCTATCGCGCGCGTTTGAACTACAGCGACTACGTCATCTTCATCGCCCGCGCCGACCGCACACGCGATAGCGCCGGTGCTTACTCGCCCGACGTGGCTTACGTCGCGCCCGGCTACGCCGGCAGCATCTACGATCAGGGTGGCTACATCTACGCCGCCGGCATGTCCTTTTCGTTCGAGCCGTGCGCGCTCGTCGTCGCCGAACACGAACGCGACTTCCAGCGCATGGCCAACGTCGTGCGCTACGAGGGCGAGCACCTCGTCCTCTATCACAACGACCGCCGGCTCTTTCAACAGACTGCCGACCATTCGCGCGGCGGTGGGCATCCGATCTTGCAGTAGCTGAAGCAACCAGAAACAGGCGGGCAGCGATTATCAGAAACACGAAGACCGCAGAGCTAAGCTACACGCTCTGCGGTCTTCGCTTTCATCCTGCGCGCGCTTTGCCTTTAACTATCGCCCGCGCGCGTCTGTTACTTGAGCAGCTTCGCTGTGAGCACTATGATCAGCGCCTTATCCTTCAGCCCGGCCGTGCCGACCACAACCTTCTCGCCCTCGCGCAAGCCCACATCGCTGCGGATGCGGGCCGAGCCGTTTGCGCTATTGCCGTTAAGTCGGAAGTCCAGCCCGTTCAGTTGAATCGTCGTCGCCCCGGCCGCATTAGCGCCGAACGCCAGATTGCTGGCGTTGTAGCTATAGGTGAACTCGTGCGGGTTGGGGCTGTCGGGCAAGGTGATCTGTACGACGCCTTCACCCTGCAAAAAGCCGGGGTTCGACCCCGTCCGCTCTTTGGCGCGCTGAATAACTGAAGTCAACAGGTAATAGTTCTTGAAATTGAGCGTGGACTGCAACTGTGAGAGTACGTCTCTTAATTCGGCCGGTGCGGTTGTGCCGCCGCCTTCGTTGGCGGCGATGAGCACGTGCATGTGCAGTTCAATTTCGGGACGCGGCGCTTCAGGCGTGTCGAGCCGTTTGAGCGCGTCTTCGATGGCGGCGATGTTTTCGGGGAAGTCGCGCACGGTAATCGTCTTGAAGTTGCGATCCGCCGACGCCTGCGCGCCCTTGAAGCCGCTGGTCAGGAGTTTGATCACCGATAGCAAATCTTCAGGGTCGCGGTGCTTCACCTCGAAGATGCGATTTTTGAAGCCCGTGCTCTCGACGTACTGCGGCGCGGGTTGCTGGTGTTGTTCCTGCGCCGCCGCCAGCGGGGCGCACGCGCATGCGAGCATGAGCGCGATGATGACTCTGGGTTTGAATGACGACATGAATGCCTCCTAGCGTCTCTCTCTGTCTGGTTGAACGGCGGCCGGCTCGGGCGCGAGCCAGATGATACGTATGTTCGGATCGGCGGTCTGCATCTCGATGCGCGCCGTCTCCGCTCCGTGCGCCGCGCGGCCCGGCTCGGCAGGTGCGGCCGGCGGCGGAAGGGACGCGGTCTGCGTTGTGCGCGCTACCGCTTCGAGCGGCGCAGGCCACGAATGGTCAACTCTAACCGCAGCCGCGCCACGTCGCGGCCGGCGGCGCTCGGCTATCGTCGCGTGCGGTTGCTCGCTAACCGCACTATGCGCGGGCGGCGGCGCGTTCACCGGCGTCGGCGCTGGCGACGGCACGCGCGGCTTGCTCTGCTCCACGAGCGCCAACGCTTTGCTCGACGTGCGCTTGACCTGTGCGCGCCACGCGAGCGCGCCGAGCACGGAGACGAGCGCGAGCACGGCGGCGACGTAGGCGAGGCGCGGCGTGCGGCGCGGCGCGAAGTAGTGCGCGGGTCGTTGCTCCTGCCTGATCCGTTGCAGCACTGCGCCGCGCATGTCGGCATAGAACTCGTCTGTAAAGACAGGCTGCGCGCCCGTCTGCATCCACGCACGGCTCGCGGCGTACTCGTCGGCTGCGCCGCGGCAATCCGTACAGGCTGCGAGATGGCGCGCGACCGACTGCGCCTGCCGGGCCGGCAGATCACCGGCGACGTGCAGCGGGAGCAGCGCGCCAGCGCGCTGACAACTCATGCGCGCGCGCGCCTCGCTTATGCGTGTGAATGTTTGGGCCAGAAGTTTACGCACGCGGCTCTCCTTTCCGCAGCAAGCGGTCGCAGTAGCGTCTGATCTTGGTGCGGGCAGAACTGATCTGCGAGCGCACGGTGACGGGCCGCGAGCGCAGGATGCGCGCCACCTCTTCGGTGGACAAGCCTTCGAGGTCGCGCAGGACGAGCGCGGCCCGCTCCTTCGCGGGCAGCGTTTGCAGCGCACGCGCCACGAGCGCGCGTTGTTGTCCGAGCAGCATCTGCGCCTCAACGTCCGTCTGCGGGCCGGTCTGCGGCAACTGTGCCGACGCGCGTTCGTGGCGGCCGGCGTCGAACCAATCGCTGCCTTCGTCGCGCCCGCGCCGCTTGCGTGCGGTGTCGCGGCAGACGTTCAGCGTGATGCGATAGAGCCAGCCGTGAAAGTCCTGCGCCGGATCGTAGCGATCCAGATATTTGAAGACGCGCAGGTAAACTTCCTGCGCGGCGTCGCGCGCATCTTCGCGGTTGCCGAGCATGCGCCACGCCGTCGCCACCACTCTATGCTGTGTGCAGATCATCAATTCCTCAAAGGCCGCCGCTTCGCCCGTGCGCGTGCGTGCCACCAGCAGCGCCAGACCCGTCTGCGCCGCCTGCTCATCTGCGCGGGGCGCATGCGCGTCGGTCATCAAAAGCGTCTCGGCCATTTCAATCGGCATTACGTTCCGCCCCTTCCGACGGCGCGCCTCACAGCTACTACTACCGGCCGCGCCGCCCAAGCGTTGAAATAAATTTCCGCGCCCCAAACACGCTTATGGACACGCTATGGACAAGCTAGACACGCCGCGCCGCGCGCTTTAGTTCCGGCAAAACCGGGTGCGGCGCGGGCCCCCTGCGCGTGCGCCGCGCAACATTAAAGAGTTGACTTAGCGGCATGCTCGGCACTACAAGATAGTGTTGTCCGCCGAGTGAACCACTCCCACCGCATCAGGCACGCGCGGACGGTGCGCCGGCAAACGCCCCGCAAAGGCTGACATAATGCGACGTATTGACCTGAAGAAAGTGCAGGCGGCGCGTTCCAGCACGATCCGCGACATCAACCGGCAGATCGTGCTCAACTACGTGCGCGACCGCGAGCCGATCTCGCGCGCCGAGATCGCACGCGAGACGGCGCTGCAACGTTCGACCATCTCCACCATCGTCGAAGAGTTGAAGACCGAAGGGCTGATCGAAGAGATCGGCGAAGGCGAATCAACCGGTGGGCGGCGACCCACGCTCCTGCGCCTGCGCGCTTCGGGCGGCATGGCCATCGGCGTGGACGTTGCGCCTTCATGCACGACCATCGCCACCTGTGATCTCGCGGGGCGCGTGCTCGAACGCGAAGAGTTTCCACTGAGCGAGACGCCGCAGCAGTTGACCGAGTTGATCATCGAGAGCGTGCGCCGCGTGGCCGAGCGCGCCGGCCCGCAGCCCATCGAAGGCATCGGCATCAGCCTGCCCGGTCTGGCCGACCCAGACAACGGCCGCGCCATCTACATCCCCTATTTCAAGTGGCGCGACTGGGGCGTGGTCGAACAGATCGAACGCGCGACGCAACTGAGCGTCGTGGTTGATAACGACGCGAACGCGGCGGCGCTCGCAGAGTTGTGGTTCGGGCGGCCGGAGGTGAGCATTGCGCGCGACTTCATCCTCGTGCTCGTGGCCGAAGGCATCGGCACAGGGATCGTCTTCGACGGACAGATTTATCGCGGCGAGCGCGGCGCGGCCGGCGAGTTCGGCCACATGATCGTCGCGGCCGAAGGGCCCGTCGCCTGCTCCTGCGGCAACCATGATTGCTGGGAAGCGTTCGCTTCGGGGCGCGCGGCCGTGGCGCGCTACGCGCGGCTCGCGCAACTCGGCGACGCCACGGGCCGCGACATCTCGCTCTGCCAGATCGTCAACCGCGCACTCGGCGGCGAGCGCCCCGCCATTGACGCGCTCACAGAGACGGCGCACTACCTCGGCATCGGCATCTCGAACCTGATCGTGGGTCTCAGTCCTGAAGCGGTCGTTGTCGGCGGCGCGGTCGCACGCGCATGGTCGCTCGTCGCCGATGCGCTCAGTGAACCCGTCCAGCGCAGCGTGCGGCGTGGCCTCCCGTCGGCCCGCATCGTCGCCTCAACGCTCGGCGATCAACCAACCCTCATGGGCGCACTCAGCCTTGTCCTCGCGCGCAAGTTCGCCTCCGCGACGGCTGCATGAGAAGGTGCTATGATGACGGTTGCGAGCAACGCCATTTGAATAGCGGGCGCGCGCTGGAGAATTTTTATGTCAGCTAAAGTCGAACCGCTCCTCACCGTCGCCGATCTGGACTTGCTGCCGGACGACGGCAACCGCTACGAACTCTTTGATGGAGAACTCTACGTGTCGCGCGCACCCGGTCTCTCACACCAACGCGTCCTCGCCAATTTAATATTGCTGCTCGGCAATTACTTGAGACAGAACCCCGTCGGCGAGATGTTCCCGACGCCGGGTGTCATCTTTGACGAGTACAATGCCGTGATTCCGGACGTTGTGTTTCTCACGGCCGAACATCTGAAGCGGATCGGCGCGCAGGAGCGGATCGAAGCGGAAGCGCCCGCGCTGGCTATCGAGATCGTATCGCCGGGCAAGGAGAACGCGCGGCGGGATCGCCTGATGAAGCGACAGGCTTATGGCAAGTATGGGGTTGAAGAATACTGGATCGCCGATCCGGAGGCCCGCACGCTGGAAATCTACCGGCAGGCCGAAGGGGCCCTCGCGCTCGTCGCAACGCGCGCGGGCGACGACGAAGTGACGACGCCGTTGCTGCCGGACTTCAAGTGCACCGCCCGACAGACTCTAGGGAAGTAATCAGCAGCCGGCGCAACCGCACGCGACCCGGCGCATCTCACTTCACTCTATTCGCTGCGCCGCGCCCCGCTCATCACTTCGCGCCCTTGCCTTCCGTAATCGTCAACATCCGATCAAGACCGGGCACAGCGACCGGCTCAAGCGTGCCGTCGGGCCATTTGACTTCGAGTTTGTCGAGCTTGGTGGCTGCGCCGAGACCGAGGTGCAGGCAGGGGTCGTTGTTGGAGGCGAAGCCTGCGCCGCTCGTGAGGTCGAGGCGCTGGCGGATTTTGCCGGTCGTGGCGTAGACGGTCGCGCCGGTCGCGTCGCGCGGGCTTTTCTTCGCGGGGTCGCCGACGAGGCGCAGGGCCAGCCAGTGGTTGGGCGCGGTCGTCGCGTTGCGCAGGACAGTAGGCGCAAGATCGCAATTGTTGATGACGGCGTCGAGACGGCCGTCGCCGTCGAGGTCGGCGATGGCTAGACCGCGCGCGGGCCACGCGCCGGCCAGACCGCTGCCCGGTGCGGCGGCGACGCGCTCAAAGCGCCCGTTGGCGAGATTGCGGAACAGGAGCGGTTGCTCGGCCCAGCTTGTGCCCCAGGGGTGCTCGTCCACAATCGGATAGACGTGCCCGTTCACCACCAGCACGTCTTTCCAGCCGTCGTTGTCATAGTCGAGAAAGCTTGTGCCCCAGCCGAGGAAGGGGATGGTCACTTCGCCGTGCCCGGCCTGGAAGGTCACGTCGGTGAAGTTGCCTTCGCCATCGTTGTGATAGAGCGTGTTTGAGTCGTCGGAAAAATTTGTGATGTAGAAATCAACGCGTCCGTCGTTATCGTAGTCGCCGACGCCTAAACCCATGCCGGCCTGCTCGCGCCCGTTCTCGTTGAGCGCGACGCCCGATTCATAACCGACCTCTTCAAACGTGCCGTCGCCCTTGTTGATGTAGAGCAGTTTCGGCGTCGAGTCGTTGACGACGATCAGATCGAGCAGGTCGTCGTCGTTCGCGCGCACAAAGGCGGACGAGAAACCATAGTAGCCTTGCGGGTCGCCGACGCCAGCCTTCGCGCTTACGTCTTCAAACGTGCCGTCGGGCTTTTGATGATAGAGCGTGTCGCCTTCGCCTTTAAGCCCGCGCGGGCCGCACATGACGGGCACGCCGCGAAACTGGCAGAAGTTCTGCGCGACGCCGCCGGGCTTACCCGCCTCGCTCGGACTCGGCGGCAGATTCTTCAGATCGAAATCGACGTAGCCGGGCACGAACAGATCGAGCCGCCCGTCCCCGTCGTAATCGCCCCACGTCGCGCCGGTTGACCAGCCCTTGCGCGCCACACCCAGCTTCTCGGCGACATCGGTGAACGTGCCGTTGCCATTGTTGTGATAGAGCCGCGACGTGCCGTAGTTCGAGACGAACAGATCGGGCTGCCCGTCGTTATCGTAATCGCCGACGGCGACGCCGAAGCCCCAACGCTCGTTTCCGACGCCCGCCTTCTCCGTCACGTCCTCAAACTTCCAGCCGCCGAGATTGCGATAGAGCGCAGCGCGCGGCGCTTTCTCTTTGCCCTGCATGGCGGCGGCCGTCGAGCCGTTTAAGAGATAAACGTCGGGCCGGCCGTCGTTGTCGTAATCGAAGATGGCGACGCCGCCCGACGGCGCATCGAGGATGAAGTCTTTGGCCGCGCCGCCCGCGTGATGTTTGAAAGCGGCGAGCGCCGTCTTCGCGGTCACGTCTTCAAAGATGACCGGCGCTTTCGGATCGACGATGCCGGTCGTGCGCTTGGATGTGTAGGTGCGCGCCTCGCCGGTCGAAACTGCGCCCATGCCGCCCGCCTGCTGTGGCTGCGCCGGCGTCTGCGCCAGAAGCGAAGTGGGCGCGGCGAACAAGAGGCACAACGCTAAGTTTAAGCGCACGCACGCGGCGCGCGATAAGTTTGAGTGCAACATCAATTATTCTCGCTAAGCAAAATGAAAAGCCCGACTGCGGCTGAGCCGCGTTGGTGTGCGGCAACAAAATACAAACCGCTTAAGGTGCATGTCAAAGCGCGCCGGGTTGCGCCGCGCAGTCAAAGCAAATCTGAGAATCCATCAAACCTAAGAATCGGATCAATCCCTGCGGCTAAAGCCGCAACCATCTTTCCCTTGAAGCCGCGCAACTCTCACCCCTCAAGGCTCTTTGATCGTCACGTAGCGATCAAGCTCCGGCTTCGTGACGATCTGTTTCTGCCCGCCGGGCCAGCGCAACTCAACCGAATTAACGCCCGTCGCCGCGCCGAGACCGACGAGGAGGCGCGGGTCGCTCGACGACAGATAGCTGCCCGCGTTCGTCATGTCGAAGGTCTGGCGGCGGCCGGTCGCGTCGGTGACGACGACGCGCGTGCCGCTGGCCTGACGGTTCGCTTTCGTCCCCGTCAGATTCAGTCCGAGCCAGTGGTTTTGCGTGCCGTTGTTGCTGAGGACGAGCGCGGGGCCGTCGGTCTGGGCGATGACGATGTCCGTGTCGCCGTCGTTGTCTATGTCGCCGAAGGCTGCGCCGCGCGCCGCGCGCGGGACGCTGAAGGGCGCACCCGCCGCGCGCGAGACGTTGACGAAATTCTTACCCGTGTTGCGCAGCAGGAGCGGCGGCTGCCGGTACTTCAGATAACTCGTCGTCTGCTCAATCGTGTCGAGCACATGCGATTGCGCCACGAAGATGTCGCGCCAGCCGTCGTTGTCGGCATCGAGAAAGTGCGTGCCCCAACCTGAATAGGTGAGCGTGATCTGGCCGACGCCGGTAGTCTGCGTGGTGTAGGTGAAGGTCAGGTCGCCGTTGTTGCGATAGAGCGGATAGGTTTCATTCGAGAGCGTGGTGATGAAGAGATCGATCTGCCCGTCGTTGTCGTAATCGGCCGCGTCCACGCCCATGCCGGCAAAGGTCTTGCCGTTCTCGTCGTAGCCCGCGCCGGACAGCAGCGCCACATCTGCAAACGTGCCGTCGCCGTTGTTGCGAAAGAGCGTCTGCCGGATGCTGTCGTTGGCGACGAAGATGTCCGTATAGGCATCGTTGTCGAAATCGGCGAAGACGACGCCGAGACCTTTACCGGGCACGTCCGCGATCTTCGTCTGCACGCTCACGTCCGCGAACGTGCCGTCCGCTTTCTGATGGAAGAGAATGTTGGTGGCCGGCTTGAAGGTGTCTGGGTGACAGTAGGCGCGCACCGTCGGTGTGCCACAGTAGAGCGCGCCGCGCTCGAAGTCCCAATCCATGTAGCGGAGCACGAAGAGGTCGAGCCGGCCGTCGCGGTCGTAATCGAACCAGCCCGCGCTCGTTGACCAGCCCGACGCGCCGACGCCCAACTGCTTCGTCACGTCCGCAAACGTGCCGTCGCCCTGATTGCGATAGAGCGTGTTCCCGCCGTAAGCGGTGACATAGAGATCGATGAAGCCGTCGTTGTCGTAATCGCCCGCCGCCGCGCCGAAGCAGTAGCCTGTGCCGCGTAGCCCCGCGCGCTCGGTCACGTCCACGAACGTGCCATCCGCTTTTTGATGATAGAGGCGATTCCAGAAACGCGGGTCGCGTTTGTCGGGCGCGGCGTCTTTCGGCATCGGGTCGGCGAGCGCCGCGCCGTTGGTGAAGAAGAGGTCTAACCGGCCGTCGTTGTCGTAATCAAAGAGCGCGACGCCGCCGCCCATCGTCTCAGGCAGATACTTCTGCGTCGTCGGCGAAGCGGCGTGCCGGAAGGCGAGGCGCGTCTGCGTGGTGCTGTCCGTGAAGGTGACGGGCGAGGGCGCTTGCGGCACGGGCGGCGGCGGCTTCGCGCCGGGATCGCCTGTGCTGTAAGAGCGACCTGTGCGCGGCGGCGTGGGCGGCGCGGCCGGCTGTTGCGCGCGGCCGGGCGGGCTGAGGGCGGCGACGAGCGACAGCGCAACGGCAATGGCGCAGCAGAGCGTGGCGAATGGTCTTGGTAGCGAGCGACCTTGCTTGCGGTTCATCTGGCAACTTCAGGGAGCGCGCCGCCCGCGCGGGAGACTGTCAGCTATTGTCTGGCGGCGACGCGAGCACACTTTACAGGCAATGACCGACAGAGTACAGTGCGCGCGAAAGGAACTTTAGTCTGGTTCACGAACGCTTTAACGAACTCATCATTCGTCGGAGGGAGCATGAGAACTGATCGTTATCGCCTGCTATTTGTCTGCGCCTGTTTGGCGCTCGCGCTCGCGGCCGTCCCGGCCTCGGCGCAGGAGGGGGCCGTCATTCTGTCGGGCGCGCAACTCGCGCGCGTCGTGCCGCCCGGCTTCTACTATTCGGGGCAGAGCGCGCCGACGCAGATGCGCAACACTGCGGCCGTCCGCTTCGGGACGAACCGCCACGTCATCGCCGGGCTGGTGGACACGTCCGGCTACTCGGCCGACGTGCGCGCCAGCTACGAAGGCTTCCTAATCACGGATTCGCCCATCAACGTGCAGGACAACGAACTCGGCGCGGGCGCATACGGCTTCGGTTTTACGGACGACGGCAAGTTGAACATCTTCGACGTAGGCGGTCATCAAGTGCTGACCGTCGTGGCGGGGCGCGATACGTCCTTGCGCCGCCCGCGCCCGCTCATGATGCAGAAGGCGGCGAACGGCGTGCGGCTCTACGCCGGGCGCAGCTTCGTGCTCGTCGCCGCGAAGTGAATGGCGGGGCGGCGCTTACTTAAGTGCGTGACGCTGCTGCTCGTCTGCGGCGCGCTCGTCAACTGCTTTTGGACAGGCGCGGTGACGGCCCAGCCGCCCGCCCGCCGAGCGCGCCGCCCGCCGCAACGCGCGCCGGCCCGTGCGTTCGCCGCGCGCGAAGCGGCTTATCGCGCGAACAATCGCGGCGTCGCGCTGCTCGAACAGTTCAAGGCCAAAGAAGCGGTCGCAGAGTTTCAGCGTGCGCTCAGCATCGAGCCGCAACTCGCGCTCGCGCAGGTGAATCTCGCCATCGCGCTCTACAATGTGCCTGAGCGCGCCGCCGCCCTACGCGCCGCCGAAGCCGCACGGCAACTCGCGCCGGCCGCGCCGCAACCCGATTACCTGATCGGCCTCATCGCCCGCGCCGATAATCGCCCGCAGGACGCCATTGCCGCCTTTGAGCGCGTGCTGGCAATCGATCCGCGCGACGCGGGCGCGCTCGTCAATCTTGGACAGGCGCGCGCGCAACTTGGTCAGCACGCCGAAGCCGCCGACGCTTTCCGCGCCGCGCTCGCGGCCGAGCCTTACAACATCACCGCGCTCTACAATCTCGGCACGACGCTCGTCCGTTTGGGGCGGCGCGACGAAGGGCGGCGCTTCCTCGAACGCTCGCAGGCGCTACGCCAGAGCGGTGCGGGCACGATCACGGGCCAGAACTATCTCGAACAGGGACGCTACGCCGAAGCCGTCGTCACAAACGGCGCGGAGCCTGATCTGGTTGACCCGGCCACGCCCGCCGTCACCTTCACGGACGCGACCGCGCGCCTGCTGCCTGCTACGCCCGGTCGTGCGCCCCGCCCGCAACTGCCGCCCGCGCCTCTCTTTACGGGCCCGGCCGAGCGCGCCACGCTCGATGCGGACGCGCAGAGCGAACTGCTCGCACGCTTCGGCGGCGGTGTGACGCTCTTCGATTTCGACGGCGACGGCGCGCTCGATCTATTCGCGCTCGAAGCGGCGGGCGCGCGGCTCTATCGCAACGAGCGGGGGCGCTTCGTGGATGTGACGCAGCAGGCGGGCGCGCTCAAGTTGCCCTTGCCCGGCACGGGGCTGGGCGCGTGCGCGGGCGATTACGACAACGACGGGCGCGCAGACCTGCTCGTGCTCCATAGCGCGGGCGTCAAACTCTTGCACAACGACGGCGGCGCACGCTTCTCCGACGTGACGCGCTCGACCGGCCTCGCCGCTTATCCTTATCTCTCCATCTCCGCCGCCTTCGCGGACGTTGACCACGACGGCGATCTGGACATCTTCATCGCCGGCTTCCTCGACCGCGCGCCGGCCAAACTGGGCCACCCCACGTCCACCGATGCCGCCACTTTCCCGCAGAACTTTCCCGGCGCACCCAACATGCTCTGGCGCAATAACGGCAACGGCACGTTCACGGACATCTCTGCGGCAGCACAGGTCGCGGGCGCAGGCGCGCACGCGGTCGCCGTTGTGCCGACCGACTACGACAACCGGCGCGACGTTGATCTGCTCGTCTTAAACTACGGCGCGCGCCCCACGCTCCTGCGTAACATGCGCGACGGCACATTCCGCGACGTGGCGACCGAAGCCGGTCTCGACCGCGCCGCGCCCTACACCTCCGCCGCGGCCGGCGACGTGAACAAGGACGGCTACACCGATTTCTATTTCGGTGCGGCCGATGCGTCGGGCTTCATGGCGCTCAGCGACGGGCAAGGCCGGTTTGTGCTTGAGCCTGCGCCGACGACGGTGGCCGATGCGACGAACGCACAGTTTGTCGAACACGATGCCGCGCAGTTTTTAGATTACGACAACGATGGGCTGCTCGACTTCGTGCGCCTCTCCATCGGGCAGACGACGGGCGGCTTGAACATCTGGCGCAACGTGGGGCGCGCGTGGACGGACGTGAGCGAGCGTACTCTGCCGCGCAACCTGCGGCTCGTGGGCGGCGACGGCGAGCCGCTTCAGCCGCGCGTCTTCGCGGCGGGCGACGTGGACGCCGACGGCGACACAGACCTCTTTGTGCGTTCAGCCTTCGGCGCGCTGAAGTTGCTGCGTAACGACGGCGGCAACCGCAACCGCTCCATCCACGTGCGGCTCGCGGGGCGCGTGAGCAATCGCAGCGCCGTCGAAGCGAAGATCGAGTTGCGCGCCGGCAGCCTGCAACAGCGCCTTGAGACTTACGCCGCCTATCCCGCGCCCGCGCCCGCCGATCTGCTGTTCGGACTTGGGCAGCGCAACGCGCCCGATGCCGTGCGCGTGCTGTGGCCTTCGGGCACGGTGCAGGCAGAGACGGAACTTGCGCCCGGCCGCGCGGCACTTGCGCGCCGGACTACGACACGCACCAACGGGCGCGGCTCGGCGCTCGCGTCCGTCACCGTGACGGAGCTTGATCGCAAACCTTCGTCGTGCCCGTTTCTCTACACGTGGAACGGCGCGCGCTTCGAGTTCGTGACCGACTTCATGGGTGGCGGCGAGATGGGCGACTGGCTCGCGCCCGGACTCTTCAATACGCCCGACCCGGACGAATACGTCCGCATACGGGCTGACCAACTGAAGCCGCGCAACGGGCGTTATGAACTGCGCGTCACCAACGAACTCGAAGAGGCGCTCTACGTTGATCGCCTGCAACTCGTCGCCGTCGCGCATCCGGCGGGCGTCAACGTCTATCCGGCCGAAGGGCTGCGCGATGCGCCGCCGCCCTTCAAACTCTACACGACGAGCGCCGCGCGCCCGCCCCGCGCAGCGCACGACGAACACGAACATGACGTGCGCGCGCAGATCGCAAAGCTCGACCGCCTCTATCCAGACGATTTCACACGCCACCCGATTCGCGGTTACGCCGCGCCGCACACGCTGACGCTCGATCTCGGTCTCACCGAACAGGCAGCGCAGCGGCGCGTGCTGCTGCTGCTCACAGGCTGGACGGATTACGCCTATTCGAGCGACAACGTGGCGGCGGCGCAGCAGCAACTCGCCATGCAGCCGCCTGCCTTGCAGGTCAAAGATGAACAGGGCGCGTGGCGCACGGTGATCGAGAACATCGGCATCCCGGTCGGCCGCCCGCAGACGCTCGTGGTCGAGTTGACGGGCAAGCTCCGCGCAACGAGCAGCGAAGTCCGCATCGTGACGAACATGCGCGTCTACTGGGATCAGATTCTCGTGGACACGTCGGGCGGCGACGCCCCGCTTGCGTTGACGCGCCTCGAACCTGCGCGCGCCGAACTGCACTGGCGCGGCTTCTCGCAGGAGGTTGCGCCGGACGGGCGCACGCCCACCCTTTATGATTACGCGCGTGTGTCGCGCACGACGCCCTGGCGCGTCTTTCCCGGTCGCTACACGCGCGAGGGCGACGTGCGCGAGTTATTGACCGCCGCCGACGATATGTTCGTCGTCGCCCGCACGGGCGACGAGCTAAGTCTCTCGTTCGACGCGGGGGCGCTCGCGCCGCTTGCGCCCGGTTGGACGCGCACCTTTCTGCTCTACGCCGACGGCTTCAGCAAGGAGATGAACATTCAATCGGCCAGCCCCGACATGCTCGCGCCGCTCCCGTTCCACGCCATGACCCGTTACCCTTACACCGCGCCCGAAGCATATCCGTTGACGCCTGCGCGCGCGGCTTACATTGAACGCTACAACACGCGCGTCGTCACCAGACCGCTCGCGCAACTCCTGACGGGTGATCGATGAACGCGCCCGTCGGCCACATCGCTCCTGCTCGTCGGCCTTGAAGTTTTATGCAGCACATACGTTATTCCGTCGCCGCCTGTCAGACCGATCAACCAAACCCCGTTGAGCGCCGCGAGATGCGCCGCAACACAGACCGCGTGTGCCAGATGATCGACGCGGCGGTGGCGGGCGCGCTCCCGTTCCTGCCCGTGCGGCTCGTGGTCTTTCCTGAATTTGCCCACGCCGCGCCGGTGTTTGCGACCATCGCCGAGTTGCGCGCGAAACTGGCCGTGCTCATCCCGAATGAACACACGGAGCGGCTGGAAGGAAAGGCGCGCGCCTACAACATCTATATCCAGACGGGCACGATGCTCGAAGTCGATCCGAAGTGGCCGGGCGCGGTCTTCAATACCACTTGTCTCATCGGCCCGACAGGCATCCTCTACAAGTATCGCAAGGTGAACACGTGGCTGCCGTATGAAGTCCACACCAGCCCGCATGATCTGGCCGGTTACGACGAGCCGCTCTTTCCGGTGGCGGACACGGAGATCGGCCGGATCGGTTGCGCGATCTGTTATGACTGGCTCTTTCCCGAAGCCCTGCGGCAACTCGCCGCGAACGGCGCGGAGGTGCTGGTGCGCGTCTCGGCCTACATGGAGCCGTGGGGCGCAACCGAGCCGCTCGCGTGGTGGACGATTGTGAACCGCTGCCGCGCTTTGGAGAACACGGCTTACGTCGTCGCCGCCAATCAGGGCGCGAGCCTCAAACACTATCCGCCCTATTCGTGGCCCGGCGGCAGTCAGGTCATAGACTTCGACGGGCGCATGCTCGCCGAAGCTGCGCCCGGCCCCGGCGAGCGCATCGTCGTCGCGCCTGTTGACATCTCTGCGCTCAGGCACGAGCGCGCGGCGCGGCGCGGTCATCACATGCTCGCGCACCTGCGCACGGAGGCGTATCCCGTCTACGCGCGCCATCAGTACCCGCCGCGCGCAGCCGACGCGCAGCCGCACGACGAACTCTCTTATGAACAGAACAACCGGCTGATCGACGAAGCCAAACGGCGTCTGGCTGCGCCGCACGGCGACGAACCGGCATAAGGCGTCGCCCGTCGCGCGCGGCGCACTGGCGATTTGCGTGCGGTCAGTGGCGCGCGTTTGAAGTTCATCCGCGCCCCACGTTAGCGCCGCTTTTTGCTGGCGCGGCGCGCTCGGGCCGCCACCGCAAAAAAGATTTGACAGGGAAGGGAATTCTGTATTAAAAACCTTCGTTCGGATAAGCAACAAACTGCCTAGACGCGTTTCCGAAAGTAATTCAGCTCTAAAAATTCAATCTCTGGCCGAATGGGTTGCTCTTTCCCTTGGCTGCTCGGTGCGCGAACTCCCGATCAGTCCTGCGGTGCGTGTAGCAAGAAGCAGCATCTCGACGGCATCTCCACATTGCGAGGCCCAGCTATGAAGAAACTCTGGATGAAGCCACCGGCCGGCCTGCGGCTGTGTGCGTTGCTTGCCTGCCTGCTCGCGTCGGCGTTGCCGCTCTCCGCGCAGAACAACAAGGGCACAATCGTCGGCACGGTCAACGACCCGAATGGCGCAGTTATCGCCGGCGCGAAAGTCACCGCCACGAACATCGCCACCAACGTCGCCACCGAGCCGGTCACAAGCGGCGAGGACGGCACCTACACGATCACCAACCTGAACCCCGGCAACTATCGCGTCGAGTTCGAGCAGCAGGGTTTTAAGAAACTCGTGCGCGAGCCAATCGTGGTCGAGACGAACGCGCGCGTGCCGATTGACGCGCAGCTTGAGATCGGCGCGGTCACGGGCGACGTGGTCACGGTGACGGGCGAAGGGCCGGTCGTCGAAAGCGAGACGAGCGTGCGCGGCGATCTGATCACGGGGCGGCAAGTTACAGACCTGCCGATCCCGCAGCGCAACTTTACGCTCTTGGCGGCGCTCTCGCCCGGCGTGACGCGCCCGAATCTGGGTCTCCTCGGCGGCGGCGGCAACTTCGTCGCGGGCGGCGGCGGGCAGAACAACACAGAGTCCACGCGCTTCCGCGAATCCGGCGGTTCTGTGCTCGTCGTTAACGGCGCACGCGCCACCAACAACAACTTCACGCTCGACGGCGTGGACAACAACGAGTCGCAGTTCGGCCAGATCGCCATCTATCCGAACCCGGACGCCATCGCCGAGTTCAAGATCGAGACGAGCGTGCCTTCGGCTGAATCAGGGCGCGCGGGCGGCGGCATCATCTCGACCACCTTCAAGTCCGGCGGCAACGACGTGCACGGCACGGCCGCCGAAGTTTATCAGGGGCGTTTCCTGAGCGCCGCCGCTTCGCAGTTTGACGACGACCTGACCAACCGCGTGCCCAACTACGTGACGCACAACTATTACGGCACGGTCGGCGGCCCCGTCTTCCTGCCGCACTTCGGCGAAGGCGGCCCGCGTCTCTACAACGGGCGCAACAAGACCTTCTTCTTCTTCTCGCTCAACGGGCAGCGCAACTCGACGCCGATCTTCGGCGGCACGGGCGACCCGCAAGCCGTCCCCGTCCCGACCGCACGCATGCGCGTCGGTGATTTCGGTGAACTGATTCAGCCCGGCACGTCGCGCACCATCACCTTAGCCAGAGGCGGCACGGTCACCGCGCCCATCGGCACACTCTTCGACCCGAACGGCAATCCGATTCCGGGTAACGATCTGCGGCGCTGTACGACCTGCGGCCCGCTCTCGCAGTTTGCGCTCAACTACGTGAACGCGTTCCCGCTCCCGAACCTGCCCGGCATCGGGCGCAACTATCGGACCAACCGCAAAGAGCACGCGAACGTTGATAGCTACGACGTGCGGATCGATCACCGCATACTGGAAAACAACTCTTTCTTCGCGCGCTACAGCAAGTCGCAGACGGCGCGCAGCCGCGACAACTTCTTCCCGCTCGGTTCGTCGCCGACGGGCAATGACCTGCCCGCCGGCCCTTCCGCCGGTGACGAGTTCGGCAACTCGCGCGGCTTTACGATGGGCGACACGCACACCATCTCGCCCACCATCGTCAACGATGCGCGCTTCGGCGTGAACCGCGTGCAGATCGGCATCTTCAACACGGGCGTTAACGGCGCGGGCGGCTTCGCCCCCGACATCTCCGCGCGACTCGGTGCGCCGAACATCAATCTCGGCCCCAACTCAAGCGGCATCGTGCTCGTCGGCATCGTTGATAACCTGACGAACGAGGATCGCGCCACCGAGTTTACCGGCGACGGCGGCCCGTTCTATTTCCTGTCGAACAACTTCAACTTCGCCGACGCCGTCACGGTCGTGCATGGCAACTCGACCTTCAAAGTCGGCGGCGACCTGCGCGTGCGCCAGAACAGCAACTACGACGGCGGGCGCAACAACGGCACGAAGGGCAACTATCAGTACGGCACGACGGGCAGCGGCTTCGTCGCCGGCAACTACAACGGCATCGGCCCGAACGACGCCGGTTCGTCGCTCGCCAACTTCCTGCTCGGCTACGCGCCGGGCTTCGTCGGGCGCGGCGATCCGGGCGGCCCCTACTTCCAGTCCAACAAAGAGGTGGCCTTCTTCGTGCAGGACGACTGGAAGGCGCGCTCCGATCTGACGCTCAACCTCGGGCTGCGCTACGACATCTTCACTGCGCCGACCGAACGCTTCAACCAACAGGCCAATTTTGAACCCGCGACCCGAACGCTCGTGCTCGCGGGCGAGAATGCACCCGGCGGGCGCGACCTCGCCTTCACCGACAAGAACAACTTCGGCCCGCGCATCGGCTTCGCCTACAGCGGCTTCCGCTCCGACAAAAAACTCGTCCTGCGCGGCGGCTACGGCATCCTCTACTCGACCGACGTGAGCGCCACGCAGCCACTCACCGCCAACCCCGGCACGGGCGCAGCCAGCTACGGCTGCACGCCGATCACCAACCCCGGCGGTTGTCAGTTCTCCATACTCACGCAGCGTTACCTGTTTGATCGCGGTGTGCCGACCGCGCCGGTCGTCTCGGCCGCGCCCGGCACACGCTTCGCCGCGCCGACCGGCGGCACGATCCTCTTCGTCGATCCAAATCGGCGCGACGAGATGTACCACCAGTACAATCTCACAGGGCAATACGAGTTCGCGCCGAACTGGCTCGCGGAGGTCGCTTATGTCGGTTCATTGGGGCGCAATCTGCTGACGCTGACCAATATCGGCACGGCGAATGATGAAGGCGGCCCCGGTTCGCGCGAAGTCAGCGGCATCAACACGGTGATTGCGACGCGCTACAACGGCAGTTCGCGTTACGATGCGTTGCAGACCAAACTTGAGAAACGCTTCTCGCGCGGGCTGTCAGTCCTGTCTACCTACACTTGGTCGCACGCGATTGACACTTCGCCGGGCGGCATCTGTGCGGGCGGCGCAAGCGCACGCGATTGCGGCCCCGATAATCCGCTCCACCCCGAACTTGATCGCGGCAGCGCCGACACGGACATCCGCCACCGCTTCACCTTCTCGAACGTCTACGATCTGCCGCTCGGGCGCAATCGGCGCTACGGGAAAGAACTGCCGAAGGCGCTCGACTATGTGATCGGCGGCTTCCAACTGAACAACATCATTCAGTTGCAATCGGGGCCGCACTTCAACGTCACCTGCAACGGCGGGCGCGTCGATCTGATCGGCGATCCGACGCCGACGGCGGCTGACCGGGCCGCCGGGCGACAGTTCAACCGCGCCGCCTTCAGATGTGCGACGACGCCCGTGTTCGCCAGCGATCCGGGCGGGCCGCACATCGGCACGCTAGGGCGCAACGTCTTCAAGGGGCGCAAGCAGTTCTACTGGGATGCTTCGCTCTTTAAGAATTTCCCCGTGCCTGCCATTAGCGAGGCGTTCAACGTCCAGTTCCGTTTCTCCGCCTACAACGTGCTGAACCGCGTCAACCGGTCAGCGCCGAACGGCGACATCAACAACACGAACGACTTCGGGCGCGACCTGAGCGAACAGCGACGGCGGCAGATGGAGTTCTCGCTCAAACTGATCTTCTAGCTCGGTCGGAAACGACGAGCTTAAGCACTGGCAAGTTCGAGTGGCGGGCCCGCGCAAGATGGCCCGCCACTCGCTTAATTTATGCCCCCGCAAAGCAACAACGCAGGCAGGAGTTGAGAGCATGAAGGCAGGGTACAAGAGACAGGGCAGCGGGCTGGCGCTCTGCGCCGGCATCGTATTCATACTCGTTTTGAGCGGCGCGCAGTTTGCGGCGGCGCAGGGCGAACAGGTCAAGAGCATCGGCGGCAAGGAGCACGAAGACAACATCCTCGGCGTCAAACTCGGCATGGATGTCCCGACCGCGCTGCAAGCCGTCTTCGTCAACGGCAACCGCAAGCCGGGTCAGGAAAAACCGGACGCCCTGCGCCACGAGGGCAAGGACAAGAAGGACATACGCGTGCTCTACAACGATCTCAAAGTCGGCAAGCTACAGATCGTCTTCGCCGACGGCCAGTGGGTCAAAGAGATCGTGCTGGAATACGCAGAGCCGCCGCACTACGACGACCTGCGGCTTGCGCCCAACGGCAACGTCTATACCGCGATGGGCGGGCAACGCTACGACGACCGTTACACCATCGGCTACACCGAAGAGAACGAAGCGAAACGCCAGCGCGTCTGGTATCGTGATGAAAAGACAGCGGGCGACTACCGCGAGCGCATCCAATTCATCTCCGGCAAGCGGCCCGATTCCGGCGAACTTGAAGGTCGGGAGATCAAACGCAAGTCCATCTTCGTCACGCCCGGCGACGAAGCAAAATTCATCAAGGCGACGACGGGCGGAGAGTAAGAGCCGACCGCCGACTTCAGTGCATGAACACTTCGCGGCATAGACAAACATCCGGCGCAAAGCCCCTTGCACGCATCGCCCGCGCGCGTGCCGCGACGTGCATGGTCGTCTGTCTCTGCGCGACTTCATCTGCGCTGGGCGCGGCGCAGACAACGCGGCGACGACAGCCGCCGCCGCCCGCGCCCGCACAGTCCGCCCGGCGCGATGATAGTCACGCGGCGGCGCTCGGCGAAGCGGCGGCGCTCTTGCAGGCGGGGCGCTTGGACGAAGCGGAGGCGCGCGTGCGGCAGATCATAAGCGCCGCGCCGCGCGATGCGGACGCGCGCACGCTCTTTGGCGTCATACTCGATCAACGCGGGCGCGGCGAGGAAGCCGAACGCGAGTATCGCGCGGCGCTTGAGTTCAAGCCGCAGCACGTCTCGGCGCTCGCCAATCTCGGCGTGCTGCTTGCGCGCACCAAACGGCTCGATCAGGCCATCGAAACTTTCGAGACGGTGTTGCGCCTAGACCCCGCGCACCCGAAGGCCGTCTTCAATCTCGGCGCGCTCTACGCCGCGCGCGGCGATTATCAGCACGCCATCCCTTTGCTCGAACGCGCAGCCGGCGTAACGGCGGGCGCAGGCCAGATCAAGTCGGGCGACAACACGGACGCGGCGCTGCTGCTCACGCTCGTCAACGCCTATGGCCATGCGGGGCGCGCGGCGGACGCGAGCGCGCTGGCGGATCGGATCGAACAAAGCGCCGCCGACGATCCGCGCACGTTGTTTACGCTCGGCCTCAGTCTCGCCGAAGCGCACGAGTATGCCCGCGCCGTGCGCCTCTTCGAGCGCACCAACGCCTTGCGCCCGCAGACGTTTGAAGTGCTCTACAACTTGGGCGTCGGCTATTACAACCTTGACCGACTCGATGAAGCCGCGCGCGCTTTGACGGCCGCCGCCGCACTTGCGCCAAACGAAGCCGAACCTTATTACCGGCTCGGCCTCATCGCCTCGGCACGCGGCGACAGCAAGACCGCGCTCGATTACTGGGGCAAGACCATTGCGCTCAGCCCGAACTTTGCCGCCGCGCAGTTCATGGTCGGTGAAGAACTCTTAAAGCGGCGCGTGCCGGAAAACGCGGTGCAGTTTTACGAGCGCGCGCTCGCGCTAGACCCTGAGAAGTTGATCTATTACATACGGCTCGGCGTCGCCAACTTTCGCAGTCAGCACTATCAGGAAGCGCGCGCCGTCTTTAACCGCGCCTTAGCGCGTTTCCCCGACGACGCGAACCTCTATTTCCTGCTCGGCTACGCGGCCCGCGCCGAAGGGCAGTACGACGATGCCATCGCGGCCTTCAAACGCGCGCTGGCGCTCAAGCCGGACAACCCGGACGTGCTGACGAATCTCGGTTTCATCGCGGAACAGCGGGGCGAGTCGGTCGAAGCCGAACGCCTGCTCCGCCGCGCTATCGCGCTCGACGCAAACAACTACCCGGCCTATCACGATCTGGGCCGGCTGCTCGTCAAACTCAAACGCTACGACGAGGCGCTGCCCGTCTTGCAACGCGGCGCGAGCCTACACGGCGACGACCCCGGCGTACACTATCAACTGTTCCTGGCCTACACGCGGCTCAAACGTAAATCCGACGCCGAGCGCGAACTGGCCCTCTTCAAGCAGTACGACGAAGCGAACAGGCACGCGCCCACGCCGCTCAACAGCAACCCGGCCGGCACGTCCGCCAGCAGCGCCGACGCGCCGCCACCGCTTCCCCCTGCGGTCGCGGGCGAGGGTGCGAAGCCGCCCCAGCGTTGAAGCAAGGCGCATTTATGTCTGGCAAGGGTACGCTGAAAGCGTGCAAGTTGACCTGCCGAGCGTGAAAAACGAGTTTGCAGGGTGGAAAATCGAGCTTGCAGGCGTGTGCGGCGCTAGTCGCGCGCGCCCGATTTGGATGCGGGGCTGATCGCGGTTAAAATGGCGCGCGCTGCCCATTCGCTTGTTCCTCTGGCGGAGTTGCCGATGCAAAAAAATTACGTCCCCCAGGTCAAAATCGCCCTGACGCTCCTGTTCGTCTGCCTGTGCGTCGCCGGTTTAACGGTGCGCCGCGCGGACGCGAACGCCGCCGCCGAAGTCGAGCGGTACAATCAGGAGATCAGCAAGAACTACGATTTCAAGTTTGGCCCGAATCCTTTCGCGCCGTCGAATGCGACGACCGTGACGGGCAAGTTCATCCCCGGCGAGATGTTCGTCGCCGCCACGCGCTGCCAGAAGTGCCACACGGACATACACGCGCAATGGACGGAGTCGGCGCATCGCAACAGTTTCCGCGAGCCGTTCTACCAGAAGAACGTCAAGGACTTGATCTCACAGCGCGGCATCGAGTTCACGCGCCACTGCGAAGCGTGTCACAACCCGGCGGCGCTCTTTGCCGGCGCGCTCACCAAAGACTCGAAGGTGAAGCGCCCGTTCGATGAAGACGGCGTCTCCTGCATCTCCTGCCATTCAATTCAGGCGGGCAACAAGCGCGGCGTCGGCGGCTACGTGATGGGCGAACCCGCGCTGCTGATCAAAGAGGACGGCACGCGCCGCCTGCTCGACGTAGCCGATCAGGAAATCCTAGACGACGTGCCCTCGCACCGGCGTGCGATGATGCGCCCCGCCTTGAAGGATGCGGCCTTCTGTTCGTCGTGTCACAAGTCGCAAGTGCCGCACGAGTTGAACGACTACAAGTTCTTGCGCGCCTTCGCCGTCGCGGACGAATACCAGCAATCATCATTTGCCAAGGAGACGCCGCACCCCTTCTACACGCGCGACGTGGAGACGTGTAACTCCTGCCACATGAAAGGGGAGGCCGCGCCGCGCTTTGACGTGTCCGCCAAAGAGGGCATGGTGCGCTCGCATCGTTGGCCGGCGGCGAACACGGCGATCCCGACCTTCTACAAGTGGCCCGACCAACTGGCCGCCGTGCAAAAGTTTCTCGAAGCCGATGCCGTCGGCGTGGACATCTTCGCCGTCCGGCACAGAGGCCCGAACGGCGGCTTTGAAGAACTGCTCGCGCCGCTCAACCGCAGCAAGTTTACGCTCGCACCCGGCGACCGACTGACGACCGACGTGGTCATCACCAACAAGAACATCGGCCACTCGTTCCCGCCTGAGCTGCGCGACTTCTACGAGGCTTACGTCGAGTTCACCGTCAAAGACGACGCGGGCACGACGCTCTACAACTCCGGTTTCATCAAACCGAACGGCCATCTCGACGACTCGGCGCACACTTACAAGACCTATCTCGTCAAAGGCGACGGCGCGTTCAACGACAAGCACCACATCTGGCGCACGAAAGTGACGGCGCAGAACAACCAGATTCAATCGGGGCGCTCTGACGTGGCGCGCTACCAGTTCCTAGTGCCCGCAAACTTGCAGGGAAGCGGCCTGCATCTCGTCGCGCGCGTCCGCTACCGCCGCTTCACGCGCATCTTTCAGGACTACGCGCTCGGCAAGTCCGTCGAATATCCAATCGTGACGATGGCGACGACCGAAGCGGTCTTAAAGCTTGGCGCAAACGACGCGCAAGCGCCCGCTAAAGGCGCAATGCCTGACTGGCGGCGTTGGAACAACTACGGCATCGCGCTTCTGGATAACCGGCAGTACGAACTCGCCGCCGCCGCCTTCGCCCGCGCCGCCGAATTGGACGAAGCTTACCGCCCGATGGCGCTCACGAATCGCGCGCTCGCCCTGTTTGAACTCGAACAGTACGAGCCGGCCGCGCAACTCCTCGACGGCGTGCTCGCGGCGAATCCGAACAACCTGCGCGCCCTCTTCCAGCGCACGCGCATCAACGTCAAACGCGGTGAATTAGAGACCGCCGAAGCGAACCTGCGCCGCATCCTCGACGCGTTCCCGCGCGACCGCGCCTCTTGGCAGCAACTCGGCGAACTCTGCAAGATCAAACGCGACTTCTCCGGCGCGCGCCATTGCTACGAGACGATCCTCGCCATAGACCCCGAAGACACCGGCGCGCATTACAACCTGATGCTCGTCTATCGCAAACTCGGCTTAAACGATCTGGCCAAACAGGAGGCCAAGATTTTCGCCGACCAGAAAGACGATCCTTCGTCCTTCCCACTCGCCAACGAATTCCTGCGTCGCCATCCAGAGATGAGCAACGAGAGCGTGCCTTGGCACGTCCACACCTTAAACGAAATGAAAGGAACGGCGGGCGCGTCCGCCGGACAGTGAATGAGAGTTAACGAGCGTACAACGGGTCGTTTGAAAACTTGCGTGCTGCTGCTTTTCGTCCTGCTCTACGGCGGCGGCGCTTATCTGCAACGCACCGCGCGCGCCGCCGAGCCGAAAGAGAAGGGCGCGGCGAAACTTGAGCGCGGGCGCACGCTCTACATGCAGAACTGCGCGCGCTGTCACGGCGCAGACGGGCGCAGCCAGACCGAAGCGGGCCAACTCTACGGCGCAACCGACCTGACCGACGCGCGCTGGTGGAAAGACGAGCACATCAATGACCGGCGTTTGACCAACGTCATCGCCAACGGCAAAAAGGGCGGCATGCCGGCCTTCGGCAAGCGACTCGCAAAAGACGACATCGCTGCCATCGTCGCCTTCGTCCGCAAGTTCAAATAGTAAGTAAGCGAGCCGCCCACGCGTGCCGTGTGCGCTCAATTGGGCGATCTGAAAATCGTCTTTATGCACACACCGATGACGAACAGGGCCGCGCTCGTGTGCGCGGCCCTGTTCGTCATCCTGCTGTGCGCTTTCATTCACGCGCACGCGCAGACGAACGCGCCCGTCATCCTGAAGGTCGAGCCGCCGAACTGGTGGGCCGACCATACGCTCAACCCCGTGCGGCTCGTCGTGCGCGGCCGTAATCTGCACGGCGCACGCATCACCGCCACGCGCGCGGAGACAGAGCCGGGCGCGGTCGTCGTCAATCCTGCGGGCACATATCTCTTCGTCAACGTCCACATCGCGCCGCACGCCGCGCCGGGCGCTTACCCGTTCACCGTCGCAACCGCGCAGGGGCACACCTCGATCCCTTTCCGCTTAGCCGCACCGCTCGACCCGGCGACCAACTTTCAGGGCATCACGACGGACGACGTGCTCTACCTGATCATGACCGACCGCTTCAGCGACGGCGACCCGACAAACGATGCGCCGCGCGATGCGCCGCCCGCCGCAAACGACCGGCGCAATCCGCGCGCGTGGCACGGCGGCGACCTGCGCGGCATCATCAATCACTTGGGCTACCTGAAAGAGTTGGGCGTCACCGCCATCTGGCTCACGCCCTGGTATGACAACTGGAACGGCGTCAACTCGTGCGCTAAACCGTGGTGTCCGAACACCTACTATCATGGCTATCATGCGGACGATTATTATGCCGTCGAAGATCGCTTCGGCGACATCGAAACCCTGCGCGAACTTGTCGCACGCGCGCATGCGCTCGGTCTAAAAGTGATTCAGGATCAGGTCGCCAACCACGTCGGCGCGCGCCATGCGTGGCTGAGTGATCCGCCGCTCGCCAACTGGTTTCACGGCACACCGCAACAACACCTGCTCAATCAATTTCGTGGCGACCTGCTCTCATCACCGCACGCGAGCGACGCCGCGCGCCGCCCGACGCTCGACGGCTGGTTCTCCGACGAACTGCCCGATATGAATCAGGCCGAGCCAGAGGTGGCCCGCTACGAGATACAGAACGCGCTCTGGTGGATCGGCACGACGGGGCTTGACGCCGTCCGGCAGGACACAGTGCAGTACATGCCGCGCCCGTTCATTCGCGCGCTCTCTGATGCGCTGCACCGGCAATACCCGCACATGTGGCTGGTCGGCGAGGTCTTCGACTTCGACCCCATCCACACGGCCTTCTTCATCGGCGGGCACACAGGCTGGGACGGCGTAGACACCGCGCTCGATTCCGTCTTCGACTTCCCGCTCAACCACGCCTCGCTCGACGCCTTCACAGGCCAAACGCCCGTCTCGACGCTCCATCTGCTCTTGCGCGCCGATGCCATCTACCCCGACGCGGCGCGGCTCACCACGATGCTCGGCAACCACGACGTGCCGCGCCTCGCCTCGCTCCCCGGCATGACGCCCGAAGGCATGATGCTCCATGTCGCCTTCATGCTCACCGTGCGTGGCACGCCGCAACTCTACTACGGCGACGAACTGGCCATGACCGGCACGGGCGACCCCGACAATCGCCACGATTTTCCCGGCGGCTTCGCGGGCGACCCGCACGACGCCTTCACGCAAGCAGGGCGCACGCCCGCCGAACAACGCATGTATGAATGGACGCGCACGTGGCTGCAACTGCGGCGCGCGCACACGGCCCTGCGGCGCGGCGCGCTCGTCGATCTCGCCTACGATGAAGACGCCTACGCCTACGCGCGCCACGACACAGACGAAACGATCATCGTCGTCCTCAACCGCGCCGCCACGCCGAAGACGCTCAACGTGCCCGCCGCCTTCCTCCAACTCCCAGACGGCGCACGGCTCATCGCGCTCACAGGCGCAGGCCAGCAGACCACGATCAAAGCAGGGCACATCTCAATCGTCGCGCCTGCACGCACCGCCGTCGCTTACAAAGTCGAGCGCGCCGCGCCGTAAGCAGTCAGCGTCGCACCAGCCGTCGCTATCGTGCGCGCGTGCGTGCGCCGTCCTGCTAGCGGCCGAAACATTTTGACAAGTCTCGCGCTCTGCCTTATAAGCTTTGTCCATCTCAACAACTAAGAGGTCTGCTGTGAGCTTCCCACGCGCGAGCGGTATCTTGCTGCATCCGACATCTTTGCCCGGTCGTTACGGCGTGGGCGACTTCGGCCCCGAAGCATATGCCTTCATAGATTTTCTGGCCGCGGCCGGGCAGACGCTCTGGCAAGTCCTCCCCTTAGGCCCCACCGGCTACGGCGATTCGCCCTATCAATGCTTCTCCGCCTTCGCCGGCAACACTCTGTTCATCAGCCCCGACAAACTTATTGAACAAGGCTTACTCGCGTCGGCGGACGTGGGCGACGTGCCGCAGTTTGCGGCCGAGCGCATCGAATACGGCCCCGTCATCGAGTACAAACACAAACTGCTCTGGCACGCGTTTGAGAATTTCGGGCGCGGGCATGACGCGCACCTGCGCGGCGAGTTCGATGCGTTCTGTCACGAGTCGGCGGCGTGGCTCGACGACTATGCTTTGTTTCGCGCGATGAAGGACGTGCGCGCCGGGGCGGCGTGGCCCGGGTGGGAGCGGCCGATGGTTGAGCGCGACCCGGCGGCGCTCCAAGCCGCGCGCACCGCCTTGAGTGAGAAGATCGAGGCGCGCAAGTTCTGGCAGTTCCTCTTTTTCAAACAGTGGGCCGCGCTCAAACTCTACGCCAACGAGCGGCGCATACAGATCGTCGGCGACATCCCGATCTTCGTCGCGCACGATTCGGCCGACGTGTGGGTTAACAAGCATCTCTTCAAACTCAACGCGGACGGCTCGCCGCAGGTCGTCGCCGGTGTCCCGCCCGACTACTTCAGCAAGACCGGTCAACTATGGGGCAATCCCCTCTACGATTGGACGCGCATGCGCGATGAAGGTTTCCGCTGGTGGATCGAGCGCATCAGCGCCATGCTCCACGAGTTCGACATCCTGCGCATAGATCACTTTCGCGGCTTCGCGGCCAGTTGGGAGATACCGGGCGGCGACACGACGGCCGAGCGCGGCCAGTGGGTCGCCGCGCCCGGGCGCGAGTTGTTCACCGCGATCAAAAACGCTCTGGGCGTCTTGCCGATCATCGCGGAAGACTTGGGCGTCATCACGCCGGACGTGGAGGCGCTGCGCGACGACTTTGGTTTTCCCGGCATGCGGATTCTGCAATTCGCCTTCGGCGGCGATCCCAAAAACATAGACCTGCCGCACAACTATCATCGTAATCTCGTCGCCTACACGGGCACGCACGACAACGATACGACCGCCGGCTGGTTCAACTCCGAAGCGGGCGCAAGCTCTACGCGCACGACCGAGCAGATCGAACTTGAGCGCAATTTCTGTCTCAAATATCTGCACACGAACGGCAAAGAGATTCACTGGGACTTTATCCGCGCGGTCTTTGCGTCGGTCGCCGACACGGCCATCGTGCCCTTGCAGGATGCGCTCGGCTGCGGCACGGAAGCGCGCATGAACCTGCCCAACTCGACGGCCGGCAACTGGGCTTGGCGTTACCAGAAAAAGGCGCTGACCGCGAAGGTGCGCGACCGGCTCAAAAATCTGTCCGACCTGTACGGGCGCAACTTGGCCGCCGCAAACGACAACGCCGCGCCGGCCAAGGCTTAAACCCGCGCGCTCTGCTTGGCTGCTGAACCGAAGCAAATATGAAGCACTGCACAACGCTCCGTCGGCTGCTTCTGACCGCGACGCTGGCGCTCGTCGGCGCGGCGGCGGCCGCACACGCGCAAACAGGCGCACCTGCCGTCACCAAAGTCGAGCCGCCGAACTGGTGGGCGAACCATTCCATCAACCCTGTGCGCGTGCTCCTGCGCGGGCGCAATTTGACTGGCGCGCGCGTCGAAGCTGTAGGTGCGGGACTAAGCGTCGCGCGCGTGCGCGTCAGCGCGCCCGGCACGTACCTGTTCGCGGACGTGACGATTGCGCCGCGCACCGCGCCCGGCGTGCGCAAACTGCGCTTAACCACCCCGCGCGGCGTCACCGAAGCGCAGTTTGAAATCTCCGCGCCGCTGCCGCGCGCCGGACGCTTTCAGGGCTTCACGACCGACGACGTGGTCTATCTGATGATGACCGACCGCTTCAGCGATGGCGACGCGGCGAACAACGACCCCGAAGTTTCGCGCGGACTCTATGACCGCGCCCGACCCCGCTACTATCACGGCGGCGACTTCGCCGGCATCATCAAACATCTGCCCTATCTGAAAGAGTTGGGCATCACCGCCATCTGGCTCACGCCCTGGTACGACAACGTCAACCACCTGAACGAGCGCGAGATTTACCCCGACGAACCCGGCGGGCCGAAGCGACCGATCACCGACTATCACGGCTACGGCGCGGTCGATTTCTACGGCGTCGAAGAACACTTCGGCACGATGGCGGACTTGCAACGGCTGGTGGAAGAAGCACACCGCGCCGGCATCAAAATCATTCAGGATCAGGTCGCCAACCACACCGGCCCCTATCATCCTTGGGCTGAAGACGCGCCGACGCCGACGTGGTACAACGGCACAACCGGCCAGCATCTCGTCAACACCTTTCAGACGTGGGTGCTGCACGACCCGCACGCGCTCCCGGATGTAAAACGCAACGTGCTCGAAGGCTGGTTCATCAATATCCTGCCCGACCTCAATCAGCACGATCCCGAAACGGCGCGCTACATCACGCAGAACACGCTCTGGTGGATCGGCATGACCGGCCTCGACGGCATACGGCAGGACACGTGGCAGTACGTCCCTAACACTTTCTGGCGCGACTGGATGGCCGCGATCAAGCGCGAGTATCCGCACGTCAACGTCGTCGGCGAAGTCTTGGACGGCGACATCGGCCACACCACCTTCTATCAGGGCGGGCGCGTGCGCTTCGACGGCGTTGATACCGGCCTCGATACCTTGTTCGACTTCCCGTTGCTCTATCCGCTGCGCGCCGCCTTCGCGCAAGGGCGACCCGTGCGCGGCATGGCGCAGATCATCAGCTACGATCACATTTACCCGAACCCGGCCGTGCTGCTTCCCGTCATCGGCAACCACGACATGGGGCGCTTCATGAGCGAGCCGGGCGCAAGCGTGGCGGGCCTCAAACTCGCCGAGACGCTCGTGATGACCATGCGCGGCACGCCGCAACTCTACTACGGCGACGAACTGGCCATGACCGGCACGGGCGACCCCGACAATCGCCGCGATTTTCCCGGCGGCTTCGCGGGCGACCCGCACGACGCCTTCGCGCAAGCAGGGCGCAACGCCACAGAGCAAGACGCCGTCGAGCATCTGCGTCTGCTCGCACGCCTGCGCCGCGAACTCGAACCCCTGCGGCGCGGCGCGCTCGTCAACCTCTACGTCGCCGAGCAGCAATGGGTCTACGCGCGCACAACCGCGCAGAGCGCCGTCCTCGTCGCCTTCAACAACGACGCCAGCCCCGCGACCTTTGAGTTCGACGCTGCCGCGACGAACATGCGCGAAGGCACGCGCCTCGTTGACCGCTTGGGCGCAAGCCGCGACGTGCGTGTAACCGGCGGCAAGCTAAAGGTGACGCTGCCCGCGCGCGCCGCCAGCATCTTGGCCGCGCCGGCCCGCTAACCGCGCGCGCAGTTGATCAGCTTGAAACGTGTATGACGGCATTCAAAAGCAAGCCCTTAACGGAACAATCGGCCATCATCACCGGCGGCGGGACGGGGATCGGGCGCGCTTTGGCGGAAGCATTGGTGGATGCAGGGGCGCGCGCGGTCGTCATTGCGGCGCGGCGCGCGGACGTACTGTTGCGCGCGGCGACCGAGTTGAACGCGCGGGCGGGCGCAGAGCGCGTCTTTGCGCACCCGTGCGACGTGCGCGATCTAGCACAGACCGAGGCACTCGTGCGCGAGACGGCGGCCCGCTTCGGCACGATTGATCTCTTAATCAATAATTCGGGGCTGGCCGTTGCCGAAACGGTCGAGGCGATCACGGACGCGGGTTGGGACAAGGTGTTGGAGACGAACCTGCGCGGCGCGATGTGGCTGGTGCGCGCGGCGCTGCCTTACATGCTGCGCGAGGATTTCGGCGATGTGGTCAACATCTCGTCGCAGGCGGGCAAACACGGCTACGCCGACGTGCCCTCCTACTGCGCCTCGAAGTTCGGCCTGCTCGGCTACGCCGAAGCCCTGCGCGACCACGCGCGCAAGACCGGCGCGAACATACGCGTCTTCAACCTCTGTCCCGGTCTCGTGGACGTAGAAAACACTAAGCCCGACGACGAGCCGCGCCCCGGCTTCGTCCACGTCCGCAACATGGCGCGCACGCTCCTGTACGTGCTCGCGCTGGATCGCAACGTCGTCGTCGAAGACCTAAACATTTACGCGCGCTGACATAGAGCGGCCAAAGGAGCGCCCGCGATGCAGAAACCACGTCTGAGCTTCTGGCAAATCTGGAACATGAGCTTCGGCTTTCTCGGCATACAATTTGGCTGGGGCTTGCAACTGGCCAACATGAGCGCCATCTACACCAAGCTCGGCGCGAACGCCGACCAGATTCCCATTCTCTGGCTCGCGGGCCCCGTGACGGGCCTCCTCGTGCAACCCGTCATCGGCACGCTGAGCGACCGGACGTGGAATCGCTTGGGCCGGCGGCGACCCTATTTTCTGATCGGCGCGATCCTGTCGAGCATCGCCCTCTTCTTCATGCCCGACTCGTCGGCGCTCTGGATGGCGGCCGGGCTGCTCTGGATACTGGACGCGAGCATCAACGTCAGCATGGAGCCGTTTCGCGCCTTCGTCGCCGACAAGCTGAACATCGAGCAGCGCACGGCCGGGTTCGTCATGCAATCGTTCTTCATCGGCATCGGCGCGACGCTCGCCAACGCTTTACCGTACCTGTTCCAACGCGGCGGCGTCGTCGGGCGCACGCCGAGCGGCATCCCTTACACGGTGCTCTATGCCTTTAAGATCGGCGCGCTGGCTTTCATGGTCGCCGTGCTGTGGACGGTCTTCACGTCGAAAGAGTATCCGCCGGAGGACATGGCCGAGTTCGAGCGCCTGCGCGCACGCGCACGCGGCCTCGGCGGTGTCGTCCGCGAGATCGTCCACGAAATCACCGACGCCATCTGGCAGATGCCCAAGACGATGAAGCAACTGGCCATCGTGCAGATTTTTACGTGGCTCGGTCTCTTCTGCATGTGGATTTTCTTCGGGCTGACGACGGCTTACCACGTCTTCGGCGCACCCGACGACAAGTCGGCCATCTTTGATCGCGGCATCGAATGGGGCGGGCTGATGTTTGCCGTCTATTCCGTCGTCTGCTTCGCCATCGCCTTCGTCATCCCGAAACTGGCGGCTGCCACGAGTCGCAAGACCGTGCATGCCAGCGCGCTCATCTGCGGCGGGCTTGGACTGCTCTCCGTCTATCTGATCCACGACAAGAACATGCTGGTGCTGACGATGATCGGCGTCGGCATCGCGTGGGCGTCGATCTTGTCGATGCCGTACGCGATCCTGTCGGGCGCGTTGCCGCCCGCGCGCATGGGCGTGTACATGGGCATCTTCAATTTCTTCATCGTCATCCCCGAGATCATCGCTTCGCTCACCTTCCAGCCACTCGTCAAACACGTCTTCAACAACAATCCGCTCTACGTGGTGATGCTGGGCGGCGTCTGCCTGCTCGTCGCGGCGGCGCTCGTCACCATCGTGCGCGACGTGGGCGATGTATCGCAGGCGGCCGTTATCAAGGGCGACGCGCACGAGCCGTTTATCCCGCCCGCGTCGGCGCAGCCTGTGCCGAGCACAGGACTGATCGACGAGCGTTAGAGCTTGCGTGCGGGGGCGCGCTTTTGGGCCGGCAACAGAACGAACCTGCTCCTCGTCGCATGGGTCGCGGCAAAATGATTAACCAACGGACTCGCCTGTGGGCGGCAGCATATTTCGCGCTGCCGCTGCTCTGGCTGCTGCTCATCTCCGGCGCGCGTGCGCAGCCCGTCGCCGGCACACAGCGCGGCGATCTGACGAAGGCGCGCGCGCACTGGCTGACGCGCGACACCATTGCGTGGCGCGCAGCAAACATGGCCGATGGCGCGCGCGGCTCGTACAAGTTGTACTTCGCGCCGGAGGGCGGCCTGACGCTGACGCCGCACGGCATCGACGGCGGCGAGTCGATCACTTTGAGCTATGATCCGGCCGGGTTGTCGCCCGCATTGCGCGCGAAATTCCCGCACCTGGCCGGCTTCGCGGCTTTGAAACTAAGCGCCGCAGACATGGCGCGCGTGCCGTCGATCTTGAAAGGGCAGAGCGCGATTGCCGCCAGCGACGCGAGCGGGCAACTGCTCGACGCGACCTCGCTGCAACTGCCGGGCGTGCTCGACGATCTCTACACCTACACGGGCGCGCTCGGCGTCGTCTGGCGCGGCGACCACGAACCTGTGCCCTTGCTGAAACTCTGGGCTCCGACCGCGCGCTCCGTGCGGCTGCACCTGTTCCCGACGGCCGCGAGCGCAACGGCGGCGACGGTCGTGCCGATGAAGTACGAGGCGACGACGGGTGTGTGGAGCGTCACAGGCAACGCTGGCTGGTTGCAGCAGTTCTACCTGTACGAAGTCAGCGTCTTTGTCCCGACGACCGGGCGCATCGAGCAGAACCTCGTCACCGATCCTTACTCGCTCAGTCTTGCGACCAACAGCCGGCGCAGCCAGATCGTTAATCTCGATGCGCCGGCGCTTAAACCGGCCGGTTGGGATGCGCTCCGCAAGCCACCGCTCGATGCGCCCGAAGACATCGCGCTCTACGAACTGCACCTGCGCGACTTCAGCAGCAACGATCAGACCGTGCCCGCCGCGCATCGCGGCACTTACCTCGCATTCACCGATCAGACGGCCAACGGCATGAAGCACCTGCGCGCGCTCGCTGAAGCGGGCCTGACGCACGTACACCTGCTGCCCGTCTTCGACATTGCGACCATCAACGAAGTCAAAGCCGAGCGCAAAGAACCAGACCCGGCCGAGTTGAGCAAACTGCCGCCCGACTCCGAGCGCCAGCAGGAGATCATCTCGGCGCGCAGGGACGAGGATGGCTTCAACTGGGGCTATGAGCCGTTTCACTACATCGTGCCGGAAGGCAGCTACGCGACCAGCGCCGACGGCCCGACGCGCATACGCGAGTTCCGCGCGATGGTCAAAGGCTTGAGCGAGGCGGGGCTGCGCGTCGTCATGGACGTGGTCTATAACCACACCACCGCCGATGGCCAAGACCCGCGCTCGGTGCTCGATAAGATCGTGCCCGGTTATTATTACCGGCTCAATCTCGACGGGCAGACGGAAACAAGCACGTGCTGCCGGAACACAGCGTCCGAACACGCGATGATGGAGAAACTGCTGGTTGATTCCGTCGTCACGTGGGCGCGCGCTTACAAGGTTGATGGCTTTCGTTTCGACCTGATGGGCCATCACATGGTCGGCAACATGCTCAAGGTGCGCGCTGCTTTGCGCGCTTTGACGCTTCAGCACGACGGCGTTGACGGCGCGAAAATCTATCTCTACGGCGAAGGCTGGAACTTTGGTGAGGTGGCTAATGGCGCACGCGGGCCGAACGCGACGCAGGTTAATCTCGCGGGCACAGGTATCGGGACGTTCAACGACCGTTTGCGCGACGGCGTGCGCGGCGGCCAGTTCGGCCCGCTCCAAGAGCAGGGCTTCGTCAACGGTCTCTACCTTGCGCCCAACGGTACGGAGCAGGGCACGCTCGAAGCGCAGAAAGAGAAGCTGTTGCGCTACACGGACTGGATTCGCGCGGGGCTGGCGGGGAGCTTGCGCGCGTACAGGTTCGAGGATCACCGGGGGCAGACGGTTGCCGCCGCGCAAGTGGATTACGGTGGGCAGCCGGCCGGTTATACGGCCGACCCGCAGGAAGCGATCAACTATACGGAAGCGCACGACGATTACACGCTCTACGATTTCAACGTGCTGCGTGCGCCGCGCACGACGACCGTCGAGGCGCGCGTGCGGATGCAGAACCTCGCGCTCGACCTCGTCGCTTTAGCGCAGGGCCTCCCGTTCTTTCACGCCGGTCAGGATATGCTCCGCTCAAAATCGCTCGACCATAACAGCTACAACTCCGGCGACTGGTTCAACCGGCTCGACTTCACTTACGCCACCAATAACTTCGGCGTCGGTCTGCCGCCAAAAGCAGATAACGGCGAGCGCTGGCCACTGCTCCGGCCGCTGCTCGCCGACCCAAAGCTCAGACCGACGCGCGCAGACATCATGCAGACGGTCGCGCATCTGCGCGAGTTGCTCCGCATACGCAAAAGCTCGCGCCTCTTCCGCCTGACCAGCGCCGCCGACATCAACGCGCGCCTGCGCTTCTACAACACGGGGCCGCAGCAGACGCCCGGCCTCGTCGTCATGGCCATCAGCGACACGGTCGGGCGCGACCTCGATCCTGATTACGATCTGATCGTCGTCCTCTGCAATGCCACGCCCGCCGCGCAAGCATTCAGCGCGCCCGCGTTCGTGCATAAATTTCTGACCCTGCATCCTGTTCAAGTCCGCTCAAGCGACCGCATCGTCCGCACGTCGAGCTTCAACACGAACACGGGCACGTTCACCATTCCGGCGCGCACGACCGCCGTCTTCGTCGCCCGCTCCATCCCCGGCGCGCGCAGGCGCTAAAGACGAGCGCGAGTCTGGCCTGCGTGCAGCGATCCTTATTCCGCCCGCCCGCGCCGGTTTAACCCGACGAGCCGCAGCGCACGCGGTAGCTCAGGGTTCGCCATGAACCAACGCCAGACGTTGCCGGTGCGCAGGTTCTCTGCGCCGAGCAGCGTGATACCGAGGTCGATCCCGATCACGTCCGGGTCAACCCAGCCGGTCGTCGGGTTGAAGGCGTCGGCGAAGCCATAGCGACCGTAGGCGGTTGTGCCGTATTGCGCGCGCATGGTGCGGAGGGCGGGCAGGGAGATGTCGGGCGTGAACATGAGCGAACCGGCGGCGGCGTAAGGCACAACCGTGCCGTCAATGGCGGGGTCGCGCGGCGGCCCGCCCCACGCCACGTAACCCTGCGCACTGTCGGACGCGCTGATGCCCCAGACGTTCGCGGTGTAGCCGGGAAACTCGCGCGCGAGGTCTAGACAGAACTGGCGGTGCGCGCGTGTGGCGGCGACGGAGTTGGCGAAATAGTCTGTGAACGGATACCAGCTCTCACGCCGGCCGCGAAAGTTCACGTAGGCGTGCGTGTATTGATGGATGAAGAGTGGGCCGCCGGTGAGGTAGGTGTAGCCGGCGTAGGTGATGCGCTGGCGCTGCCACGCGCGCCACGCAAGCGGCGTAATGGGATGCTTGGGTGAGCTGATGGCGAGCAGTTGCAGAATGAGATGTTCGCTGTAGGTGTCCCAGCGCGCGTGCAGGAAGCCGGTTTCGGGTCGCCAGCCGTGCGCGAGCAGCGTGGGCTGACCGGCGAGCATCCACTGAAAATCAACGCGCTCGTAAATCTGTGTGGCGAGGCGCACGATCTCTCTATCTTCATTGAAGCAACGGCGCGCGGTCAGCATGCCGGCGAGCAGGAGCGCCGTATCAATAGAGGAGATTTCGCTGCGCCAGCGCCGCTCGCCCGTCGGTTGATCCATCCAGTGATAGAACCAGCCGTGCTCATGCGTCGCGCGTTCGGCGTAGAAGCGCAGGGTTGTGCGGACGCGCGCGCGCGCCGCGCTGCGCTGCACCCAACCGTGCGCGGCGGCAATGCAGAGCGCGGTGAGACCGAAGCCGGTGGCGGCGCTGCTGGCGATGTGGTAGCTCGACTCGTGTTCGTTGTGCGGCTGCCCGTTTGTGTGTGCGCGGTCGAGGACAAGGCCGGTCTGCGGGTCGGCGTGCTCCCAAAAGAAGCTGAACGCGCGGCGTTCGAGGTCTTCGAGCAGCGCCGCGTCAGCCGTTGAGAGGCGCGCCCGCGCGTGCGCCGTGCCGACGCGGCCGCAGGGGCTGAGAGTAAGCAGCACGCAGAGGAGCGTGGCAGCAGCGCCGCGCAGACGAAAGAGGACTGAGCGCGGGCTGAGCATGGCTTAGCGCGCCGTGACCTCGAAGCTGCCGGTCAAGCCGTCCACCGAACTTGTGCCGACGAAGACCTGAAACGCGCCGGGTTCGACGACGTGGCGGAGCGCGCGATTGTAGAAGCCAAGCTGTTCGGGGCCGAGCGTGAACGAGACGCGGCGGCGCTCGCCGGGTTGCAACGTGACGCGCTGGAAGCCTTTCAACTCGCGCACGGGTCTGGTAACGCTCGCCGCCACGTCGTGTATGTAAAGTTGCACGACCTCGTCGCCCGCGCGCCGGCCCGTGTTGGTGATCTCGGTTGTGACGGTCAAGTGACCGTTGACGGGGATGCGCGCGGCGCTCAGTTGGAGCGGCGCGAACTGAAACTGCGTGTAGCTCAAACCATAGCCGAAGGGGTAGAGCGGCGTCCAAGCCACGTCCAGATATTTCGACGAATACTTGTTGTTCGCATCGGGCGGGCGACCCGTGTTCTTGTGATTGTAGTAGAGCGGTATCTGCCCGACGGCGCGCGGGAAGGTGACGGGCAGTTTGCCGCCGGGGTTCACGTCGCCAAAGAGCACGTCGGCAATGGCGTGCCCCGCCTCCGTGCCCGCGAACCACGTCTCAAGCATGGCGGGCGCGTTCTCGGCGAGCCAGTTGATCGTCAGTGGCCGGCCGTTCATCAGCACGACGACGTAAGGCTTGCCCGTGGCGTGAATCGCTTTAACCAAGTCCAACTGCCGGCCCGGCAGGTCGAGCGAGGCGCGGGCCGACGCCTCGCCGCTCATCGCGGCCGATTCGCCGACGGCGATGATGACGACATCGGCGGCGCGGGCGGCGCGCACCGCATCGTCAATCTCTGCGGTCGCGTCGCCCTCAACGTCGCAGCCTTTCACGTAAGTGACCCGCGTGTGCGCCGCGACCTTCGCCTTGATGCCGGCGAGCAGCGTGACGGCATCTTCCGTGTGCCCGTCGCCGTTCCATGAGCCGAGCACGTCCGTCTGCGAATCGGCGAGCGGGCCGATGACGGCGATGCTGCGCGCGGAGGCGCTCAGGGGCAACGTCTCGCGCTCGTTCTTTAAGAGCACGAGCGAGCGGGCGGCGATCTCGCGGGCGGCGGCGCGATGTGCGGGGCTGAGTATCTCCGTGCGCTCGCGCGCTTCGTCGGCATAGGGGTGCTCAAAGAGACCGAGCCGGAACTTGATACGCAGGATGCGGCGCACCGCTTCGTCAATCGTGGCGAGCGACAGCTTGCGCTCTTTGAGCAACTGCGCGCCGTGCTGGTTGTAGAGACGGCTGACCATCTCCATATCAACGCCCGCGTTTAAGGCGAGTTGGGCCGCGTCCGCGCCGTCGGCCGCGAGGCCGTGCCTGATCAGTTCGTCAACCGCCGTGTAGTCGCTGACGACTAAGCCATCAAAACGCCACTCGCCGCGCAAGACCTGCGACAGCGTGAACGGGTTGGCGGTCGAAGGCACGCCGTCCAGATCGTTGAACGCGCTCATGAACGTGCCGACGCCCGCATCAACCGCCGCTTTGAACGGCGGGAAATAGAGTTCGCGCAGGTTGCGCTCGGTCACGTCGGTCGTGTTGTAATCGCGCCCGCCTTCGGACGCGCCGTAAGCGACCCAGTGTTTGGCGCAGGCGACGACGCGATCCTGTGCGCTGTAGTCCGCGCCTTGAAAGCCGCGCACGCGCGCGCGCCCCATGACCGCACCGAAGTAAGGGTCTTCGCCCGCGCCTTCCACGATGCGGCCCCAGCGCGGGTCGCGCGCGATGTCGAGCATCGGCGCAAATGTCCAGTGGACACCGGCGGCGCGCGCTTCGGCGGCGGCAATGGCGGCGGCGCGTTCGACCGCGCCCGCGTCCCAACTGCTCGCTTCGCCAAGCGGGACGGGAAAGATCGTGCGGTAGCCGTGAATCACGTCGAAGCCGAACAGCAGAGGAATCCGCAAACGCGATTCGTTGACGGCGACACGCTGCAACTCGTTTGTGCGTGCGACGCCGCGCACGTTTAAGGTCGAACCGAGCAAACCTTTGCGGACTAGCTCGACGTGTTCGGGGCGAAAGTTGCCGTTTGCTTCGCCGTCGAGTTGCTGAAGCTGGCCCAGTTTTTCGGCGAGCGTCATGCGCGCGAGCAGGGCGTTGATGCGGCGCTCGACGTTTGGCGCAGATGCAGAGCGGGCGCGGCGCGGCGTCTGCGCGGCGGCCGGCGCGGCTGCGCTCAATAGCACGAGCGTTAAGAGCAGACACAAAGGTCGCGCGCGTTTCATCCCTCGATCTCCTCGGCTATGTGGCTTGAACGGCGCGAGTATAATACAACGCGCTGCGCGCAGCGGCCAGATTTAATTCGGGGCGCACGCCAAGCGCACGACGAGCAAAAGAGATGAATCAGGAAACCACACCAACCGACACGCACAACCGCAAGCTGCTCGGCCGCGCATGCTGGCGTGTGTCGCTGCGCGTGTCTGCGCCGTTCATCTTCTCCGCCTGTCTCCTGTGCCTCGCGCTCGCTGGCTGCGCGTCCGCGCCGGCACGGGCGCAGCGACGTGTGCCGCGCGGCGCGCAGGCAAACGGTGCGGCTGAAGACGTGCTGGCCTTGCTGCGTGGGGCGCTGGCGGCGTTGCAGGCGGGTCGCCTTGCTGAAGCTGAACCGTTGCTCCGTAGGGCGGTGGCGCTGGCCCCGGCGAACGCGGACGCGCACGCGCTGCTCGGTGCGCTGCTCGATCAGCTTGGGCGCACCGAAGAGGCGCAGCACGAGTATCAGACGACGCTCAGGCTGAACCCGAAGCACGTCTCGGCGCGCGCAAACCTCGGCGTGCTGCTCGCGCACACGGGGCAGAGCGACGCGGCCGTTCGGACGCTGGAAGATGTGCTCAATGATGCGCCTGAGCACCCGCAGGTGTTGTTCAATCTCGGCGTGCAGTATATCGAGCGCGGGCAATACGGCCGCGCCGAACTGTTGTTGGAGCGGGCGCGGCAGCAGCAACCGGAAAACGTCGCCGTGCTTTATCAACTCGCGCTCGCGCTCTACGAACTCAAACGCTTGGACGAGGCGGACGCCGTGCTGGCAACGGCCACGCAGCTTGCGCCCGACGACGCCGAAGTCCTCTACGCGCGTGGCCTTCTGGCGGCAGCGCGGGGCGAATCGGCGGCGGCGCGCGCGCTGTGGCAGCGTGCGCTTGGCCGCCGCGCAAATTTCGCGGCAGCGAATTTCATGCTCGGCGAAGAGTTGCGCAAGAGCGGGCAGACCGAAGCCGCGCGCCTCTACTACGAACGCGCGCTCGCCCAAGACCCGGCGCGGCTCGTGCATTACGTGCGTCTGGGCGGCGTCTACCTGCTGCTCAAGCTCCCCGATCAGGCGCTCGATGTCTTCACGCGTGCGGCGGCACGTTTCCCGCGCGCGGCCGAGGCGCACTACTTCGTCGGCGTTGCGGCGCGCGGGCGGGGCGATTACGGCGCGGCGGAAGCCTCTTTGCGTAAATCGCTTGCGCTTGCGCCCGACAACGCGGACGCGCTGGCGCAGCTTGGTTTCATCGTGGGCGAGCGCGGGCGCTTTGCTGAAGCCGAACAACTGTTGCGCCGCGCCGCCGCGCGCGAACCCGCCCATTTCTACGCGCACTACGATCTCGGCCGGCTGCTCGTGAAAACCAAACGCTACGCGGACGCGCTGCCCTTGCTCGAACACGCCGCCGCGCTCAGACCAAACAGCGCGAGCGTGCATTATCAGTTGTTCATGGCCTTTGCGCGGCTGAAGCAGACGAGCGCAGCCGAGCGCGAGATGAGCGTGTTCAAGCGGCTCGAAGCCGAACGCAAGGAGCGCGGGCTGGGCAACAGCGCGGACGAAGCGGAAGACTATGCGCCGCCGCTTGCGTCCGCGCCGCCGCCGCGCTGATTCGAGTTTCACCGCCAACGAAAACGCGCACGGTCTTGAGTCGTTTCAGACTGAAGGCCGTGCGCGTCTCTGTTGTTGCCGCGTTGCGTTAGAAGATGATGCGGCCTTGTAGTTCGACGACGCGCCCGGATTGTCCGCCGGGCGAGCGACCGAAGTTCGGATCGTTCGGATTACCCGGATCGATGGTCGTGCCGAAGCCGTTGAAGCTGAACGGTTGCAGGTTCAGGATGTTGAAGACGTTGAAGAAATTCGCCTTCAACTCGAAGTTGGAGCTTTCGCCAAGGAAACCGGGCAGCCCGAAACGTTTGGCCACGCTCATGTCTATGTCGAAGTAGCGCGGGCCGCGGAAGGAGTTGCGCCCGATGCCGGGCGGCGTGTTAAGCGGCAGCGTCGAAGGATCGGTCAACGGGAAATAACGTGCCGGCCCGCCGGGGAAGTTGCCGTTGGGGCGCATGAACGCCTCGTTGCTCGTGTCTTGGAGCGCGCCGCCGAAATAACCGACGGGTCGCGCCGGACAGATACTCTGCCCGCCCGGCGTGCTGATGCAGCGCCCGATGAGCGGCGTCCAGGGGAAGCCCGTGTGCGCCGTCAGGATGCCGCTCAACTGCCAGCCGCCGAGCAGCTTGCCGGCCGCAGAGTCCTTGTGCTGGTTGAAGAACGGTAGCTCCCACAGACCCGACAGGATGAAGTGGTGGCGCACGTCGTAGTCCGAAGGCCCGCGCTCGAAGCGCTGGTTCTGCGGGAAGGTCTGATTCGTGACTGCACCGGGGCCTTCGTTCGAGAGCGTGTCGATGCTCTTGCTCCAACGATAGATGGCGTCGAACGACGTGCCGCGACTGAAGCGCCGGGTGAGCCGCGCGAGCATGGCGTTGTAGTTCGCGTTCACGTCGGGCGTCGGCAGATAGACGGCGAAGAACGAAGGGTTATTGGGGAACAGGAAGTTCTGGTTGACGAGCCGGATGAGCTTGTGGCTGCTGCTGCCTTGATAACCCAACTCGGCCGTCAGCCGGTACGGCAGGCTGTACTGCCCTTCGAGCGAGTAGGTGTAGACGTAAGCGTTCGGCTCTTTCGGCAGCGCGCCGTAGACTTCGACCGAGCGCCCGCGCACCGAGCCGGTCGCCGGATCGATGCCGGTAGCGAGCGCCGGGTTGACGGGATAGCTGAACGGCGAATTGCTCGCGCCCGTCGCATAGAGAATCTGCCCGCCCGCGAAGGGCGTGCTGAAATCTGAGGCGGATGTGCCGCAGCAGATTTGGTAGCGCGCGAAGAAGGGCGGATTGCCGCGCGTGTTCGAGAACAGCACCATCGGAATGCGGTTGTAGGCGATGCCGAAGCCGCCGCGCAGCACGAGCTTGTCCTTCGTCTCGATGCCCGCAAGGCCGGCCGGACTCCACGCGAAGGCAAGACGCGGCGCGAAGTTGTTGCGGTCGGGCGCGTAGAGCCGGTCAACCACGTTGATGCGCGAGTTCACCAGACCCTGCGAGCCGAAGGCGATGTTGCTGAGCCGCCCCTCTTTCTCGGTCGGCGGTTGGAAGTATTCGTAGCGCAGCCCGAAATTGAGCGTCACGTTCGGGCGAAACTTCCAATCGTCCTGCGCGAAGAGGCCGATGGTGTTCGAGCGGAAGTAACGCTGCGACGCGGCGGGGCCGCCGGTGCGCGGGTCGGCGTTGATCTGATAAAAGAGCGGCGCGTCGTTGGCGAAGTTGAAGAGACCGGCGAAGGTGTAGAGCGGGCGCGAGCCGCCCGACAGGTTGTTGTTGTCCTGCTCGCGGCGCAGTTCACCGCCGAAGCTGAGTCCATGCGTGCCGCGCACCCAACGGAGCGTATCGCGGAACTCGAAGGTGTTGTCGGCAAAGATGCCGGGTGTTGTCTCGGCCCAAGGCGGGCCGAAGCGTATGCGGTCGCCGGGCAGCGTCTCGATCTCGATGCGCGGGATGCCGAAGTTGGTCTGCGTGGAGGATGCGACCTCGTCGAAGGCGAACCGCGTGGCGTTGAAGCGCACCTCGTTGATCATCGTGTTGGTGAGGGTGCGCGTGTAGGTGATCATCGCGTAGGAGTTGCGCGGCTTGGTCGAGATGTCGCCCATCGGGCGGCTGCGCCCCGCCGCATCGGACTCCTGCCCCGTAAAGCTGGTCAGATAGGAACTGAAGGTCAAGGTGTCGCGCTGCGTCAGGTTGAAATCGAAGCGCGGGTTGAACTGATTGCCGCGTGCGCGATGCGGGACGGCGAGTTGGACGTACTGCACGTCCGGGATGCCGTCGAAGCCGCCGCCCTGCAAGTTGCCGAAGCTCAGGTATTGACCCGTCGCGCCGGCGGGCGAACCGATGTCCAAGCCGCCTGTGACCTCGCGGCAGTTCGACGCGTTGAAGCCGAGAAAGGCACAGTTGACGGGGATGACCGAGGTGATGCGCGGCTCGATGCCGGGCGCGCTCAGGATGCGCGCCGTGACGCTATTGGGGCGCAACTGCCGGACGAGTTGCCGGTATTGCGCCGTCTCGACGATGTTGGTGGCCGTGTCGGTCGTGTTGTTGCGCAGACCCTCGTAGGAGAAGAAGAAGAACGCCTTGTTGCGCCCCAACTCGAACGCGGGCGGCGCGCCTTCGCCGAAGCGCGGAATGGGCAGCGGGCCGCCGATTGAGCCGCCGAACTGGTTGTAGTGCTGGTTATTGCGCACGGGCGCGGCGGCGGGGCCGCCGTACTTGTTGAAGGCGTTCAGGCCCGGACTGTTGTTCTTCAGAAAGAGGCTGCCGTGAAAGTGGTTCGTGCCGTTCTGCGACACGGTCAGCACCTGCGCGCCGGAGTTGCGCCCGAACTCGGCCGAATAATTATTCGCCAGCACGCGCACCTCTTTGACCGACTCCTGATTCGGCGTCACGACGGTTGCGCCGCCAAAGCCGAGACTGTTGACGCTGACGCCGTCGATCTGGAAGTTGTTCGACGAGATGCGCTGCCCGTTGGCGGAGATCTGCGGTTGATTCTCGGTCTGGAAAATCTGCCGGTTCGAGCCGCCGGGCCCCGTCTGGTTGGGCAGGCCGACCGCGCCGCCGCCACCACCGCGCGCCGCGTCGCCAAAGACGCCGGGCGTCAGGCGCAGCAGTTCGTAAGGGTCGCGCCCGGCTTGCGGCAGCGCGCGAATCTCTTCGGTCGTGATCGCCTTGTTGATGTTGGCGTTCTCGGTTTCGAGCGCGGGCACGAGCGTATCGGTGACGGTCACGACCGTCTGCACGCCCGCCGGTTCGAGCGTGATGTTTACGCCCTCGACCTGTTCGGCGTTGACGACGAGGTTTTCGAGCGTCTTCTTGTTGAAGCCCGATTGATCCACCGTGAGCGTGTACCGGCCCGGCGGCAGATTCGTGAAGCGATAGAAGCCGTCGTCGGACGTGGTCGCCGTCTGCACCTTGTTGGTTTCCTTGTTCGTCAGCGTGAGCGTCGCGCCGACGATGATCCCACCGCTCTGATCCGTGACCGTGCCTTGCACGCCCGCGCGAAACTGCGCCGCAACCGTCGTCGCCAGACAGAGCATGACGAGCGCGCATGAAATCAGACTGAAAAAACTGCCGCATCTTTGTCGCATGATCATTTGCCTTCCTGCTTGTCGTACCGCTTGCGCGTCGCCCACACCTTGGCCTGAACAGGCAAGGCGGACGAGCGAGTTTGAAGAGACTGCTTGGCTGAATGGACGGAAGCGCCGCGCGCGGGCTGACGAGTACGCCGCGCGCGCCCGGCTTCACCGTCATCGCACTTTCGGTCTGAAGGGGGATGTTGCTTCGATTGACGCAGGAAGAAATAGCACTGGCGGCTGGAAATTTCAATCTTTTTTCACCGCCCGTTGTGATAAGCTTACGCCCCACAGCAAGAAGTTCGGTCTTAAGTTCTCACCCATGCGCGCCGGACGACCGGAGCGAGCGGCCGCCGTTTGGCTCGCAAACCCCTCCGCTTGGCAGCGAGCGGCGCGCCATTGCTTGACGACAAACCTGTTGAAGGAGCAGAACCGATGCGAAATTGGAGAGCTTGGCTGGGGTTGTTAATGAGCGCCTTAATAGTGCTCGGCGCAGCGTGCGTGAGCGGCGGCGGCGGTGGCGCGAACGATAACGGCGCGACGGCGAACAGCAGTAGCGGCGTGCGGCGCAGGAAGGGGCCGAACGACCCGGTCAAGATTGGCTTCTCGATGGACACGGTCAAAGAGGAGCGTTGGCAGCGCGACCGCGATCTGGTGCAGAAACGTGCGGCCGAGGTCGGCGCGCAGGTCTTGATTGACGTGGCAAACGGCGACGACAAGTTGCAGATCAATCAGGCCGAGAACCTGTTGACGCAGGGCGTGGACGTGCTCATCGTCGCGCCGCACAACAGCGAGATCGCCGCGCAGATCGTCGAAGCCGCGCACCGGCAGGGCGTGCCCGTCATCAGCTACGACCGGCTGATCAAGAACTCGGACGTTGACCTCTACGTCTCGCATCAGGTCGTCAAGATCGGCGAGATGCAGGCGCGCTATCCGCTCGAACACCTGCCAGCCGATGCGCCGAAGCCCGCCAACTTCATCATCGTGCAAGGCTCGGAGACGGACAACAACGCGAAACTCCTGCACGACGGCCAGATGAACGTCTTACAGCCGGCCATCGCGCGCGGCGATATAAAGATCGTGGCCGATCAACCGGCCAAGGAATGGCAGGCGAGCGCCGCGCTCAACATCGTCGAGAACGCGCTCACGCAGGCGAAGAACAACGTGCAGGTCGTGGTCGCCGCCAACGACGGCACGGCGCGCGGCGCTGTACAGGCGCTCGAAGGGCAGAACCTCGCGGGCAAAGTTTTAGTCTCAGGGCAGGACGCCGACCTCGCCTCGCTGCAACTGATCGTGCAGGGCAAGCAGACGATGACGGTCTATAAACCGATTCAACCGCTCGCCAACGCCGCCGTCGATGCGGCCATCAAACTCGCGCGCGGCGAGACCGTGCAGACGAACGACACGGTGGACAACGGCTTCAAGAAAGTGCCCGCCTTCCTGCTCGAACCAATTGCGGTTGACCGAAACAACATCGTCAGCACCGTCGTCAAAGACGGCTACCAGACGCTCGACAAAATTTGCGCGGGCGTCCCGGCCGATAAATGCCCGAAGCAGTAGGAGAAGTCCAGCGAGTCCGGAGAGTCATGAGAACTGAACAACTCGCTTGCCTTTGACTCGCCGGACTCGCTGAACTCGCCGGCCTAAATTATGTCCAACGAACAGCGCGCGCCCTTTTTGGAGATGCGCGAGATCACGAAGACGTTTCCGGGCGTGCGCGCGCTGGACGGCGTGACGTTCGATTTGCAGCGCGGCGAATTTCACGCGCTCGTGGGCGAGAACGGCGCGGGCAAATCCACTTTGATGAAGGTGCTCGGCGGCGTCTATCAGCACGGCACATACGGCGGCGAGATATTGATCGACGGCGCGGGGCAGCGCTTCGCCGGTATCCGCGATGCGGAAGCGGCGGGCATCGCCGTCATCTTTCAGGAGCTTTCGCTCGTCAAGGATTTGAGCGTCGGCGAAAACATCTTCTTGGGGCGCGAGCCGCGCCGCTTCGGCATCATTCGTTGGGCCGAACTCTATCGGCGCGCGCAGGCGCTCTTAAACGACGTGCACCTGCCGATTGATCCGCACACGCCCATTCGCCAACTCGGCATCGGGCAGCAACAACTCGTCGAGATCGCCAAGGCACTCTCGCACGAAGCGCGCATCCTTGTCTTAGACGAGCCGACCGCCGCGCTCACGGATGCAGAGGTCGAAACGCTCTTTGGCATTCTCAACGACATGCGCGCGCGCGGCGTCGGCATGATCTACATCTCGCACAAATTGGACGAGGTGTTTCGCATGTCGGATCGCATCACGGTCTTGCGCGACGGGCGCACGGTCGGCACGGATGCGACGCGCAACTGGGATGAGCGCCGCGTGATCGCGCGCATGGTCGGGCGCGAGGTCGGCGACATCTTTCCGGAGTTTGAACACCCGCACGGCGAGGTGGCGTTTGAGGCGCGCAACATGTCGGTCGAAGACCCGAACGTGGCGGGGAAACTGTTGGTCAACGGGGTGAGCTTCGCCGTGCGCCGGGGCGAAGTGTTAGGGATCGCGGGACTGATGGGCGCAGGCCGCAGCGATCTGCTGATGGCCATCTTCGGCGCGCACGCGGGGCGCACGACCGGCGAGATCATGATGGCGGGCCGGCGCGTCCGCATCAATAATCCGCGTGATGCCATTCGGCACGGCCTCGGCTTCGTCACCGAAGATCGCAAACGCTTCGGCCTCGTCCTCGATCAGACGATCTTAAACAACATGACGCTCGCCGGCTTGCCGCGCATCTCCGGGCGCTTCGTGACGGACACGGACGCGGAGGCGGCGGCCGGCAATCGCGCGATGAAAGAGTTGCGCGTCAAAGCTAACTCTGTCTTTACCATCGCCGGCACGCTCTCCGGCGGCAATCAACAGAAGGTCGTGCTGGCGAAATGGTTGTTGACGAACCCGCGCGTGCTCTTTCTGGATGAACCGACGCGCGGTATAGACGTGGGCGCGAAGCAGGAGATTTACGCGCAGATCAACCGGCTCGCCAAAGAGGGCCTGGCCATCGTGCTCGTCTCGTCGGAGCTACCCGAAGTGCTGGGTCTCTCGGATCGCATTCTGGTGCTGCACGAGGGGCGCATGACGGGCGAGTTTACCCGCACGAACGCGACGCCGGAAAACGTCATGGCCTGCGCGACCGGGCACATGCAGGAGGACAGAGAGGTTAGAGGTTAGAGGTCGGAGGTCAGTTA
>DASVQA010000150.1:0-48360 GCA_036389375.1 Pyrinomonadaceae bacterium | reverse complement strand
GGGCCAGAACGCGCGTTCTGGCCCGCCCCCTGCTCATGTGTGCCGGTGGCTTAGCCGATCTTGATGCCGATTGATTCGAGGAACTTGGTCGGTTTATCGCCGCCGATCATGGCGAAGATGTAGTCGTTTTTGATCGTGGCTTTCTCTTCCTGCGTGCGCGCGTTCATCAAGACCACCTCGTCATCGCGTATCTCTTTAATCGCCGTGCCGAAGTAGACCTTGATCTTCTTCTCGTCAATGCAGTCGTAGACCTGCATCTTGTTGCCGAACTTGAGATCGTTCTTCAGGTCGCTGCGAATCACGAGGGTCACGTCGTTGGTCTCGTCTTCGGGGCGGAAGGAGATTTGATCGCCCTGCCGGCGCGCGACCAGATCGACCGCGCCTTCGATGGCGGAATTGCCCGCACCGACGACGATGATGTGCTTGCGCTTGTAGGCTTCGGGGTCGGTCAGCTTGTATTTAACCTTGTCTTCGACGACGCCGTCGCGCGTGACCTTCATCTCCTCGCCGGCCACCTTCAACTTCATCGGCGTGCCCGCGTTGCCAATCGCCAAGACGACGCGGCGCGCGCGATAGGTGACTTTCTCTTTCTCCTTGCCCGCTTCGGTCTGCACCGTGAAATAGTCGCCGTCCTCCGCCTTCTTAACCGCCTTGCAGCTTTCGTTCTCGTTGATCTGCACGCCGTTCTCCTTCATGTTCATGAACCATGTGTTCAGGAGAACTTCGCGCTGGTCGCCCGCGACCTTGTGGCGCGCATCGGTCAAAGCCTGATAACGCGCATCATCGAGTTTGCCGGCCGCGACTTCGGCTTCGACGCGGTCGCCGTAAAGCTGGCGCGCCAGATTGATCTTGTCCTTCTTGCCGACCTCTTCATCCTTGATGTTGCCCGCGCGCTCCTCCGCGATCAGTTGCGCGATCAGATATTTCTCTTCGGCGTCCAGAAGCGCCTCGAATTTGCGCCGGGCATTACTGAGGCGCGTGCGCCCCGCGTCGTCGATCTGCTCGGTCAATTCGGCTTCGAGTAGCTGTTGGTAGCTATCGCGCGCACCCGTCAGCAACTGCTGCCCGGCGGCGTCAATCGTGCCGCCGCGCTCGGCCGCCAGCAGGTCTTTGGCGCGCGCGCGGTGCGGCTCGTCGAGCAGTTCTTCAAGCACCTCTTCGACGTACTCTTCCAAACCCGGCAGGCGGATGCTGCCCGTCCATTCCATCGTCTCCGGTTTGAGGAAGACATACTTGCCCTTCGGATACTTGACGATGGTGGACATGACCGTATCCTGCTCGACGCCGACGAAGCGCAGCCCCAGTTTCTTCGCCATGATCGCGGCGGAGAGACCGGCGGGGCCAGCGCCGATGATGGCCACGTCGTAATCGGCCTGCGCGGGGCCGCCGTTACCGTTCGCCGCGTGCAGTTCGTGCGCGATGTGGATCATCACGGCCGCGCCTTCGTTCGCGGCGTTCTTGATCAGGGGCGTGCCGGAAACGTCGCCGATGATGTAGCAGCCGGGCACGTCCGTCATAAACGAAGCGTCGCGGCGCGGCACTTTGCGCGGCGGAATCTTCTTCGTCGTGTTGACCACGATGCACGCCTTCGGGCTGACCGGACACTCGACCTGACAGGACGTGTCCTCCATGCACTGATCGCGCGCAATCGGCGTGGAGATGCCGTTGACGATGGCGAGCACGTCGTGCGGGCACGCGTCCACGCAAGCGTGACAGCCGATGCAGCGTTCGGCGACGATGACCGGGTGCGGATAGTTCGGCCCGTCCGGGTCGTACTTCTCCAACAACTCTTTCGAGAGAAAGATGCGCTGATCAACGTCGCCCTTCTTCGCGGGCAGTGGTTCTTCGAGCAGCCGCCGTGCGCGCGCCGCATCGCGTATGGCGAACGCAACGCCCACGACGACGAGGAACAGGCTGATGCCCGCCCAGCCCCACCAGGGCAGCCCGCCGAAGTATTCCTTACCGGCAAACTGGTCGCGCGTCAGCAGATTGAGCGCGAGCAGCAGAATGGTCAGCGCAAGGATGATAATGAGTTGCGACTTTTTCATGTTCGTCTAAATAGGGCGCACAGACGCCGGAGCTTTGGCGTCTGCCGCGTAGGCTCAAAAACTCAGCGCGCCGCGCGGGCGATCAGGCTCTGGTCGTGGGCCGGCATAGTGCCCGCCGTCTGCTGTGGCTGCGAAAAGAGCGACGGATTCCAGTGGCGCTTGTCTTCGACGTGCTGCACGTGGCAGGAGTTACAGTTGGGCTGATCCTGCGCGATGACGGCGCGGCTCGTCGCCGGGTCGGTGTAGCCATTATGGCAGATGCCGCAGGTCTGGCGCGGCGTCGTGCGGTCGAGCGATGCGCCCCATGACTTGTGACAACTTGAACACGACAACTCGCCCGCCGTGTTGCCGGGAAGGCCACCGACGGCGCGCACGCGATAGAGGTGCAGTGCGTGGAACTGCCCCGAAAGTTTCTCGTCTTCGTTCTTTGCGGGCCACGTCGATATCACTTGTTTGACCTGTTCGGGTTTCTGCGCTAGCTCCGCCTGATCGAGGCCCATCCAAGTCCAATGAGCATTCGTCACCGGATAGCCGAATGTGCCGCCGTGCGGCGTGTGTACGCCCTTGCCGTTATAGAGCCGCTTGTTGTTGTCGTTATGACAACCGGCGCACGTCTCGGCCGGTTCGACGCCGGGTTGGAAACTCGCGCTCAGAGGGGCGAGACCGGGGCGGAAGTTCGCCCCCTTATGCTCGGTGTGGCAACTGGTACAGCCGAGACCGGCGGCCTTGTGCGGCGGCGTAATGTTGGCCGCAAACTCTTTGGTCTGATGACAGGCGGCGCAGGCGTCGTTCATGCTGGCCTTGACGGCGTGGCAAGCGGTGCAGGTGTTCCCGTTCGGGCGGTTGGCAATCGCGGGCGTCAGGGTGAGCGCCGTCCGCGTGTGCGGGTTCGACACGGGCGCGGGCGAGAACGCGGTAGTGAAACTGAAGGCCGCGACGACCGTTAGCGCCGCGACGACGATAGCTGCCCACGTCAGGATAGCGAACGGCCACGGGCGGACGAGATCGCGCGTGGGCGTCCAGTTGAAGCGGGCCTTGCCGAGCCGGGGCGGCGCGTGCGGGCGCAGGGGGGACGGGCGCGTGATCTTGCCGGCTTCGCGTTTGCGCTTCTCCCAGTAGCCGGCGAGCGCCGAAACCTCTTCCTCGTCGTCTTCGGTTGGCCCGGCTGCGGCCGGCCCGGCTGGCGCTTGCTCCGGGCCTTCGGTCAGCACTTCCGTGTCGCCGATGCGGACGGCGGTTTGATAAATGACGCGGAGCGCGAGCGCATTGCGTTCGTGGCTGACGTAGAGGAAGAAGGGGCCGATCTGGACGATGTCGCCGTCCGTAATGGCCTCGCGTTCCTCGACCAGCCGGCCGTTGACCGTCGTCGAATTCGACGGGCTGAGATTGAAGACGTAGAACGTCCCGCCGACCTCTTTGATGCCGGCGTGCAGGCGCGAGACCGTCGGGTGGTTCAAGACCAACTCGCAGTCTGGAAGTCGCCCGATGGACAGCCCTTCGGTCACGAGCGTGACGGGATCGACGGCCTGATCCTCGCGGGCGATGATGAACGTGCTTAGCTGTGGCTTCATGCTCGATTGGTTGGCGACGGGCGCTGGATGGTCGCCGCGCGGTTAACGCACGGCGAAGAAAGTGACCTGCACGATGTGGACGAACATCAGCACCAGCATCAGCGAGGTGGCGACGACGTGCGGCGCAAGCCACAGCTTGAGCAGTTGGTGCAGGTAGATGAGCGCGTCCACGCGGCGCAGCATCACGGTCGCTTCGACCGCGCCGATCAAATCGTGCTGCGCTTCGATGTCGCTCAGCTTCTCAAGTTCGGGGCGGAGTTCGTTGCGCGCTTCGGCTTCGAGCGCCGACAACTCTTCGCGCCGCACGTACTGGCGGAGCAGATAACTGAAGGACAGATAACGCCGCCGCACCTTGCGCCGGATGATGTCGCGCACCTCCTCGCTGCACTTTTGCCCGATCTCACCCAGTTCTTCGCGCAACTCTTCGCGCCGCGCCCGTAGGTCTTCGATCAGGAGCGGCTCGCCCTCGATGCTCGTCATAATGCGCGGCACGATGATGTAGCAGGCGATGCCGAAGAGACCTGAGACGATAACGAGGTCGAAGGCGATCATCAGCAGCGACGTGAGCAAGCCGCCTGTGTTCGCGCCGCCGTGCAGCAGGAGCAGTATGCCGGCGATGACGCCGAGATAGACGTGCGCGAGCAGCCAGTAGCGCAGCGCGCCCGCGCGGCGGCGATAGACCTGTTTGCGCGCCGGATACGCCATCACGACGGCGATCCCGCCCAGACCGACAAAACCCGTGATCCAACGGATCGTTAGCCAACTATTGCCGATGCGCCCGTCAAGCCCGTAGCGTCTGAGGCCCATGATGGTCGCCACCGTCAGCGCGATGGTGGCGAGGACGCCGAAGATGTGCCAGAGGCGGGCCAGCGTGTCCTTCTTATGTATGTTGCGCCCGATGGCCTGCGTCTGGCTGCGAAAGACGAGTCCGAGTTTCTGCTGCACCTCGGTGAAATACTCGCGCGGGTTGACGCGCACGAGCGCGCCCGTCGGGCAGTTCTCCTGACACGAGTAGGCGTGTTGGCTCGCGCCCGGCGGATTGAGCGGCGTGTTGTTACAGAGGTTGCACTTGACGGCGACGAGATTATCAAGCTCGACGACGGGCGGCGGCGGTGTGGGCGGCGCGATGTCGAACCAATGGCGGGCGCGCTGCCAGCGCGTGAGCGGTTCCGGCGCAGGCACTTTGCGCGGCACCATCGTGATCGCGTTGTAAGGGCATTGCGTGGCGCAGTCGGAACAGCCGATGCAGGTCTTCGGGTCAATGTCGATCTGCCCGTTGCTGAAGCGGCCGATTGCGCCGGTCGGGCAGCCCGTCAGGCATTCGGGGTCTTGACAGTGCATGCAGACCGAAGGCGAGAGAACGTGCTGCGTGGTCGCACTGTTGATGCGCGTGGGGCGCTCGATGTGGATGCCGCGCCGCAATAGCCGCGACTGCCCGTGCATCTTATGACAGGCGAGCGAACAGTTGCCGCAGCGCACGCACAAGTCCATGTCCATCACGAGCAGGTTCGTGCCATCCACCAGCCCCGTGCTGATCTCCTTTTCGGTGGCGGCGACCGTGCGCGCATCGAGCGCCTTGGCGAGTTGCACGTCGTCGTCGGCGATGGAGAACTCAGGGAAACTACGCATGACGGCTTCGCGCAGTTGCGGATTCTTACGCAGGTGCGGGATCGAGATTTCGAGCACTTCGGTGCGCGCCAAGATGGTCGCGGTGTACTTCCACTTGTCGTCGCGCTCCACGCCTTCGAGACCGAGGCAGTTGCCCGCGCCTAGAAAATCGAGCGAGATCGATTCATCCGCGCCCATCGCCATGTCAATCAGATCGGTGCTGAGCGCCATGCCGCGCATGCGGCGCACCCAGCCGCTTTTGATGAAGGTGATACGGTCAATCGGCTCGCCTTCGCGGTGCAGCACGTGATTCTTGCCGTAGACCATGAAGCGCGCGGCATCGCCGAGTTGCGCGAGCAGTTCGGCGCTAAAGACGCCTTGCGCCGCCTGTCTGACCTCTTCGAGCGTGCGCCCCAGACCGTGCTTGCGGTAGGTCACGTCGAGCTTGTGCCCGAAGGTCTCAAGTTTTCTTAACAAACGGAGCGCGGGGCGCGTCACCTCGAAGACGACGGCCTTCTCGTTGGGCGGGACGACGACGGTGGCGTTGCGCGGCACGCCCGCCAGAATCGCCATTTCGCCGAAACTCTGACCGGGCGGGATCGAGCCGATCTTGTTCTGTTGCCCGGCCGCATCGACCACGTACACGTCGAGTTGACCGTCAACGGTGATGTAGAAGGTGTTGCCGCCCCAGTCGCCCTGCCGGATGATCTCTTCGCCGGCTTTGTACTCGAACAGGCGTAGGTAGGGGCCGACCTTCTTGCCGTTGTAGTTGCGCCCGTAGGCGATGACTTCAAGGTCTAGCTCAAACTTAAAATGGCCGTCGTGCTTTTCGACCAGTTCGGCGAGTAAATCCACGCGCTCGATAGCGTCGAGGATAGTCTTGTGCTTTGTGATCTCTTGCGGCATAGCGTGTCAAACGGTTTTTCTAGAGCCAAGGTCGCCGGGAGCGACACCGAACCAAAGGCTGTGCTGAATAGAACGCGGTAAGCTCGACTTGAACGGGGCGCATTATAGCACCGGCCGCGCCTTTGTCAGCAAGAACTAAATCACGCCCGGCCAAAGTTTTGGAACTCCCGGCGGCGCGGGCGCGTGCAAGCTCAACGAGGGTGCGGGCCGACGTGTATAATCGGCACGGGCGACCCGACAAAACAGGGCGGCGCGGCGGAAAATTTGAGTCGCCGCCCGCAGATAAGCTGAGGGCACAGCCCACCTGTCCTGATGAGCGCGCTGTCGTCAATCGAAGAGTTGGGACTGCCGGCCGCGGCCCGGAGCGCGGTGGTGGTGGACGTGTCCTCTGATCATGGGCTGCTCGAAGCGGCGCGCACGGGCGACGAGGCGGCCTTCGCCGAACTGGTGCGGCGCTACCGCAACCAGATCACGAACTACGTCTATCGCATGACGAACGATTACGATCTGGCGGTTGATCTGGCGCAGGAGACTTTCCTGCGCGTCTATCGCGCCGCCGACCGCTACCAGACGAGTTACGCTTTCTCGACCTACATCTATCGCATCGCCACGAATCTGGCCATCAGCGAACTGCGCCGCCGCAAGCGCCGCCGGCTGGTCTCGCTCACAGGCTTTTTTCAGGAGCGCGAGCACGGCGGCGAGCCGGCCGAACTCGACCCGGCTGACGTGCGCCCGTTGCAGGACGTGTCGCTCGTAGCGGACGAGCGGCGCGCGGCCGTCGCACGGGCGATTGCCACGCTGCCGGATAAGTATCGCGCCCCGCTCGTGCTGCGCGACATAGAGGAGCGCAGCTACGATGAGATCGCCGGCATACTTGAACTGAGCGAGGGCACGGTCAAGTCGCGCATCAGTCGCGCGCGCGCGTTTCTGCGCGACAAGTTGCAAGGGTATCTGTGAGGTGTCTCAAGATGTCTAGTTGTCAGCAATGTCAGACCGAGATCGAAACGGCGGCGCGCCCCGACGCTTTAACGGCGCGGGCGACCGAGCATCTGTCGGCGTGCGCTGCGTGCCGCACGCTTCAGACGGAGCGCCGCCGTTTGCGCCAGCTTATCGGTGAGCTTGAGCCGGTCGGCGCGCCGCCCGATTTCGACATGCGCCTGCGCGCACGCATCGCCGCACAGGAACGCGCGCCCGCACCTTTTAGCCTGTGGCTATTTACGCCGCGCGCCGTCGGCCTCGCCGCCGCCGCGAGCCTCGTGCTGGTCTTAGGTGTGACGCTCGGTTGGCGGGCCCGTCAACCGGCCAGCACGGGCAATGCCGCGCCGTCGCTCGCGCAAGTAAATTCGCCTGTCGCCCAACGGCCGCAGGTCGAGCCGACGCAAATTAGCCGGGCGGGCGTATCGTCTGCCGTGGCCGAAAACAGTAGCGCGGGCGACGCTCTGCCGTTCAGGTCTGGTAAGCGGGCCGCGTCCGTTGGCCGCCACGAAAGCGCGCGCCTGAATGCCCGCCGGTCAGTGCGCTCGCTGCCTGACGTACAGGATGCCGGCTTGGCCGGCGTGTCCGCGATCACGGCGCACGGCGTAGAAGATCAGATGGCCTCGCTGTCGCCCATCGCCGTGCCCGTGCCTGCTTCCGCGCAGCCGCTCAAGGTGCTCCTGCGCGACACGCAGGGCGCGGCCCGCGTCGTCTCCATCGAGCCGGTCTCCTTCGGGTCGCGCGACCTGCTCGGCGCGCGCGCACAGACGACGCCATCGAAGGCGACCAACGAGCAAGGCGTCTGGTAGCGCGTGAGACAGTAGTTAAATGAGCAGCAAGGTTTCCAACTTGATAAAGGGGCAGTGCCGCGTGGGTCTGGCCGCGCTCGGCCTCGTGTTCTGTGTGCTTGCGCCGCTGACAGACGTGCGCGCGCAGCAGGCGAGCACGCAAGCGCCGCGTACTGCGGCGGGCACGCCCGTCGCTGGGCAGACGAAAATGCAACCGGCGAAAGCGGCGTTGGCGGGGCTGCCCGTCATCGCCGTCGTACACAGGCTGAGCGGCTGGCAGTTGCGCGTGCTGCTGACGCATCCTGGTGCGCCGTTAGCTTCGACCTTCGACGAAAATTTCATTCGCACCAACATCGTCGCTGGCTACGTGCTGCCGGACGGGCGCTCCGTCGTCGTGCGTCTGCCGCGCGCCGACGCCGAAATGCTCGATCTGGCCACGCAGTTTCGGGCCGGCACGGGGCAGACCGGCATAGAGACGCAGCCGCTCACACTTGTGCGCAACGACGGGGCAGAGTTCAAAGCCAACTTTGTCGGGTTGGACGCCAGCACGGGGCTGTCACTGCTGGAAGCAGAGCAACCGCTTGCGCCGCCCGCGCCCGAGCATGCGGCGGCACTCTTTACCGTCGGTCAGCGCGTGCGCGTGATCGCACCTCTCCCGACCGGCGCGACCACCAACGCCGCCGCGCAGCCTGCGCCCGCAAACACACTGCCGCCCACCGTGACCGCGACCATTGCGCCGCAGAGCGATTCTGCGCCGGTCGGCGAGACGGGCGTGATCTACATGAGCATGAGCGAGGCGGCGGGTCAGCTTACGCAGATCAAGCGTTCGCCGACGGGTAAGGCGGTCGAGTTCACAGTCGAAGCCGGACAGGTCACGCCCGAATGGAGCGGCGGCGTGGCATTCGGCGAGACGGGCGCGCTCGTCGGCATCGTGGGCGACTCGGACGCACGCGCGGCCCGCGTTGCGTCGGCCGAGACGGTGCGGGCGGCGGCGGCGCGCGTGCTGGCCCATCGCGCCAGCGTGCCGCAGCCTTGGCTCGGCGCGCGGGGCGACTCGGTTGCGCTGACGCCGCTCAATCTTTTCACCGCGCGGGGCTGGCCTGAGTTGGAAGCGCGCGCGCTGGTCAACCGGCATCTGGGGGTATTGTTGACCGACGTTGCGCCGGGCACGCCCGCCGCCATCGCCGGTCTGCGCCCCGGCGATGTGGTTGCGCGCATCAGTCAACACGAAGTCCGCAGCGTCGAAGACATGTCGCTGCTCTTGCAGGAACTCGGCAGCAACGCGGTGGCGAACTTCACAGTCTTCCGCGCGCAACTGCCGCCGCTCGATCTCCCTGTGCGGCTGAGTCAGGCGCAAAACCCGGCGCTTGAGACGGCGCAGGCCGAAGCACTCGCCGCCCAGACCGACGCGCGCCTCGCACAGAGCGAAGCCCGCGCCTACGAAGCCGAAGCGAAACGCCTGGAGGCAGAAGCGCGCGCTGCGGAAGCTGAGCGGCGCGAGTATGAAGCGGCGGCCCGCGCGGCCGATGCGGCGCACAGAGAGGTCGCCACGCAGCGTCTGCGCGTGGCCGAGCAGCGCGAGCAGACCGCGCGCCAGCGCGTGGCCGCTATGTCCGCGCGCATCAAAGCGGCACAGGCGCGCGCCGTCGGTGCGCGGCAACGCCAGACGGAAGCCGAAGCTCGCATCAGGGCGGTAGGCGCAACGCGCTTCGGTCTGCTGACGCCGCCGCTCTTACAGTACGGGCTGGAAGCGGTCAGCCTGTGGCCGCCGTCTCTGCCGCGTCCCAGCGCGCGGGCCGGTCTGCTCGTCGTCACCGTGCGCAAGGACAGTGCCGCTGCGCGCGCGGGCTTGCGCGCGGGCGACATCATCGAGACGGTCAACGGTCGTCAACCCAACCCCGGCACTGGCTGGGACGAATTGATGGAGGCGGAAGAGCAGCACGGCTGCACGCTCGGCGTCATCCGCGACGGGCAAAAACTGACGCTGCGTATGCCGCCCGAACGCGGGCAGTAGGCGAGCGCTAAGCGTAAGCAGCGCGCTTAGGGCTAGACGCGCGCCGGGCGTGGTGGATTTAAGACCGCCACGCCCGGCGCTTTTTCATTTCCAAGCGTGCCAAATTTGCGGGCGCTCATAAGCGCGGCGCGCGGACTTGTGCTAAGCTAAGCGCCGTTCAAACCGCTCGTGTCATTAAACTAAATTCAGCGCGCAAGGGCTTGCAAGGTTCGTACTGCCATGCTGCACGAAGCCGTCGCCTACTATCACCAGCTACTTGAAGATAAAGAACTGGCGGAAGCTTCGCGCGCCATGCTCGACGCGGAGTTGGAACGGGCCAAACTGATCTTCGGGGGTCGTCGTCTCTCGCCTTATCTGCGCCCGCACTTCGTCGCCGCACACGACTGGACGCGCATCCGGCGCGTGTGCGAAACGGTCTGGGGCGCGATCCAGAAGGTGAAGGACGCCGCCGTCGAAGACCCTGCGCTCATTGCCGAGTTGGGTTTGACCGACATCGAGCGCGAACTGGTCAGCATTGATCCCGGCTACCGCGAAGTTTCGCCCACCGCGCGGCTCGATTCGTTTCTGACCGAGGATGCGTACAGTTTTGTCGAACTCAATGGCGAGAGTCCCGCCGGCATCGCCTGGGCCGACGTGGCGTTTGAAATCTTCTCGGCGTTGCCCGTCATGCGCCGGTTTACCGAACGCTACGAAGTGCATCCGCTGTCGGGTCGCCCCCTGATGCTCGAAGTGCTGCTGCGCGCCTATCGAGAATTTCTCGGCCGCACACCGGAGCGCCCGCCGCATATCGCCATCGTCGATCTCAAGGGGCTGCCGACGCAGAAAGAGTTCGAGTTGTTCGTCGAATACTTCGAGCGCGAGGGCTACCCTGCGCGCGTGTGCGCGCCCGAAGAGTTGACGTTTCAGGACGGCCGCCTGCGCGCCGGTGCTTTCGAGATCGACATCGTTTACAAGCGTTTGCTGGTGAACGAATATCTGCCCGTCATGCAAGCACAGCCTGCGCTCCTAGATGCCTACCGCGCCCGCGCCATCTGCATGGTGAACAGCTTCCGCTCCAAACTCATTCACAAAAAGGCGCTCTTTGCCGTCCTCACGGACGCGCGCCACGCGCATCTCTTTAGCGCCGAGGAGCGCGCGGTCATACGCGCACACGTGCCTTGGACGCGCAAGGTGCGCGCGGAACAGACGGCGCATTACGACGAACAGATTGATCTGCTCGACTTCGCCGCGCACAACCGTGACCGGCTGGTCTTAAAACCCAACGACGATTACGGCGGGCACGGCATCTACATCGGTTGGAACACGGACGAGCGCGCGTGGGCCGCGGCGCTCAACCACGCGCTCGCCGATGGCGATTATCTTTTGCAGGAGCGCGTGCCGACGGCCCGCGAGACGTTTCCGGCCTTGATGGCGGACGGCTCCTTCGCGTTCGCCGAGCAACTGGTTGACCTCGATCCGCTCCTGTTCTACGGCAAGGTCGGCTCGGCGTTTACGCGCCTATCGTCAACCGAACTCGCCAACGTCACGGCGGGCGGCGGCATGGTGCCGACCTTTATCATCAGCGCGAAGAGTTGAAGCGGCGCACGCTGCGCCCGAACTTCCTTCAAATGAGGAGCATGCGTCCATGAGCAACGAGCCTGAAGGCGAGGAACTGGGGTTCGCCGAGCGTCGGCAACACGACCGCTCGCGCCTGATCGTTGACGTATTCTTCAATGGTGCGGATATAACCGGCGTCGCCAGCACAAAGGACATCAGCCCCGGCGGGTTGTACATGAACACGCAGACGGCTTTGCCCGAAGGCGGGCTGCTCACCGTGCGCCTCCCGTTTACGGAAGGCGACGTGATCGTTAACGCCGAAGTGGTTTACAGCAACCCGGGGCGCGGCGTCGGCGTGCGCTTTCAAGGGTTGACGGAAAAGGATCGCGCGTTGATGGAGCGCGCCCTTGCGCGCAGCGACGTTTAATGAGCGCAAACGAGACGCCACTTTTGCACTGGCCAGACCTAGCGCCCGATCTGCGCGCGGCGCTCGCCGGTCGGCTGGCCGGGCTGTGGAACTGGTCAACGGATGAAGTGGTCTTCGACAATTTAGGGGTGGACAAGCAGCAGGCGCTGCTGTTGCTCGTCAGGCGCATCCGGCAAAAAGAGTTGTGGCCTGTCGTGCGCCGGGTCACGAACGTCTATGGCGGGCGCGGCGAGGGCGTGGGGCTAGGCTTCGACGCTTGGCCTGTCATTGCCAGCACGCTCAAGCGGCGGCCGGACTTTACGCAGTGGTTTGCCAACCACAAGGACACGACCGGCGGCTTCTACGAGCGCGGGCGCGCAACGGCCGTGCTCCATTTTCTCTACGTGGATAAGCCCGGCGCGCCGCGCGAGTGGTTTGTGCATTTCGATCTGTACAGCCCGGTGCATTCGCCTGCGAGCGCCTTGCAGCACCTCCGCCACGAAGCATTCGGCGGTTACAAACCCGACTGGCAGACCATTAAAGCGGCGCTCAGCGATACCGCCTGAACTTACGCCCCTTGGATGCGAGGAAGATATGGAGCAATACACGCTCGGCATTGAAGAAGAGTTTCAGATCGTCGATCCGCAGACGCGCGAATTGAAGTCGCACGTCTCGGAGATGTTGGAAGAGGGCCGGATGATCCTCGGCGAACAGGTGAAGCCGGAAATGATTCAGGCGCAGATCGAGGTCGGCACAGGCATCTGTCAGAACATCGCGGAGGCGCGCAAAGACATCACGAACCTGCGCGCCATCGTCTCGTCGCTCGCGCGCAAGAACGGGCTGGCTATCGTCGCCGCCTCCACGCATCCGATCTCGCAGTGGAGCGATCAGCAGATATACGACGACCCGCATTACACCCTGCTCATCGAAGAGTTACAGATGGTGGCGCGCTCGCTGCTGATCTTCGGGCTGCATGTTCACGTCGGCATCCCCGACCGCGAGCGGCAGATTCACATCATGAACGCGACGCGCTACTTCCTGCCGCACGTGCTTGCGCTCACCACCTCTTCGCCCTTCTGGCTCGGCAACAACACAGGGCTGAAATCGTATCGCTCCGAAGTCTTCAAAAAATTCCCGCGCACGGACATCCCCGACCACTTCGATTCCTACGCCTCGTTTCAGCGTTACGTCGAACTGCTGCTCAAGACAAACTCCATCAGCGGGCCGAAGAAAATCTGGTGGGACGTGCGCCCGCACCCGTTCTTCCCGACGCTTGAGTTCCGCGTCTGCGACATCCCAACGCGCGTGGACGACACCATCGCCATCGCCGCGCTCTTTCAAGCCATCGTCTGCAAACTCGACCGCCTGATCGATAAGAACCTCGGCTTCCGGCTCTACCGGCGCATGCTGATTCAGGAGAACAAGTGGCGGGCGGTGCGCTACGGGTTGGAAGGCAACATGATCGACTTCGGCAAGCAGAAGGAAGTGCCGACGCGCGATCTGATCGGCGAACTGCTCGACTTTGTGGACGACGTGCTCGACGATCTGGACTCGCGTAAAGAGGTGGAACACATTCACACTATTCTTCAGCGCGGCACGTCGGCCGACGAACAGTTGCAGGTGTTCCACGAGACGAATGATCTCAAGGCTGTCGTTGATAAATTGATGGAGCGCACGGTTGAGAACGTGCCGCTCCTTTAGAGCGCGCGCGCCACGACGCAGCTATTAAGTAACAGGAAAGCCCCGACTGCTGTCATAGCTTCAGTCGGGGCTTCTCGTCTCGTTTACGCCTTTGCGCGTTACTGCTCGTGCCGAAGCGCCAGCTTGAGGAAATTCTCGAAGATGATGCGCCCGTCGCGCGACTCGTTCGGATGCTCCCAGCGCGTGGCGCGCGTGCGGTCATAGTCCTCGAAAGATTTTTCGAGGTGGAACTGCACGGTATAGATAAGTTGCCCGGCCGTGCGTTTGACCATCATCTGATTGCGGCAGAAGTAAGCGGTGGCGAGTAGTTTGAAGCCTTCGGGCACGCGGTCGAGTTGCAGCCCGTGATTCTGCCAGACGCGGAGAATGCGCGCCTCGGTTGTGTAGTCCTGCCAGATGCCGGTCTGCGGATCGTGTATGCCTTGAAAGATCGGGTCGTCCGTGTCGGTGATGCGGATAAAACGATACTGATATTCGAAGGGCCGGCGCGCGCGATTCTCATGCTGCTCCTGTTTGTCGAGCGTCTGTATGTGCGCGCCGAAACTCAGACCGATCAGTTGATGCCCGCCGCAGATGCCAAGCACGGGCGTGCGCGTCGAGACGACGAACTGCGCGAACCTGTTGAGCAACGCGGGACTGTAGAGATCGAAATCGCTGAGCGTGCCGCTTAAGACAATCGCTTCGGGCCGAAAATCGGTGGCGGCGTCGGCCACCTCTGAAAGATGCGCGACCTGTGTTTCCGGCCGGCGCACGAGCCGCGCGATGTTGTTGCTGATGTTGCCGACGGCCATGCCGGCGATCTTGCGTTCGCGTTGCAGATACGTGTCCGTCCGGCGGCCCCATTCGGCGAGCGCCACGTCGGACAGGTCGTTGCGGTCGCGCAGCAGGTCGTCTACGATCAGCACGCGCGCCGTATCGATCCGCTTCTCAATCGGCTCAAAACGACAGAAGGTGCGCTGATTGAATGGAAAGGGCAGCGGCTCTGCCTGATCAATCGGGGGCAACCCTGTTTGTTCTAGTTCCTGCATCATCCTCTTAACATGCTCACGCCGATTAGATGTTTACGCGCGCCGCGACCGTTGTTTCGTGTTCTGATTGAACTGCGGCACGGCCGCGCCCGCACCAGCCTCCGCAATTTCCTGCTTGACCGCTGCGACCAGTATGCGCCGCACGCGCGCCCGCAACGCCGGACTGCGCCCGCTCGCCCTGTGCTCAATGAGCAATAACATGCGCTGCCACGAAGATTCAAGCTCGTCCGCCAGCGGTGAAGTGCGCGTGATGTCGTAAGGGACGGCGACGGTCGCTGCGCCCAAACGCACGAAGACGGCCAGATAACGCGCCGTCGCCAGATCGGGACACGACAGACGCGTGCGCCCGACCTTAAGTTCAACGCCCAACAGCGTGTGCTGCACGACGATCTCAGCCCGCTCTTTTATCGCCGGCAATTGATGCGCGCGCGTGCGCAGGGGCAGGATGCGTGTGCGGTAGATGCTGGGCAACCAATCGTCGCCCAGTTCCGCCTTAATCTCTGCCGCCAGCGCATCAGCGCCGCCGGGGCGCGCAGCCCCTTGCACCTGAGCCTTCTGCGCCGCGACTGTCTGCCAAGCACACATAAAAGCAGTGACGGAGTGACAAGTTGAGGAGCAATCTTAACTCGTCACCTGTCGCTTGTCACCCGCCACTGTTTTCACGTCACTGTTTTCTGGCGACGGCCGCCTGTGTGCTGCGGAAGGCGTCGAGCACTTGACCGGGGAACAGGCCGAGATAGAAGACGCCGAGGACGGTCAGGATGAGCGCGACCGCGATGCTCGCGGGCAAGCGCGGCGGCGTCCAAGCGGTCGTGCGTTCGCGGAAGAACATGACGACGACGAGCCGCAGGTAGTAGTAGGTTGAAACGGCGGTGTTGAGCACGCCGACGACGACGAGCGCGGTGTATTTCGGACTCAGGGCCGACAGGTTGAGGGCCGCGCGAAAGACCATCACCTTGCCCATGAAACCGGCCGTCAGTGGGACGCCCAACAGGCTCAGCAAAAAGAGCGTCAGCGTGAAGGCGAGCAGGGGCGCGCGAAAGCCTATGCCGTTATAGTCTTCGACCTCTGTGCGGCGGTCGCCCTGCCGCGCCATTAAAGTGACGACGGCAAACGCGCCGAGATTCATCACCGCGTAAGCGAGCAGGTAAAAGATGACGGCCGCGACGGCGTCGCGCTGCTGCGCCTCGTCGGTCGTCGCGCCGGCCGCCACGAAGCCGACCAGCGCGTAGCCCGCATGCGCGATGGACGAATAGGCCAGCATGCGCTTCACGTTGTTCTGCACCAGCGCGGCGAGATTGCCGACCGTCATCGTCAGGATCGCAAGGACGTAGAGCGTGTTCAACCAGACTTCGTGTACGGGCGCGGTGCTGGCGGTGCTGGCGGCGATGAACGGGAAGCCAATGAGAAAAACGCGCATGAACGAGGCGAAGCCGGCCGCCTTTGGCCCCGCCGCCATAAACGCGGTCACGGGCGTCGGCGCGCCCTCGTACACGTCGGGCGTCCAGATGTGAAAGGGCGCGGTCGCCACTTTGAAACCGAAGCCGACCAGCAGCAGCGCCGCACCCGCGTAGAGGAGGGCCGGGTAGGGCAGCGTCGCGTCGCCGAGCCGGAGCGCGAGTTCACGCAGATTGGTAGTGCCTGCGCCGCTCGGCGTCGCCGTGCCGCCATAGACAAGCGCGATGCCGTAGAGCAGGAAGGCTGACGAGAACGAGCCGAGAATGAAATACTTGATCGATGATTCGTTCGAGCGCAGGTCTGTGCGCCGGAAACCGGCCATCACGTAGGTCGAAATTGACAGTAGCTCAAGACCGAGAAAGAGGATGACGAGGTCGCCGCCCGCCGCCATCAACATCATGCCGACGGTGGCGAACAGCAGCAGCGAATGAAACTCGCCCGCCGGCAAGTGCTCCCACTCGACCCAGATCATCGAAAGCAGCACGGTCAGCGCCGCGACGACGATAAAGACGAACGTAAACGACAGGCGCATCGGGTCGAGCACGATCATGCCGTTGTAAGCTTCGCGCAGGTCGGGCGGCACGCGCCACAGCCACACGCACGCGCCGGCCGCCGCCGCGAGACCCGCGAGCGCCAAGCCTCCCGTCAGCCACGGCCGATCCTCGCGCCGCGTGAAGGCATCAACGAGCATGACGACGACGCCCGCGACCGACACGATCAGTTCCGGCAGCAGCAGCGTGAAACTCACGTCCGGGTTAGCTGCTTGCAGCGTTTGTAGGGCCAACAAGTAACTCATCTGTTTTCGAGCGCGCCGACGTTGCGGGCGCATTTGACCGCGACAACTTAAGGCTGTGCGCCGCCCTGCGCCGACCGGGGCGCGGCGAGCAGCGCGTCGAGCCGGGCGCGCATCCGGCGTTTGTATTCAATCGGATCAGCCGACATGCCTGTGTGCTTGGGCGCGGCGAACGCACCCGTGCGGTCGAAGAAGACGACCATCGGCAAACGCAGCCGGTCGCTGAACTGACCGAACGTCACGTAGTCAGGGTCGCGCAGCACAGGCATGGTCAGGTTATGGCGCTTCGCATAGTAGCGCACGAGATCGTCCGAGGCCTGTTGTTTCGTGTCCACGCTGACCCACAGGAAGCGCACGGGTTTGCGCGCATACTCTTCTTTCAACTCTTCGAGCGCCGTCAATTCCCACTCGCACGGTTTACACCACGTTGCGCCGAAGGAGACGAGCACGACCGCACCGCGCATGCCCGCCACGTCGTAAGTCTTACCGTCCACGCCCTTCAACTTGACGCTTACGGGCGCGGCCTGCTCGGCCGTCTGCGCGCGCGCCACGCCTGCGGCCGAAAGCGCGAGCGCCGCGCATAACAACAGGTGCGTGCCTCTGCTCATCACCTGTTCTCCGCCACCACGCCCCGACTCTGCGGCGCGACGACGCGCGTTCGCACATCGTTGACGCTCGCCTGCGAGCGATTCAGGAACGGGCGCGGATAAGAGCCCATGTAGAGCATCAGCAACAGCAGCGGCAGGAGCAAGCCCAGTTCACGCCAGTTCAGATCGCGCAAGTGTGCATTCTTCTCGTTCGTCACACGCCCGAACAGGACGCGCTGCAACATCCAGAGCATGTAGACCGCCGCCCAGATGACACCCGTCGCGGCGAGCATCGTCACAATGTAAGAGTGGCGCAGAATGCCGGCCGAGCCGGCCGTCCATGTGCCGAGCAGGATCAGGAACTCGCCGATGAAACCGTTTAAGAGCGGCAAGCCGACCGAAGACAGCGACGTAATGACGAAGACGGTGGCGAACCATGGCATCGGCTGTGCCAGTCCGCCGAACTCGGAGATGAGCCGCGTGTGCCTGCGTTCATAGATCATGCCGACGATCAGAAAGAGCGCGCCGGTCGAGACGCCGTGATTGAGCATCTGATAGAGCGCGCCCTGCATGCCCTGTTCGGTAAACGAGAACAGACCGAGCACGACGAAGCCCATGTGGCTGACCGACGAATAAGCCACCAGCCGCTTCACGTCCGGCTGCACCATCGCTACCAGCGCGCCGTAGATGATGCCGATAACGGCGAGCGTGATCATCAAGCCGGCAAATTCTCTGGCCGCGTTCGGGAAAAGCGGCAGGTTGAAACGCAGCAACCCGTAAGTGCCCATCTTCAGCAGCACGCCCGCGAGAATGACCGAACCGGCGGTCGGCGCTTCCGTGTGTGCGTCCGGCAACCAAGTGTGGAAGGGAAAGAGCGGCACTTTAATCGAGAAGGCCAGCGCAAACGCGGCAAAGAGCCAGAACTCCCAGCGCCCCGGATAGCCGGCCGCCGTGCCCTCCTGTATGGCCCGCAGCATCAAGGTGTAATCGAACGTGCCGAAATGGTAGTAGAGCGCGATGATGCCGACGAGCATCAGCAGGCTGCCGATGGCCGTATAGATGAAGAACTTGATGGCCGCGTAGATGCGGCGCTCGCCGCCCCAGACGCCGATCAGGAAATACATCGGCACGAGCGACGCCTCGAAGAACAGATAAAAGAGCAGCAGGTCGAGCGAGACAAAGACGCCGATCATCGCGCTTTCAAGCAGCAGCATGAACGTGTAGAACGCAACGCGTCGTTCTTCGACCGCGTGCCAGCTTGAGATGATCGAGACGGGCACGAGCAGCGTCGTCAGCAGCACGAGCCACAGGCTGATGCCGTCCACCCCGACGTGATAGCGCGCCCCGATTGCGCCGATCCACGACACGTCCTGCACGAAGCTAAAGCCGCCCGCACCGCCGTCGTCTTTGAGCAGCAGCAGCGAGAGCGCAAACGTTATGAGCGAGCAGCCGAGCGCGATCCAGCGCGCCTGTGTGCCGTCTTTGCGCGCGGGGGCGTAGGCGCTCACTGCCGCCAGAAGCGCGCCCGCGACCGGCAACAGGATCAGTATGGTAATCAGGTATCGCTCCATAAGTCTTAATGTAGCCGCACGCCGAAGCTGAAGACGAAATAGCCGATGACGGCGAGCGCACCGAGCAGAATGATCGCGGCGTAGCTGCGTACGAAGCCGAACTGCGTGCGCCTGACCGCGTCGCCCACCTCGCGCGTCACCCGCGCCAGCCCGTTGACCAACCCGTCAATCACGCCCACGTCGAACAGCTTCCACAAGCCTTCGCGCGAGACATACTTGATCGGGTTGATGATGACGGCGTTGTAAAGCTCGTCCACCTTGTACTTCTGTTCCAGCAGGCGCGGCAGCGCGCGCAAGGGGCGCTTACTGAAGACGAGATAACCGAGACCGATGCCGGCGATGGCCACCAGCAAAGAGATGCCGGTGAAGAGGCGTTCCGCGTTGATCTCTTCAGCCGTCGGCGCGCGCTCGTGCGCCGGTTCGCCCTGCGTGCCCTCGCCGACCGAGAGCGGCGACGCGCCGTCAACCTGCTGCGGCGCGCGCGACAAAAGTTGCGGCGCTTCCGCGCCCTGTGCGCCTTCTGCGCCGTGCGTCCCTTCGGCCGCGCCCGTCGCCTCGTGGCTCGCGCCGCCGCGTTCCGGCGCGTGCGCCACCACCGGCTCAAGCGTGCGCTCAAAGTAGTTCGGCACGGCCCCACCGCTCAACGCATAAGGGATGCCGACCCAGCCGCCGACGACCGACAGCACGGCGAGGACGACGAGCGGCACGGTCATCATCCAGGGTGACTCGTGCGGTTCGACCGGGCCGTGATGCGCGTCGTGTGCGTCAGCGCCAGCCGTGTGCGCCGCGTTGTGCCCTTCGTCCTTGTCCCCGACCGCAGCGGAGGCGTGCTGTGCATCATGCGGCGCGCGTCCTTCGTCAAAGGCGGCAGCGTGCGCGTCGTCGGCCTGCCCGCCCGCGTGCGCCTCGCGGAAGCGTTCGCCGCCCGTGAAGGTCATCACGATGAGACGCGTCATGTAGACGGCGGTCAGGAGCGCGGTCAACGCGCCGACGAACCAGAGCGCCTTGCCTGCACCGGCGGGCAGCGCCGCCGCCGTCGTGCTCCATGTGCGCCACAGGATTTCATCCTTCGAGAAGAAGCCAGCGAAGGGCACGATGCCGCAGATGGCAAGCCAGCCCGCAACCATCGTCAGGAAGGTGACGGGCATGTACTTCCTCAGTCCGCCCATGCGCCGCATGTCCTGCTCATGGTGCATGCCGTGTATGACCGAGCCTGAGCCGAGGAAGAGTAGCGCCTTGAAGAAGGCGTGCGTCATCACGTGAAAGATCGCCGCGACGAATGCGCCGACGCCACACGCGAGAAACATGTAGCCGAGTTGCGAGACGGTCGAATAGGCCAGCACTTTCTTGATGTCGTTTTGCGCCAGCCCAATCGTCGCCGCGAAGATGGCCGTCGCCGCGCCGATAATGGCGACGATGAACATGACCGTCGGCGCGTGCGTGTAGATAGCCGAGCAGCGCACGACCATGTAGACGCCCGCCGTGACCATCGTGGCGGCGTGGATCAAAGCGGAGACGGGCGTCGGCCCAGCCATCGCGTCCGGCAGCCAGACGTAGAGCGGTATCTGCGCGCTCTTGCCGGTCGCGCCGATAAACAGGAGCAGCGCAGCGGACGTGACGCCGCCCGCAAAGAGCGCGTGCCAACTGAAGGCTTCAACCGGCAGCGCCGCAATCGCCCTGAGCGCGCTCGGCACGATTGCGCTGCCCGTCACGGCCGCCGGCTTGTCGAAGAAACTGATCGAGCCGGTCAGCGCGAACACGAGCATGATGCCGAGCACGACGCCCCAATCGCCCACGCGGTTGGCGATAAACGCCTTCTTCGCCGCGTCGCCCGCCTCGCGCCGGTCAATGTAGTAGCCGATCAAAAGGTACGAGCAGAGGCCGACGCCCTCCCAGCCGACGAACATCAACAGCAGGTTGTCCGCCAGCACGAGCGTTAGCATCATGAACATGAACAGGTTCAGGTAGGCGAAGAAGCGATAGAAACTGCGGTCGCCGTGCATGTAGCCGGTGGCGAACAGGTGTATGAGCAAGCCGACAAACGTGATGAAACACGCGTAGATGCCGCTCAAACGATCCATCGCCAGGCCGAAGTCGGCGCGAAACTGGCCGACCTGAAGCCACGTCCACAGGTGGTCGAACACGGGCTGCGTGTTCGTCGCATCGCCCAGATGCAGCGCGCCGTCGGGCTTAAAGGCTGCGATAAAGGCCAGGACGGTCGAGACGCCGACGGCCGCGCATGCAATCGCGCCGATGAGCGGCTCGTTGGTGCGACCGCGCTTGAGCAGTTGTCGCCCGACCAGCCAGTTCAGGGCCGCGCCCGCGAGCGGCGCAAAGATGATATAGCGGAGCATGGTTATCAGTAGCCGTAGCCAGTTAGTCAGTAGTCAGTAGGTTTGATGACGCAGCTTCGTGCTGCCTTTGTCAGTGCCGCGCAGTCCTCGTTCTGCTGCTGACTACTGGCTACTTCAAAGCTTCATCACGCTCGCGTCGTCCACATCCAGCGATTCACGGTTGCGGAAGATGGCGAGGATGATGCCTAAGCCGACGGCCGCTTCGGCGGCGGCCACCGTCATCACGATAAAGACGAACAGTTGGCCCGACACGTCGCGGAAGAAACTTGAGAAGGCGACGAACGTCAGGTTCACGGCGTTGAGCATCAACTCGATGCACATGAACATGGCGATGGCGTTGCGTTTGATGATGACGCCCGCGACGCCGATGGTGAACAGCACGGCCGATAGGGCCAGATACCACGAGAGTGGGATCATTAATCGTCCTCCCGTTCGTGCGCCCGATCCCAGAGACCGGAGAGCGCCGCCGCTTCCGTCGTCGTGTCCGCGCGCACGGGCGTCGCATCGCCGACACGCGCCGGCTCAAACGTCTGGCGCGGCAATACGGCCGCGCCCGGCACGACGACATCCGTCGGGCGTATGGCCGAGCGCCGCGCCAGCGACATTGCCCCGACGAGCGCCATCAAAATCAGGATCGAGGTGATCTCGAAGGGCAGCAGATAGGTGGTGAACAGACCCGCGCCGATAGAAGCGGTCAGCCCGACGCTCGACGGGTTGAGCGTGGCGACGGGACTAGGCGGCGCGGGTGCTTCGTTGACGAAGTAGAAGATAAACGCCGCTTCGGCAAAGAGGACGGCCGCCAGCAGCACCGCGATAGGCACGAGCGAGCGCAGGCGCAAAGGTCGCCGGTCTTCCGTCTCGACGTTCAGCAACATGATGACGAAGACGACGAGCACCATGATCGCGCCCGCGTAGACGATGATCTGCACGACGGCGATAAAGGGCGCGGCGAGCGTCAGATATAAACCGGCGAGCGCGACGAAGACGCCGATCAAAGAGATGGCGCTATAGAGCGGGTTGCGCTGCGCCACGACCGCGATGGCAGAGCCGATAGCCAGCCCCGCGAGCAGGAAGAAAAAGATGTAAGGCGCGATTTGCGTGATCGACTCGAACATAACTGACCGGCCGCGTCCTAAGCGCGTGCGGGAAATGTCGCCCTTGTGCTTAAGACCCGAAAAAGAAGACCAGCGTCGCCGTCAGCACCAGATTAAAGAGGGCGACGGGCAACAAGAATTTCCAGCCGAAGTTCATCAACTGATCGAAACGGAAGCGGGGCAGCGTGCCGCGCAGCCAGATGTAGAGGAACAGGAAAAAGACGACCTTGAGCAGAAAGTAGATGATACCGAGCGCCGGGAACGTCGCCACGCCGGGGCCGTTCCAGCCGCCAAAGAACATCGTCGTCGCCAGCATCGAGACGGTGAACATGTTGACGTACTCGGCCATGAAAAAGAGCGCAAACTTCAGCGCGCTATATTCCGTGTGGAAGCCCGCGACCAGCTCCGTCTCCGCTTCCGGCAGGTCGAACGGCACGCGGTTGGTCTCGGCAATAGCCGAGATCAGGTAGATGACAAAGCCGATGACCTGCGGCGCGGGCAGGCGGAAGATGTTCCAGCGCAAGCCCCACCAGCCGCCCTGCTGCTCCACGATGCTATAGAGGTCAAGCGTGCTCGACATGAGCACGACGCCGACGAGGCTCAAGCCGAGCGACAACTCGTAAGAGATAAGCTGCGCGGAGGCGCGCAAGCCACCCATCAAACTGTACTTGTTATTCGACGACCAGCCCGCGAGCGCGATGCCATAGACGCCGACGGAAGTGATCGCCAGCACGTAAAGCAGCGCCACGTCGAAGCGCGCGACGACGAGCGGGACGGCGATGCGCGTGAACGGGATCGTGATCTCGGGGCCGAACGGATAGACGATGATCGGCATAAGCGCCGCCGTGATCGCCAGCATCGGCGCGAGCAGGTAGACGAAGCGCGTGGACTTGTCGGGGACGATCTCTTCCTTTAAGATGAACTTCAACAGGTCGGCGAAAGGCTGAAACAGTCCGCCGGGGCCGACGCGATTAGGCCCCAGCCGGCCCTGAATGAAGCCGAGAATGCGCCGCTCCGCCAGCACCGTGTACGCCACAATCATCAGCACCACGACGAACGTGATGTTGATGCTGATCAGTTGCAGGATGCCGCGCGCGGCGGTCTGTCCGACGAGATTGTTAAGCCAGTCCATAGCAAGTTAGGGCTGAGGGCTGAGCGATGAATGAGAAACATCATTCACCTGATCTTATTCATCCCGCATCCCTCATCTTCATCCCTTCATTCAATCGCCCGCGACCGCGGCCGGGCGCAGGTGCTCGTCAACCGTCAGTTGGTAGAGCGGCGAGATGAGCACGGTCGGCGGCTTGGGGTTGCCCGCGTAGAGCAGGGGAAACTGCGGCGTCTTGCTCGTCAACGTGCCCGGTTTGAATAGCTCATGCCCGACATGTGGCGTCTCGGTCGCGCGCTCGCCCGTCGCATTGAGCGTCTGGACACGCTGGCGCAGTTCATTCAGCACGCCCGCCGTGTCGCTGTTAGCGGCGAGCGCGTGTTTCGCCTGCACGGGGCGGCTCTCGTCCTTCAGCAGCGGATAGCGCAGACCCTCGTAAGCGGGCACTCGTTCCGCGATTTCGCGGAAGACGGCGCTCGCGGACATCTGGAAGCCGAAATCGGCGTCGAGCGCGCTGGCGAGCGCCGCCGTGATCATCCAGTCGGCGCGCGCCTGATGCACGGGCGGGATCGACTGGCGAATGCGCTGCACCTGTCCGGCGTTATTGGTAAACGTGCCGTCGGTTTCCGCGAATGACGCGGCGGGAAAGACAACGTCGGCGAGCGCGGTCGTCGCCGTCTCAAACAGTTCCTGCACGATGACGAGATCGAGTTGGGCGAGGGCCGCTTCCTGCCCGCTTAACTGTTCCGGCAGAAAACTGCCCGCGATGTAGAGCGCACGCAAACTCTGGCCCGCCTGCGCGAGCAGTTGCGCGGGCGAGAGCCGGCCGTTTTGCAAGCCGATGTCGTGTACGCCGACGCTGTTGTTGTAGAGCGGCAAAGGGTGGAGCAGGAAGCGCCGGCCCGCACGTGCGCCAAGCGTCTGCGGCAACTGCGCGAGCGCGCTCATCGCCGCCGCGCTCAACTCGCCGCCGAACATCAGCACGCAATCGCCCTCTGTTTCGTCAATCAAGCGGCGCACGTCGGCCAGCGCACGCGCCTCTGCGCCAAGCTTCCCGGCCGCCAGTTCATCGTCGGCCGCGCCCGCGAGCGCCAGCACGACTGCGTCTTCCGTGCCCGGATTGATATGGACGAACTGCGCCGCCTGTTCCCGCAAACGAATGGGCACGTGATTGAAGATAACGAGCCGCGCGCCGCCGTTTCTGACCGCCTGCCTGATCTGCTTGCCGGTCAAAGGCTGCAACTCCTCCGGCTCGCCGCCGATGAGGATGATCGTCTTCGCATAGCGTATGTCGCGGTGCGTGGCGAGCGGCGCACCCAGATTGGCGAAGAAAGGTGCGAGCGAGAAGGCGTCCGTGGTCGTGAAGTTCTCCGTGCCGATCACCTCGCGCGCAAACTTCAGCAAGGCATAGTTGGCTTCGTTCGTCAGACGTGGGCTGCCGACGACGCCGAAAGCGTCCGCGCCGTGCGCTTCACCCACCGCGCGTATCTTCTCGGCCGTGAAGCGGAGCGCCTCGTCCCACGTCGCGGGGATCAGCCGGCCGCCTTTGCGATAGCGTATGAGCGGCGTCTTGATGCGCTCCTCGTGATTGATGAACGGGTGCGCGAAGCGCCCCTTGATGCAGAGGAACTCGCCGTTGATGCCGTCAACGTAGCGGTCGCGCGCCACCGAGCGCATCACCTCGCCGGCCCGCGCGCCGAGCGATAGCTGGCAACCATCGGAACAGAACGTGCAGGTCGTGATCGTCTGCGCCAACTCCCAGGGCCGCGCCTGATGGCGGTAGGTCGCATCCAAGAGCGTCCCCGTCGGGCAGACCTCTATGCAGTTGCCGCACTGTGAACAGTTGAGCCAGCCGTCGTATGTGCCGATGACGGTGTGCGCGCCGCGCCCGCCCGCCTCGATGGCGTCCTCGCCCATCCATTCGTCGCAGACGCGCGTGCAGCGTTTACACAGAATGCAACGCTGCGGATCGTTGGCGACAATCGGCGACAGAAATTTCTCCGGCGCGTAATTCTTCTTCTCGCGGAAACGTTCTTCAAGGCCGCCCCAATCGAAGACCATCTCCTGCAACTCGCACTCGCCGCCGCGATCACAGACCGGACAATCGAGCGGGTGATTCGCCAGCAGGAACTCCACCATCGCGCGCTGCGCCTTCTCGATCTCCTCGCTCTCCGTCGTGACGATCATGCCGTCCGTGCAGGTGATCGTGCAGGACGTTTGCAACTTCGGCATCTTCTCGATCCGGACGAGACACATCCGACACGAAGCTTGCAGCGCAAGATCAGCGTAATAACAGAAAGACGGCACGGCATGCCCCTGCGCGCGGCACACGTCAATCAAACGCGCACCCTTCTCGACCTCGTAAGCGTTGCCGTTAATCGTAACTTTGATCAAATCAGCCATTAGCTAAAACCTTAGACCGTACTGAGTGCGACCTTCTCCTCTGCCGCACGGTTGGCGAGCGGCAGCAGGTGCCGCTTGAAATCTTCGGGGAATTTCTTGATCGCAGATTGGATCGGCCACGCGGCGGCGTCGCCGAGCGGGCAGAAGGATTTGCCCTCGATGTTGTCGCAGATGTCCAACAGCAGTTGCGCGTCTTCGGGCCGGCCGTCGCCGTCAGCGATCCGTTTGAAGACTTTCACGAGCCAGTCCGTGCCCTCACGGCAGGGCGTACACCAGCCGCAGGACTCGTGTTTGTAGAACTCGATCAGGTTCTTCGTGGACTCGAAGATGTCCACCGTGTCGTCCATCACGATGAAGCCGCCGGAGCCGACCATCGAACCACCCGCGACCAAGCCTTCGTAATCCATCTTCACAGCTTTGCCGATGATGTCGGCCGCCGGCATGATGTACACGCTCGACCCGCCGGGAATGACCGCCTTCAATTGCCGCCCGCCCGTGATGCCCTGACAATCCTCCATGATGAACCGCTCCATGTTGTCGTAGCCCATCGGCAGTTCATAGACGCCGGGGCGTTTGACGTGACCGGAGACCGACCAGAGTTTCGTGCCGCCGCTCTTTTCCGTGCCGAGTTGCCGCCATGCGTCGCCGCCCATGTTGATGATGTCGGGCACGGCCGTTAAGGTCTCGACGTTGTTGACGACCGTCGGCGCGGCATACAAACCTGAGACGGCAGGGAAGGGCGGCTTCATGCGCGGGTGGCCGCGCAAGCCTTCGAGCGAATTTAAGAGCGCCGTCTCCTCGCCGCAGATATACGCGCCCGCGCCCGTGTGCGTGTAGATGTCGCAGGCGAAGTCAGTGCCGAGAATCTTTTCGCCGAGCAGACCGGCGGCACGCGCCTCAGCAAGCGCCACGTCCATGATGTTGATGAGATAGCGATACTCGCCGCGCGTGTAGATGTAATTCGTGCGTGCGCCGAGCGCGTAGGCGGCGATGAGCATGCCCTCGATGAGCATGTGCGGATCGCGTTCCATCAGGTAGCGATCCTTGAACGTGCCCGGCTCCGATTCGTCCGCGTTGCAGACGACGTACTTCGGTTTCGGCGAATCTTTCGGCACGAAACTCCACTTCATGCCGGTGGGAAAGCCCGCGCCGCCGCGCCCGCGCAAGGCTGATTTCTTCACCTCGGCGATCACGTCATCCGGCGACATGCCGTCGAGGACTTTCCTGAGCGCCACGTAGCCGCCGTTCTGCCGGTAAACGTCGAGCGTGTGGGAGCGCTCTAGTTGCACGCGGCGAAGTTGGAGCGGCTCGCAGCCGATTGCACCGATAAACATAGGCTTTGAATCAGAAAAGCTGGATGCTTAATACGCCGACCTGAATTCAGCGCGGCGGCTATTGCACCTTCACGCTAAACACGTATTCATCACGCTCGCAAGCGTCGAGTATTTCGTCGATCTTCTCCGGCGTCAGGTTCTCGTGATAGTCGAGTCCGACCTGCATCATCGGCGCTGTGCCGCACGAGCCGAGACATTCGACTTCGGAGAGCGTGAACTTGCCGTCGGGCGTCGTCTCGCCGGGCTTGATGCCAAGCCGCTTGGCGCATTGTTCCGTCACGCGCCCCGCGCCCATGATCTTGCACGAGAGCGTGCGGCAGACCTGTAGGTGATACTTGCCCACCGGGGCCATGTAGAACATCGAATAGAACGTGGCGGTCTCCCACACGTCCGTGATCCGCACGCGCAGCCGGTCGGCGATGTACGCCACGCCCGGCTTGTCCAACCAACCACGCTCGCGCTGCACGATGAACATGAGCGGCAGCATGGCCGAGCGCAAACGCTCCGGCGGATACTTAGCCAGATGCCGGTCAATCTCCGCCTCGACCGCAGGCGAAAATTCCGCCATCGCCTCAGGCACTTTCGCCTCTTGCGGCAGCGGATTGTTCGGCGTGAATTGCTTGCTCATAAAAAAGTAGCCTGTAGTCAGTAGGTCTTTAGCGTTTCGTTCTTCGGCCTCAGTCGCCAGCCATCAACGTCAGCCTTGCCTTTGCTACTGACTAGTGACTACTGGCTGCTGACTACTTCAACGATCAATCTCTCCGAGCACAATATCAATCGAGCCGATGATGGCGACCACGTCGGCGATCATCTCGCCCTCGGCCATGTGAGGTAGGGCTGAGAGGTTGACGAAACTCGGCCCGCGCACGTGTACCCGCGCGGGCTTCGGCCCGCCATCCGATTTCACATAGACGCCGAGTTCGCCCTTTGAGCCTTCGATGGCCTGATAGACCTCGCCGGCCGGCACGTTGAAGCCTTCGGCGACGATCAGGAAGTGATGAATGAGCGCGTCCATGTGCGTCTTCATCGCTTCGCGGTCGGGCAGCACGACCTTCGGCGCGTCGGCCTTGATCGGGCCCGGCTTCAGTCGCTCAACCGCCTGCCGGATGATCTTGTGCGACTCTTGCAGTTCGCGCATACGCACCATGTAGCGCGCCCACACGTCACAGCCCTGTTCGACGGGAATGTCGAAATCGTAAGTCTCATAACCCGAATAAGGATTCGTGCGGCGCACGTCAATCGGTACACCGCTGCCACGCAGACTCGGGCCGGTGACGCCGAGATCGATGGCGTCTTCCGCCGTGATGATGCCGACGCCGCGCGTGCGCTGCTGGAAAATCCTGTTGCCGCTCAAGAGCGTGTGAAACTCTGCCAGCCCGGCGGTGAAATCGTCGAGGAATTGATGACAGCGGCGCTCGAAGCCGGCCGGCAAGTCCATCATCAGCCCGCCGATGCGAAAGTAAGAGGGCGTCATGCGCTCGCCCGAAGCGGCTTCGATCAGGTTCAGAATCTTTTCGCGCTGGCGGAAGCAATAAAAGAAGACCGTCATCGCGCCGATGTCGAGCGCGTGCGTGCCCAGCCAGACCATGTGCGAGCCGATGCGCTGCAACTCGCACATCAGTACGCGTATGATCTGCGCGCGTTCGGGAATCTCAAGCCCCAGCAGTTTCTCGACCGCCATGCAGTAGGCCAAGTTGTTGCCGAGCGGGTTGAGATAGTCCATCCGGTCGGTGATGACGATGCCTTGCTGGAATTTTTTGTACTCGAACAGCTTCTCCATGCCGGTGTGGAGATAGCCGATGTCCGGCGTGCATTTAACGATCATCTCGCCGTCGAGCACCATTTCGAGCCGCAACACGCCGTGCGTCGAAGGATGCTGCGGCCCGAACGAGATCGTCATCTGCGTATCGAGCGGCCGATCAATCACCTCATACTGTGGTGGCAGCGCAGTAGCCATAAGAACAGTGCCGAGTGACGGGTGGCAAGCAGGCACAAGTCTTTAGCTTGGCACTTGCCATTTGTCGCTAAGTTAAGCTGTACGGCTCATAGCCGCGCAGCGGGAAATCTTTGCGGAGCGCGTGCCCCTGCCAATCGTCGGGCAGAAGGATGCGGCGCAGGTCTGGGTGGCCGTCGAAGATGACGCCCAGCATGTCGAAGGTCTCGCGCTCGTGCCAATTGGCGGTGCGCCAGACGCCGGTCACGGTCGGCACGTGCGCGTCGTCTTCATTGAGCAAGACTTTCAGGCGCAACCGATGAAACTTCGTCGTCGAAAACAGGTGATAGTTGACCTCGAAACGCGGTTCTTCTTCCGGGCCCCGATCCACGCCGCACAGATCGGCCAGCAGCGTGAACTCAAGCCCCGGCGTCGTCTTCATGTACTGGCAGACTGAGACGATCTGCTCGCGCGGCACAAAGAGCGTCAACTCGCCGAACGCCTGCACGACCTCCGATACCCACGCGCCCTGCGCCTGTCGCAGCGCCTCGATCAAGGGCAGGAGCGCCGGATATTCAAGCGGCGTCGCGGCGGCCTGCTCGTCCAAATTCTGTTCGCGCTCAATATCTTTTGACATGACGAAAGTAGTCAGTAGTCAGTAGCCAGTAGCCAGTAGTTTGCTTATTGGCTACTGACTACTTTCATGATGAACGTCGCCGTTCGTGGCGGGACGGGATCGTATAGGGGCGCGAAATCTCGACCTGCGCGGTTTTGTCGGCCGCCGCTTCGTTGGTCGCGGAAATGCCGCTCGCGGGCAGCGTGCCCGGCGGCACGGCCTCGCGCGCTTCCTCACGCGGCACGTCCTTGCGGTCGCGCAGCGACTCGTTCTTGATCTTCTCTTGCAGCATCATCACGGCATGGATGAGCATTTCCGGGCGCGGTGGGCAGCGCGGGATGTAGACATCTACGGGCACAACCTTGTCCACACCCTGCACGATGGCGTAGTTGTCAAAGACGCCCCCCGAGGTGGCGCACGCGCCCATCGAGATCACCCACTTCGGCTCAGGCATTTGATCGTAGATGCGCCGCAGCACAGGTGCCATCTTGCGCGACACGCGCCCCGACACGATCATCACGTCGGCCTGACGCGGGCTGGCGCGGAAAACCTCTGCCCCGAACCGCGCAAGGTCGTGGCGCGAGTCCGTGACGGCCATCATCTCTATGGCGCAGCAGGCCAGCCCGAACGTGGCCGGCCAGAGCGACGACTTGCGCGCCCAGTTGACGAGTGAATCGAGCTTCGTCGTCAGAATTTCCGGCAGCGCTTCGGCCAGCACATTATCGAGACCCATAAAACCTCCGCGAAAACTTCAGGCGGCGCGTTTGATGTCCGCCGCGCGCCCTTCCACCAGTGCCAGCGTGCGCGCTTCCGCCTCCGCTTCGCGCCGCGCCCGCTCGCCCCAATCGAACAGACCCTTCTTCCACACGTACACGTAGCCGACCAGCAGCAGCGCGATGAACAGCATCATTTCGCCGAAGATGATCCCGCGCACCTGTCCGCCCGCTGCCGCCAACGAGCGAAAGACCACGGCCCACGGCATCAGGAAGATCAACTCGATGTCGAACAGGATGAAGATCATCGCGATCAGGTAGAACTTGACCGAGAAGCGTTCGCGTGCCGAGCCGACCGGGTCTTTGCCGCACTCGTAGGGCATCAGCTTCGTGCGGGTTGGTTTATGCTGCCCGACGAATTGCGACAGGAGTATGTTGCCGCCGCCGAAGCCCGCCGCGACGGCGAACATCAAAAGGATCGGCAGGTAATCCATCAGCGCGAAGTTACGCACACCGGCCTCCCGTCAGCTTATGCTGCTCGAAGCGCAAATTAGAGTTTGAGAATCATGTAACAAGCGCATGGTAGAGCAACGTCTGAAGCCTGTCAAGCAACTCGGCCGGGCGGTGCAAAAGGCTCAGGCGCAAGGAGATTGACCCTCTTCGGAGGGCTGTGTTACTGTTCCTTACGGCTCGCGTTTCGCCGCCCGCAGCGCGCGTCCTTAAGAGTTGCGCCACCTCCGTCAGACGGTTTGCTTGCCTGAGATCGCCGTGATTACCGGATTCAACACAGACATCGAGCATAACGGGACTATCTACCACGTCCAGACCGAGGACAAGGGCCTACGTTCGCCCTTCATCCTATCGCTCATCTACGTCGGCGGCGAAATTCTCGCCAGCAAACGCTCGCCCTACAACGACCTCATCGCCGAAGGCTTCGACGCGCAAGCCCTCGCCGAGCGCCTGCAACGCCAGCACAAACTGCTCTGCGCCGCCATCAGCGCCGGGCGCATCGAAGACCTCAAGCGCATGCAGCAGCGCGAGGCCGCGCAAGCGCAGCCCGAAGTGTTCAGCCCTGCGCCCACGCCCGCGCCCGCACCGCCGGAAGTTGAGCCGGCAACGGTGGGTGCATCTGTCGTTGAAGCACAGCCGCTCGACATCCCCGTCGATGTCATGCCGCGCGTGGCGGAGACGGTCGAAGAAACGATCAGCGAGCAGATTGATGAGTTGAGCTTCGTCCACGTCGAGGCGGAGCAGGCGCTGCATCTGAATCTGCTTGAGGAACGAGAATTTCGCGCGGGTGAAGTGGTGACGATCCGCGTGCGCGTCGGGCGCGGGCCCGTCGAAGACCGCGTCAGCGTGCCCAACGCGGAAGTGACGGTTAAGATTCTCGGCTCGGAGTTCCGGCCGCTGATCCTGCGCAGCAAGACGGACGCGGACGGCGTGGCGCTCGTACACGCTTGGCTGCCGCGTTTCACCGCCGGGCGCGCAGCCGTGCTGATCCGCGCGGTCGCGGACGACTGCGCGGCCGAGTTGCGCCGCGCTATTCACCACTGAGCACGAGGAGCCGACTTGTGCGCGTCCAGATCAACGGCGAAGCCCACGAACTGCGAGAGGGATTGACGCTCGGGGAGTTGATCGCGCAGCTAAAGCTTGCGCCGGAGCGTCTGGCCATCGAGCGCAACCGCGAAGTTGTGCGCCGCGCGCGCTGGGCCGATACGCTGCTGGCGGAGGGCGATCAGATCGAGATCGTTCATTTCGTCGGCGGCGGCGCGAGTTCGGATTGATGTTGGATTGCTTTCTACCCCTGCGCCCCCGGGCGCGCTAAAGCGCCCGGCACAATGACAGTTTGTCGCCAGCGCCTCGCCCGCGTCCGCCTGCGATTTTAGAAACCCGCACAAGGCGGAAAACGTAATTAATGATCGACCGTCGCCCGCATCGCCACGCCGCCGCTTAACAGGCGGCCCGCAGGTGTCAGGTGCGACAGGCGCTAACCTTGATCGCTACGCTCATCATCATCTTCGTTCTGCTCGCCGCGACCACCGCCTTCGTCGTCTACCGCAGGCAGCAAAAGCTCTTACAGGCGAGCGCGCAGCGTGAACTACGACAGAGACCGCCGCGCAGCCTCTTTGCCGACACGCAGGAGGCGCTCGACCTGAGCGCCAGCGCCCGGCCGGGCCAGCCCGCGCAAGGCTACATGGAACAGCGCGCGGGCTTCATGGCGCGGGCGGCGGCGGTCGACCTGTCGGCGCTCGAAGATGCGCAGCGCACGAATGATGCGGCGCTCTATCGCGTTGTGCTCAACGAACTGGTCGAGCGCGTGGCCAAGTCGGACGAGAAACTGCGCACGCTCGTCGCCTACATCGAGGGGCACAGTGCTTTACGCGGCAGCGCCGAGTTGGCCGAAGTCTACAGCGCCATCTGGCAAGAGACGCCCGACCGCGCCACGACCCCGACGATGCTGCACCTCGCAGCGCTCTCGGACGACCCCGACACGTATCGCAAGGCCGCCGAGATCGCCTGCCTGTTCTGGCAGAGCGGCCAGTTACCGCAATTCTCCGGCGAAGAGTTGCGCGAACTGATCGACAGTCAATACTGGATGCTCTCGTCCGATGCACGCCGCACCGGCGCAGGCTTCATCCTCAAACAGCGCCTGACGAACTTGCGTAATGAACTGGCCAGCGCGACGACGGCAAACGCCGTGCGCGGCGAAGATAGCGCCGCACAGCCTGATGGGATTTAAACACGCGCGGGTACACATCGGCCGGGGCGAACGGTTACGCGCCCTTCGCCCGTTGTAGTCTGCCCGTGCGCTCGAAACTGTTGCTGAGTGAAAGAGGAGTACCATGAATAACGACCTTGTCTCTTACGTCCCCCTGTTGTTGGTTGTGGGCATTGCGCTCATCGTCTTGCTCGTCATTTTGAGTAAGACGCTCATCAACGTCGGCGCGCGGGAAATTGCGATCAAGGAGCGCCGCTACTTCGGCGCGAAGATGCCGCCCGGGCGCGTGGTCGCCACCGAGGGCGAAGTCGGCATTCAGGCGGACGTGCTTAAGCCGGGCCTGCACCTGATCAAGTATCCGTTCGAGCGCGTCGTGCGCAAAGTGCCGCTCATCGAGATCGGCTCAGACGAGATGGGCATCATCGAAGCCGTGGACGGCGAGCCGATGCAGCCCGGCAGCATCTTTGCGCCCGACCGCGCCGAGAACGCGCACAATAATTTCCAAGACCCCATCGCGTTCATCAAACAGGGGGGCGTCAAAGGCATTCAACTGCGGACGCTCCCGCCGGGCTTGTGGCCGATTCACCCGTACCTGTTCCGCGTCTCAATTGCTAAGGCGACGACCATCCCGCAAGGGAAGGTCGGCGTGATCACGGCCGCCGACGGTGCGCCGCTCGACCCCGGTCGGCTGCTCGGCAAAGCTATTCAAGGGCACGTGAACTTTCAGAACGCGGAGCAGTTCATCGCGCACGGCGGGCAGAAGGGGCCGCAGGTGGACATACTGACGCCGGGCACGTATCGCATCCTGACCAACTCGCTCAGCATCGAAGACGTGAACGTCGTCAAGCCGGGTCTCTTCTTCGTGCGCCTCTACGATGCGACGATGATCAGCGAGAACGGCATCGGTCTCGTCGAAGCGCTTGACGGTGCGCCGCTCGACCCGCGCGACTACGTGGCTACGCCGGTCGAAGGACACGACAACTTTCAGGACGGGCACGAGTTCATCGGGCGCGGCGGCCAGCGCGGGCCGCAAAAGGACATACTGCTGCCCGGCACTTACTACATCAACCCGCTCCTCTTCAAAGTCATTCCTGAGACGGCGAAGGAAGTGAAGCCGGGCGAGGTGGCGGTCGTCGTCTCAAACGTCGGCAAAGACCCCGGCGACGACATCCGCCGCGAGATGGCCAAGAAGGTGCGCCAGCGCATGGAGCGCGAAGAACAGGAGCAGGCCGAGCAGTCTGCCCAGCGCCTCGACAAGATCGAAGACCATAAGACGGTGGACGAGATCAAAGCCGAGTTGATGACGGGCGACCCGGCCGACCGGCGGCTGGACGAAGGCGCACACGAAGCCTACGTCGTGCCCGAAGGCTATCGCGGCATACAGGAGACCGTTGTCGGCCCCGGTCGCTACTACGTCAACACGCTCGCCATTACGCCGATCATCATCCCGACGACGAACCAGACGGTCGAATGGACGGCGGGCGAAGTCGTCAACACCTTCAACCCGTTTGAGGTCATCTCGAAGGATGGCTTCACCATGCAGTTGGAAGTGCGCGTCGTCTTTCGCGTCAAACCGGAAGACGCGCCCTTCATGGTCGCCAAGATCGGCGGCATTGACCGCCTGATTCAAAACGTGATGCACCCGCTGATTGACTCGATCTTCCGCAATCAGGCGTCCGAATCGTCCGCGATGGCGTACCTGCAAAACCGGCACGAGGAACAGGAGCGCGCCGAAGCGCGCGTGCGCGCGCACCTGTTGAAGTATCACGTTGACGTGGTCAACGTGCTCATCTGCCACATACATCTGCCGGAAGAGTTGATGAAGACGCAGACCGAGAAGATTCTGGCCGAGCAGCGCCAGAACATGTTCGACGCGCAGCGCGAAGCCGAAGAGAAGCGCATCCAGCTTGAGAAGACGCGCGCGCACGCCGACAATCAGCGCGACCTGATGGCGGCAACCGTCGGCGTCGAAATCTCGGCCAAGCGCGCCGAGCAGCGCCGGGCCGAAGGCGAAGGCGAAGCGCACTACATTCGCGCGACCGGCACGGCTGAAGCCGAGAAGGTGCGGTTGATGGGCGAAGCGCAGGGCGTGGCCTATCACGAACAGGTGGACGCGCTCGGCGCACAGGGCGTTGCGCTCGTCGAGACGCTCAGGGTCATCGGCGAGAAGGGCGTCCGCATCACGCCGGACGTGATGGCCTCCGGCTCCGGCGACGGCGCGGGCGGCTTGGGTACGCTGCTGCTGCTGAACCTCTTCCGCGACCGCCTGAACCTCCCCGGCGAGAACGGCGCGAAAGAGAACGGCTCGAAGGCGACGCTCAAGAACTGAACGGGCAAGCAACACGAGACGCGGCGCGGCGATCAGTCCCTCCTATGATCGCCGCGCCTCTCTTTGCGCCTTTGCGTGAGGGTATTAGCGCCCTAAGAATTACCTTACGCAAAGACGCAAAGGCGCAAAGAATTTCGCTGTTTCATTTTTCGCGCGGCGCGTTGTAAAGTTTGCTCGATCGGCAGCACCGAAAATCATCATGTCCACAGTCGCAACAGCCACAGCAGACAAGTTCACGCTCGCGGGGCGCACATTCGCGTCGCGCCTGATCATCGGCACGGGGAAGTATCGCAGCTACGACGAGATGAAGGCGGCGCACAGCGCATCGGGCGCAGAAATGGTGACGGTCGCCGTCCGGCGCGTCCCGCTCGACCGCAGCAGCGAATCGTTTCTCGACCACCTAGACCCGGCGCTGGCCATCCTGCCGAACACCGCCGGTTGCTACACGGCCGAAGACGCCGTCCGCACCGCGCGCCTAGCCCGCGAGGCGCTCCGCACAGACTGGATCAAACTCGAAGTCATCGGTGATCAGACGACGCTTTTCCCCGACAACGAACAGACGCTCGCCGCCGCCCGCACGCTCGTCAGCGAAGGCTTCATCGTGCTCCCTTACTTCAGCGACGACCTCATCATGGCCAAGAAACTGCTCGCCGCCGGTTGTCCCGCCGTCATGCCGCTCGCCGCCCCCATCGGCTCAGGTCTCGGCATACAGAATCCCGCGAATCTGGCGATCATGCGCGAACAACTGCCCGACGCCGTCATCATCGTCGATGCCGGCGTCGGCACAGCCAGCGACGCCGCCATCGCTATGGAACTCGGCGCGGACGCCGTCCTGATGAACACCGCCATCGCCGAAGCGCGCGACTCGGCCCGCATGGCGCGGGCCATGCGTCTCGCCATCGAAGCCGGCCGCCTCGCCTATCTGTCAGGGCGCATGCCCAGACGCCTCTACGCCAGCGCGTCTAGCCCGCTGGCCGGCGTGATTAAATAAACCTGCTCAGGGATTCGCCGCTTTGGGCGTAACGCTGTTGGTTGAGCTATTGCGTTTGAAATCGGTTGCGTTGTTGTTCGTGTCGGCGGCGTTCGGGCTGCGTATGTAGTCGCTGGTCGTCGTGCTGCTCGGAGAACTGAGCAGCGTGCCTTCGCCATAAGCGATAAAGAGCGCCGCCGGCGGCGTGCTGCCGGCTTGATAGGTCAGCCCGTCGAGTTTCACCCCGTTGACTTCAATTTTGATCCCGCCGGTCGTGTTATTCAAATCCAAGCCGCCATTAGGCACTGCGAAATCGGCCGCCACGTCGAACGTGCTCGACCCGTTGACAATAACGAAGTAGGCGTGTGGGCCAATTAACGTTGCGCCGCTCCCGGCTGCACCGGGCAGCGTGGCGGTGCTCGCCGTGTTGGCGTTGCCGGACGGACGGAACGAGATGACGAGGCCGCTGATGTCGAGCGTCTGCCCGGTTGTGTTGTAAAGCTCGACGAAATCGCTGCGCGCCTGTGTGCTTGAACCGGCAAAGGAAACGAGCGCCTCGTTGATGATGACTTGCCCGGCACTTGGGACGGGCGGCGCGGTAACGTTTAGCGTCGCCGGCCCGCTCGTTACGCTGCCGGAGGAGGCTGTGATCTGCGTCTCGCCCGCAGCCTGTCCTGTCGCCAGCCCGTTCTGATTGATCGCGGCGACGCTTTGCTTGCTCGATGTCCAAATGAAAGTCAGACCTGTTACCACTTGATCGTTTTGGTCGAAGCCCTGCGCGGTGAACTGCGCGGTCGCGCCGGCCGCAATCGTGGCCGTTGCGGGCGCGACCACGATGCGTGTTAGCACAGGGGGCGGCTGATTGACCGTGAGCGTCACCGTGTTGCTCGTGACGACGGTTGGGCCGGCGCTGGCTGTGGCGCTGATGTGTGCGGGGCCGGGCGCGCGCCCGTCTATGAACGCGTCGGCGCTGCCGTCCGGGTTGTTTGTGACGGACGCGACGGTGGCAATTTCGCTGGCATCTGTGTTGAACGTGAAGGTCGCGCCGATGAACGGTTGATTAAACTGGTCGAAGGCGCGGGCTGTGAACTGCGCTGTCTGACCGACGACGATGCTGCCGGAGGTTGGCGTCAAATCTACGCGCGTCAATACAGGGGGCGGCGGGTTAATCGTCAGCGTCGCGGTCGCCTGCTGAGCGCCGGCCTGTGCGCGGATAGTTGTTGTGCCGGCGACGAGCGCCGACGCTTCCGTGCTTGTACCTGTCACGGGCGCAAGGGCCGCTCTGGTCGGGTCGCCTGCGTCCCAGATGAAAGAGACGTTGGCCACTTCAGTCTCCGCGCCGCTGACGTTGGCGAAGGCCCGTGCGTTGAAATTCTGGCGCGCACCGATGTCGAGTTGCGCGGACGCGGGCGCGACCTCGATGCGTGTGATGGATGGCGAGCCGAAGGGCGTGCCGTCTGCGCGCGTGCCGGGCGAGAAGACGCGCCCGGCCGCGTGCGGCGCGCTGGCGTGCGCGCTGAAGTTGCCGCCGTTCGTATCTGTTTCGGCGTCGGGCGTGCGGGCGAGCGATTGATCGCTGGGCGCGGGCGGTGCGCCCTGCGCGGCGCTGCCGAATCCTTGCGCGACGATGAAAATATCGCCGTTGGGCGCTGGCAGTTTGAGGGTTACGGTGTCGCCGCCGTCGTTTAGACCGAGCGATGCGGCGGTGAAGGTAAGCGCGCCGCCGAAAGGAGGATCGTTCCCCGGCGGCGCGCCTCCGCCGAAGATGACGACGCTACGCCCACCCTCGAGCGTCGTGTTCGGCGGAAAGGTGAAGCGGTTGGCGGCAGCATCGGCCAAGACGATGCCGGACAGGTCGAGCGGCGCGTGCGAGTTGTTCAGCAGTTCCACAAACTCGTCGTCGCTGCTGCTGCGCACGCCGTCGCGATTCGCGTCGCCTTCAACACCTGGCGTGTTTGCATTGTCGGGCGGCACGTCGGCCAGAATTTCGTTGATGACGAGCGGCACGCGCACAGTCAACGACGCTTGCGCCGAGACGTGGCCGCCCGCGCCGTTCGGCGTCGTGACGTTGATGTTGACCGCGCCCAGACCAAGCCCGCGTGCCAGTCCGTCAGAGCTGATGGTGGCTACCTGCGCATCGCTCGTCGTCCAACTGAACTGAGCGTCGGGCACTAACTGATCGTTTTGATCAACCGCCTGCGCGCTGAACTGCTGCGCCTGCCCGCGATTGATGACGGCGCTCGTGGGACTGAGCAAGACGCGCTGCACAACCGGCGGCGGCAGCGCGACCTCGACCGTCGCCTCGTTGCTCGTCACGCTGTTTCCGGCGGCGCTGGCAGTTGCTTTGATGAGCGTTGTGCCTGCTGCGCGCCCTGTGATGGTCGCGGTTGCGCGCCCGTCTGCGCTGTCGCTGGCTGCGTCCGTGAGCGCCGCGACGTTCGGGTCGCTCGAAGTGAAGTTGAAGGTGACGCCGGGCAGGGCGCGGTCGAATTGATCAAACGCCTCGGCGGTGAAGCGCGTTGTACCGCCGACCGTGATGTTTGCGCTCGTGGGCGTCAATTCCACGCGCGTCAGGCGGCCGGCGCGGGGCGCAAAGAATGAGCCGTCGAGTTTCGTGCCCGGCGAGAATCTGCGCGTGCCTGCGCCGGCTGCGAGCGTGTGGCGCGCGTATGCGCCCGTCACGTCGGGCGCGCGCGTGATGGCTTGATTGACCGCATCGCCGCCGAAATCGTCGCCCGGCGCACCGTAGGCGAACTCCGCCGCCGGCCGGCCCGCGCTGTCGCGCACGACGATCATCAACCCACCGTTCGTGAGCGCCAGCCCGCCGCTCGTCGCCGCAGAGACCTGCGCACCGCCGAACGCGGGATTCTGTGGCGCGAAACTGCCACCGCCGAAGATAACGATTGCGTCGCCGGGCGGCAACGCAGTACCGGCGGCGAAGCTGTGCCGCATCGTCTCGGTTAAATTCGTTAGCGTGTGCGTGCGGAGCGTCCAGCCGCCGAGGTCGAGCGCGCCGCCGGTGTTGTTAACCAACTCGATAAATTCGTCGTCCGTGCCGCTGCGTGTGCCGTCGTGATTGGCGTCGCCCACCGCGCCATCGGGCGGGTCGGCCAGCACTTCGTTAATGACGAGCGCGGGTGCTGTGACGTTGAGCATGGCTGCGCCGCTGATGCCCTGCGCCGCTGCGTTGATGCTCGTCGCGCCCCGACCGAGCGTGCGCGCCAGTCCCGCCTGATCAATCGTGGCGACGCCCGGCTCGCTTGATGTCCACACAAACGCAACGCCGCTCATTTCCTGTCCGCGTTGGTCGAACGCACGCGCGTTGAACTGTTGCTGCACACCGGCGGGCAGCGTGAGCAGGGCAGGCTCGACCTCTATGCGCGTCAGCACGGGCGTAGGCGCGCGCACTGTGAGCAGCGCCGGGGCTGAGCGCACGCCGCGTGCCTGCGCCGTGACCTCTGAAGTGCCGGCCTTTAGAGCGCGCGCCAACCCTTGCGCGTCAATTGGCGCAACCGCCGCGTCGCTCGTCTGCCAGCCGAAGATTACGCCGCTCAACTCTGCGCCGCTCGCGGCAAAAGCGTGCGCGATAAACTGCTGCTGCGCGCCCGTCTCTATCTCTGCGTTAGCCGGTTCGACCGTGATGCGTGCGACAGGTGCGGTCGGGTTAAAGGGCGTGCCGTCCGGGTGCGTGCCGGGTGAGAAGGGGCGACCGGCGCTACGGGCCGCCTGCTCGTGTGGTGTGAAGTTGCCGGTAAGATCGGGGGCACGCGTGAGCGATTGATTGTTGTCGGCGGGCAGATGCACGTCGTCGCCATAGCTCATCTGTTCGACGGGCGTGCCGCTTGGATCGAGCAGCGTGACGGTGCTGCCGCCGTTTAATAGCGATAGCCCGCCGGTTGCTGCGGTGAGGACTTGCGCGCCGCCGAATGCGGGATCGCTTGGATTGAAGGTCGCGGGCTGCGCGCCACCAAAGATGACGACGGCCGTGCCCGGCGGCAGGAGCGTCCCGGGTGCGAAGGTATGGCGCAACACGTCAACGCCGCCGCTCGTGCGCGTGAGCAGTTGATAGCCGCCGAGGTCGTAGTCCTGCGCCGAGGCATTAACGATCTCGACGAACTCGTCCTGCGCGGCGCTCCGTACACCGTCTCGGTTCGCGTCGCCCGCCGCGCCGTCGGGCGGATCGGCCAACACCTCGTTAATGACGAGCGTGAGCGGATAGACCTGCACCCGCATTGTCGCGCCGATGTCGCCGGAAGTTACGCGGATACTGGCCGCGCCCGCGCTCAGTCCGCGCACAGTGCCGGCTGCGTCCACGTCTGCTACGTCCGGCGCGTCGGAGTTGAAAGCGACAGGCGCACCGCTCAACTCAGAACCGGCTTCATCTAAGACGGTAGCGACCAGTTGCAGCGTGCGCCCGACGCCGACGCGGGCCTCTTCCGGCGACAGCACGATGCGCGCCGCGCGGCGCACCCCGCCAAACTGGATGGTCGTCGGATTACTGTCGCGCCCACCGGCGCGCAACGTGAGCGGCACAATGCCAGCGCCGCGCAGTGCCGGCGTCAGCGCAACGTGAATTTCATCTAATCCGGACAGGTCAGGCGAGGGTACGACCCGCTCGACCGCCAGCGCGCGTCCGGCGATTGAGACGCTCAGGTCTGACGCATGGCGCACGCCTGTAGCGAAGATGATCAGGCGGCGCGGGTTATGTTGTACGTCCAATGGATCGAAGGGCGGGCGCAGGTTGTATGTCGCTTCCAGCGCGACGGCCGAGCCTCGGCCGTCGCCGCTCTCGGTGAAGATGCCGGGCGCGGCAGACAAAATTGTGACCGTAGTACGCGCCTCGTAGCCGTCGTGATTGCGTACCGAGACGGTTGCGAGTCCCGGCGCAATGCCGGGCGGCACGACAAAGTTGATCTGCGTAGGCGAGACGTAGAGCAGTTCTGCCGCTTGACCGTTAACCGTTAGCGTCACGTTGGCGCAGGTGCGCGGGAATGAGCCGTCGGTCTGGCGCAGCGTCTGTTGCGCGCTGAGCGATAGATTGCGCCCCGTCGCCACGGCAATCTGCTCAGGCGCGATGGCCTTGACGGTCGTCGGTTCGTGGCCGAAGGTCGCGCCGTGCGTGACTCGCAAGTCGGTCGCAAACGGCGGGCGGGCTTCTATATCAGCGATGTAGATCTCCGAGTTGTTGGCCAATTCATCTTCGCTGACCGCGCCGGACAGCACACGCGGGAAATTGAAGGCGACGCGCGCGCCATCGTCGTCGAGCGAAGCGACAATCTCGGCCATAGCACCCGCAGGCGCGTTTGTCAGCCGCGTGAAGCGGTTTGTCGGCACGTCATAGCTGTAAAGCTCGGCGCTGCCGTCGCCGTTGCCACCCACGACGCTGCGGCGTGTCGCAAAAACAACGCGCGACCCGTCGCCGCTAATCGTCGGATTGAGCGGCACGTCCGTCACGCGCGAGCCGAGCGTGGTCAACTGGCGCACCACCTCGTTGCGTCCGTCATAGAGAAACACCTGCGTCGTATGAAGCGCCGTCTCTGCCGCATAGACAACGCGCGCACCATCGTCGGTAATCGCACGACCCGGCGCGAGCGCCAGCCCGCGCACGTCTGACGCGAGGACGCGCGTGCTCCGCGTTGTGAAATCGTAGAGCAAAAGATCGCGTGTGGTAGTCGCGTCGTCTGCGCCACCACGCATATCGTTGACGAAGGCGATGCGCTTGCCGTCACCGCTCAACTTGGCATCGCTCGCGCCGATTATGCCCACCGTGTCTGTCAGTTGTGAGAAACCGCGGCGCGCAGGATCGTGTAACAATTTCTAAAACCGTTCCTAATTTATTACCTATAAACTTCCAACAAACATTTCAATCTAGCAAATATTCTTGTACTATTTCGCGGTAATTAACAGAAGTCTTCCACCTGACATCAGAAAATCACCATTGTTCAATTTCCAAAACCATTGGCGTAATCCGTCCCTGGAGATTTCAACATGAAAATGACAGCTAAAGAGTTTGAGAGTTGGTGCGACCGGCTGAATCTCTCTACAGAAGCTCGCGAAGAGGTAATCAGAATTCGAAATTCTGATCCCGCGCGCTTGACAGACAGCGGGCCTACGAATGTCAGCGGAATTTTTAATAAAAGCTGGAAGATGGGCCATTCGGTTCAGTTCGAAAGTCACACGGTCGAACTCCAAGCGGTTCTACTCTACGAAGACCCTGAGAATGACATTAAGGAGTATTGGGATCAGCCAAACCAGTTTACTGTCCACGTAAGAGATAGAAAGGGAAAGTCACGTGGGCACAAATGCACGCCGGACTTCTTCGTCATACGCGATGACTCCGCAGGATGGGAGGAGTGGAAGACGGAGGAGGCGCTTCTAAAACTCGCGCAAGATTACCCTGACCGATACTGCCAGGATGATAACGGCGTATGGCATTATGTGCCCGGTGAGGAATATGCGGAGCAATACGGCCTTTATTTTCACCTCCGCTCTTCCGCGGAGATTAATTATACGCTTGCGAGAAACGCCAACATCGCACATAGGTATTACAAGCCCGGGTACGTATCTATCGTCGACTCCCGCACTTTCACCCTTGTTTCGGAGTTTTTAAGTAAGCGCCCCCAGACCACTCTTTCGTCCTTACTTGAACTTGCCGAGGTGAACAATTTTAGCAGCGGCTGTATCTATGAGCTTATCGCCACAAAACGGATTTACGTCAACATAAATAAAGATCTGCTGACTGAGCCCGAGAGAACTTACGTTTACTTAACGAAAGAGGATGCCGCTTTTTACGAAGCGATCTCGGGAATCGCTAGCAAAGCGGACGAGCCGTTTCGCGCCAGTGATGTGGTTCCGGGTTCGAGAGCTCTCTTCGACGGCAAGCCCATCAAAATATTGTTAGTAGGCAGCACTTTGGTGTCCTTGGATTTCGGCCGTGAGGACACGGTCGAAGTGTCAATTTCTAAATTCGAGTCGTACCTCACACGGGGTCTGATTACCGGCCTCGAACTCCGCCAGCGTGGCTCATTAAGTGACGCAGCCAGTGAATATGCTGAGCAGTTTAATCGAGAGGATAGGGTTATTGCGCTAGAGCGTTATCACATAGTGCATCCAATACTTCGTGGCGAGAAGATTATCAACCCGCCATTCAGCATGCGGACCATCCGAGACTGGGTGAAAAAATTTAAAGAGGCAAAAGAGAAATACGGTGATGGCTTGTTAGGGTTAATTCCACTTCATAAAAACAAGGGATCTAGAGAGCCCAGACTTCCTGACGAAATGCGGGAGGATATGAACCAGTGCATCGCGGATACCTATGAAACGCCCGTGGAAAAGAATATGTCCGCCTCGTACGGCGAGTTCGTTCGCCGATGTAGGGAGAAGAAAATTGCAGTAGATCAGATACCAGTCCTTTCCACTTACAGGAATGCGATATTAGCGCGTGCTGGGAAGAGGCAGGAGGAGAAAAGGAAAGGCTCGAGGGTGGCCTACCAACGCGAGGAGTTTTACTGGATACTTGATGAGAAGACACCGCGCCACGGCGAACACCCTTGGCAGATCTGCCACATTGACCACACGCCGCTGCCACTACTTCTCGTAAGTCCGAAGACATTCAAAGTGCTCGGCATACCTACGTTGACACTGCTCATTGATGCCTTCACACGGCTCATCCTTGCCTTTTACCTATCTTTCGACAGAGAAAGTAAAAAGTCACTCATGATGGTCATGCGCCATTGCGTACGGCGTCACGGGCGCTTCCCTGAATTAGCTGTGGTCGACAAGGGGGCGGCTTTCCGCAGCGTGTATTTCGATACGTTGCTTGCCCGATACAACTGCGACAAAAAGTTAAGACCGACCGCAAAGCCGCGTTTCGGCTCGCCTGTCGAGAGGGTGTTGGGGACGACTCAAACACAATTCGTGCACAACCTGATGGGGAATACGAAGCCTTGGGGTGACCGCAGGATGATGACGAAAATTGTGAATCCTAAAAATTTAGCCGTGTGGAGTTACGGGCTGCTATATCCCAGGCTAGACGAGTACTTCCATGGTTACAACAATCGTGAGCACCCTGCCTTGGATGGCTTGAGCCCACAGGAGGCGTACGACCTCGGCATGCAACACTACGATCTTCCTTATGATGAAATCATCTACGACCGGAATTTTTTGGTCGAGACTATGCCCGAAACCCCACGGGGGAAGGGCCGAATCGTACAGAGCCGTGGAATCAAGCACCACTATGTCTTTTACAACGCACCCAAGTTCCAGCAGGCGAAGTTGATTGGCACTACCCCTGAAACTCGCTACGACCCCTACGACGCGAGCACGATATTGGCTTATGTGAAAGGGCGCTGGGAGGAAGGGTACGCCCCGCCGAGTTTATACAACATGCTCAAAAAATGCTCGGAGCGTGACATAGTCCAGATGACCGAAGAACTCAGGCAGAGACGGCGTGCGCATGCGGGAGGTTACATGCTGAGGGCGGAAGACGTCGCTAAGCACCTTGCCAAAGCTTCTGAAGATGAAGAAAAGGAACTCCAGCGGAAGTTGGATTATGAAGCGTTCGCCAGATCCGGCCAGAGCGCGGCGTTAGTCCGCGGGGGCGATATAGGCAGTGCCGAGCCATCTACCAGTGAGACGGAACGTCTACAGACCAAGCCTGACAGTCTAATGGTTTTTAACAAAGTGCGGAGAAACAAGTGACTGAAGAAGGTAACAAGTTCCCGATTCATCTGCTTAAGGCATCTCCGGAGGAGCGTAAGCAATATTTCCGGGAATACGAAGTTCTTCACCCGATGATCGAGCTGATATTCAACAGAGTGATGAGGATCATCCGGGAGCCCGGCGGGAAGCAGCTGATCATCGTCGCCGGTCCGACCGGCGTCGGCAAGTCGTTCCTCATCAGGTGGCTTGTCAGTGAACTCGAGTGGGAGTGGTCAGAGGTCCAGCACACCGACCCCGGCAGGATTCCTGTCGCGTGGATGGAAGTCCCGGCGAAGGACACCAAACAGCCGAGTTGGGGGGATTACTACGTGCGCGCGCTGGAGGCAATGGAAGAAAGGCACATCGAAAAGAAAGTTCTCTACGCGGATGTCAGCGTGGACGTGAGGTTTGTTGATGGTAAGAAGAAACTGCTCGTCGAAGACGCGAGCATAAGGAAATATCGACGCGCTATCGAATCGTGCTTTAAGTTTCGCCGCCCCCTCATCTTCTTGTTGGACGAGGCGCACCAGTTGGTCAACACCGGAGGCCTGAGGGTCGAAGAGCAGACGGAGAACCTTAAGTCCGTCGCGAATATGACGGGAACATTGCATGGGCTGTTTGGCACATACAAGATACTTGATCTACTAAGCCTTGAAGACGATGAAGAGAGCGACCAACTCATCAGGCGCAGCTCTATTATTCATTTCAAACGTTACTTGGACACGGAAGACGAAAAATTCATCTTCGACAGCATTGTTAACTCCTTCCAAGTGAATATGCCGTTCGAGAGAGTCCCGAACTTAACTCAGCACTCGGACTATCTCTATAATCGCACGCTTGGGTGTATAGGGATTCTCAGGGATTGGCTGGTCGCGGCTTATACCGAAGCGGTGGACGAGGGAGCTGTCACACTCGAGTTGAAACACCTCAAGAGAACTTGTCTGATTTCCGAGTCTAGGAGGATTAAGATGCTCCACCAGTTCGCTAAGTCAGAGGAGAGCATCGACACGGTTTTAGACAGTGATGAGGATTTCGAAGAAGCACTTAAAAAGATTAGTCGCAAGGCCGCTAAAGAACAGGCGAGGTACACAACGGAAAAGGATGAGCGCAGCCTTCCGAAAGGTAATAAGTCCGAGCGCGGGAGCAAGAAGCCCGGCAGGCAGAAACCGAAACGGCGAAAAATTGGAAGAGGTGAGGGGGGCTAGCGGGGAAAGACGACTTCTCGTCCTCAATAGAGTACCCGTAAGGGCGAGCTGTCTTCGCCCTCATAGTCGCCTCTACCACCTATCTCCGATCGGCGTCGGCACGGCGGAAGTCGAGAGCCTTACCTCATACGTCTGCCGCCTGGCAGATGCACACTGCTTTTCAGTAGCCAATTTATTCGGACTCGAACTAGCTCCAGCCATAAATAACTCCTACATAAGCTCATTGCTCGGTGAGAAGAATAGAAGCGCTTTATTAGCGAGCAGATACGGCAACGAAGTAACGGCCATCAATGGTACAGGCGTAGTCGCAGAGGTGTGGGCCGATGCTCTTCAGAGGCTTACGTTGCGCGCCGATCTTGTCCCGCTCACCTTGTTAAGGTGGAGAAACGTACTACCGCATAAATACCTTTCTCGAAAAACGAGAGCGTGGTGTCCAAACTGCTTTGAAGAGTCTATGGCGGGCAGCCAGACGGTATACGAGAAATTCGTTTGGACGCTGCAAGTTATCACCGCATGCGTGGGCCACCATTGCTGTTTACGTTCCGAGTGTCCGCACTGCGGCAGGCAAAATCCGGTACTGACTTCAAGGACACGCCCGGGCCATTGCTCTTCTTGCGGGCAGTGGCTCGGAAGCCCAGGGAAAGACAAGAATGGTGGGGGAATGAATGAAGCCGAATACGAATGGCAGTCTTGGATCTTAAGCCAACTGGGCGAGTTATTCTCCGAGGTGCAAACCGTCGTTGACCCTCCTAAAAGAGTGGCCGTCTCCAAATCTATTTCGGGTTGCGTGAATAAGATAGCTGGCGGGAATTATCGTGAAATGACTCGCATACTCGGAACTACCACGGGGAGAGTCAGACTTTGGGCTCAGGGCGAAAATTTGCCTGAATTAGGTGCACTCCTCAGATTCTGTTATGGCACCCGAGAAACATTGGTGGATGTGTTGATGGGAAGAGTCACTTACGAACTGAATTCTGCCCCCGCGCAACCGGAGCAGAATATGAGCATAAAAAAAGGAGTCCCACGCAGTTGGAGCCGGTTAGATTTGAAAGCGACTCGTGAGTCACTGGAAGCTTCAATTAATTTCGAATTTCCCCCGCCCTCTCTTAAAGACTTTTCCATGCGCCTTAATCGTGATTCGAACACTCTGCGTTACCAGTTCCCACAGCTTTGCAGTTTGATCGTCAAAAGATTCCGCGCATATACCAAGAAAAGTAAGCGTGCTTTTTATAGAAAAATTGAGCGCGCGTTACGCGCCGCGTTGAAGTCTACCCGCCCCTCGCCCAACTTGGAGAAGTTGGTCCGAGAGTTCGGGTGTCACCGGTCGGTGTTTATTAGTAAATTCCCTGACCTCTACGAAGCACTAAGGAAGCGAAACGAGGAAGACCAGAAGAACGAGTTAGCAGACATTGAAAGCCTTCTTCTGTACGCTGCGACCACAGAATTACCGCCGTGCTCCTTCAAAGCATTCTGCCAGAGAAGTGGTCGCAGCGATCAAAGCTTGCGGGACAGCTTTCCGGCACTCTGTTTGCTGATATCGGAGAGGCATGCCCTTTACCGCAAAGAACAGTCCGTGCAACGGCGCGAGGAGTTAATTCAACGCGTGAAGGATATTGCTTACATGCTCGCTGCTGAAGGCATTCACCCTTCAGTAAGAAACATACAAGCTCACTTTGGCACGCTAACCATTAGAAGCAGCAAGGTTGCTTTAACCGCGATAAGAGAAGTGCGGGGTGACCTCGGTATTAATAAGCGGAATTGAACTAGTCTGGGTTTAATCCCGGCGGGACACCAAAAGTAGATAGCGACAGGAGTGTCGCTTCATGGTTTCGGCGTAATAGTTTCAGCAGTAAAACTTGCGACGCGGCCGTGCCTTGATGTTTTGGCAGCGC
>DASVQA010000149.1:0-14423 GCA_036389375.1 Pyrinomonadaceae bacterium | reverse complement strand
CCGCCGGCCGCACTATCCGTCGAACTACGCGCTCCCGAACGTCATCAGCGTCGCCGCCTTGACGCGCACGGACTCGCTCGCTTCCTTCTCGAACTGGGGCGTCAAGAGCGTACACGTCGCCGCGCCGGGCGCAGAGATTCTCTCGACGTGGCCGGGCAATCAGTACGAGGAGCATTCGGGCACGTCAATGGCGACGCCGGAAGTGTCGGGTGTGGCGGCGCTCGTGCTCGCCCTGAACCCGCAGATGCAGCTTAAGGAACTGCGCGAGCGGCTGCTCGCTTCAGTTGATAAACTGCCGGCGCTCGACGGCAAGGTTGCGAGCGGTGGGCGCATCAACGCAGCGAAGGCGGTTAAGGCCGAGTAAAACAAAAGACCGCGATGTTTCGGATTTACGCACCAAAGCCCCTGCGAGCGCGCAACTCGCAGGGGCTTTGTCTTTCAGGTATGATTTGCCGCGTCACCAAAATCAGTTTGCCTAACCAGCCGCGAGGAGCCAAAGAGCGAGATGAGCGCATCAACGCAGCCGCAAAGTACGAACCCGAACCCGGAACTTGACCAACTCTGCATCAACACGATCCGCACGCTCGCGCTCGACGCTGTGCAACGCGCCGAGTCCGGCCATCCCGGCCTGCCGCTCGGCTGTGCGCCGCTGGCTTATGTCCTCTGGACGCGCTTCCTGCGCCACAATCCGGCTAACCCGAAGTGGCCGAACCGCGACCGCTTTCTGCTCTCCGCCGGGCACGGTTCGATGCTCGTCTATGCGCTGCTCCATCTGACGGGCTACGACCTGCCGCTCGAAGAGATCAAAAACTTTCGCCAATGGGGATCGAAGACACCGGGCCATCCTGAGAACGTGCTGACGCGCGGCATCGAGATCACGACGGGGCCGCTCGGTCAAGGTTTTGCCAACGGCGTCGGCATGGGCCTAGGTGCGGCGCATCTGGCGGCAAAGTTCAACCGGGCAGAGTTTCCGATCATTGATCATTACGTCTATGCCATCGTCTCGGACGGCGATCTGATGGAAGGCGTCGCTTCGGAAGCGGCCTCGCTCGCGGGTCACTTGAAGCTCGGCCGCCTCATCTATCTCTACGACGACAACCACGTGACCATCGAAGGCAACACCGCGCTCGCCTTCTCAGAGGACGTGCCCAAACGCTTCGAGGCTTACGGCTGGCATACCGCGACCGTCGCGGACGGCAATGATCTCGCTGCCATCGAACGTGCGATCAGCGAGGCGCAAGCTGTCAGTGATCGCCCGTCGCTCATCTCGGTCAAGACCGTGATCGGCTACGGCATGCCGACCGCCGGGACGCGCAAGGCGCACTCGGACGCGCCGGGCGCAGAGGCGGTGCGCGCGACGAAGAAGCAGTTGGGTTGGCCTGAAGACAAGGAGTTCTACATCCCCGACGAGGCGCTCAAGCATTTCCGGCAAGCGGTCGCACGCGGCGCGCAGCAGGAACAGGCATGGCATGAACTCGTCGCGCGTTACAGCGCGCAGCACGAGGAACAGGGGCGCGCATGGCAGACGTTGATGCAGGGCGATCTGCCGGTTGGTTGGGCCGATAAGTTGCCGTCGTTCGTTGCTGCGAAACCGATGGCGACGCGCGCGGCGTCGGGCGAAGTTATCAACGCGCTCGCGCCCGTGCTGCCGATGCTCATTGGCGGCTCGGCCGATCTCGGCCCGTCGAACAACACAGACATCAAAGACGGCGGGAGTTTCGAGGCGGGCAGTTACGACGGGCGCATCCTGCACTTCGGCGTGCGCGAGCACGCGATGGGCGCGATCATGACCGGCATCAGCTTAAACGGCGGACTCATCCCTTACGGCGGCACGTTCATGTGCTTCTCCGATTACATGAAGCCCGCGATCCGCCTCGCCTGCTTGTCGGAAGTGCAGGTCATCTACATCTTCACGCACGACTCCATCGGTCTCGGCGAAGACGGGCCGACGCATCAGCCCATCGAACAACTCGCGGGCTTGCGTGCCATCCCGCACCTCTACGTCATACGCCCCGCCGACCCGCACGAGACGCGCGAAGCGTGGCGCATCGCCATCGAGCGGCGGCACGCGCCGACCGCGCTCGTCCTCACGCGCCAGAAAGTGCCGACGATTGATCGCAACCTGTACGCAGCGGCTGAAGGCTTGCAGCGCGGCGCATACGTTCTGGCCGAAGCGACGGACGCGGCCGGGCAGAGCGTGACGCCGCAACTGATTCTGCTCGCCACCGGCTCGGAAGTTTCGTTGACGCTCGAAGCGCGCACGCAGTTGCAACAGTCCGGCACGCCCACGCGCGTCGTCTCGATGCCGTGCTGGGAGTTGTTCGAGGAGCAGGGGCAGGACTATCGCAACGAAGTGCTGCCACCCGACGTACGAGCGCGGCTCGGCGTCGAAGCGGGCGCGCGGCTCGGCTGGGATCGCTACGTCGGCTCGGCGGGCGACTGCATCTGTCTTAATCGGTTCGGCGCTTCCGCGCCCGGCGAAGTGGCCTTGCATGAACTCGGTTTCAGCGTGGAGAACGTCGTCAAGCACGCGCGCGCTTTGCTCGGTCAGTGAGCAGGTAAACTTTTATGCGAATCGCCATTGGCGCAGATCACGGCGGCTATCCGCTGAATGAACGCATCATCGCAGAACTGCGCGCCGCCGGTCATGAGCTTGAAGATTTTGGCACGCACGACGGCGCGCAACCCGACGACTATCCTGATTATGCGTGGCAGGTCGGGACGGCCGTGCGCGACGGTCGCGCGGAGATCGGCATCGTGGTCTGCGGGAGCGGCGTCGGCGCAAACGTGGCGGCGAATAAGATCAGGGGCGTGCGCGCGGCCCTCTGCGCCGACACCTATTCGGCGCATCAGTCGCGCGAGCACGACGACTGTAACGTGCTCTGTCTCGGCGCGCGCGTCGTCGGCAGCGAGGTGGCGATGGAACTCGTCCGCGCGTTCGTCGCCGCACGCTTCACCGGCGAGGAACGCCATCGACGCAGGCTCGACAAAGTGCTCGACATCGAACGCCGCGAGAGCGCGCAAACTTAATCCAGCCCACGCACGCCCGGTGCGAAGTTGCGCGCGGCGAAGCTGCCGACGCAGTTGCCATTCAATTCCGCCACTCTTAACGTCACGCCCAACTGTTGCCCAACCTGCAACGAGTTTTCAGCACACGATCCGAAGCGCGCCGGGCAGGACGCGAAATTCGGCGGGCGTGCGGCCGCGCACGTCGCCGTCGGCTTCTATCGGCAGCGCGTCGGCCGGCGCTAAATTCTCGATCCGCACGCGCGTCGCCGTCTGGACGCGCACGCGCGGATTGGCGAGATGCCCGCCGCTGTGTATGCGTGTCATCTCGCGCACGACCGCAGCGCGTTCGATGCCGCACGCAGTGACCACGTCGAGCCGGCCGTCATCCACGCGCGCGGCGGGCGCGAACATCATCCCGCCACCGGCAAACGGACTGTTCGCCACTGCCACCAGATTCGTCAGACAAGCCTGCGGGTCAGCCTCGTCAATCTGAATCCGCAACGGTCGCAAACGCCAGCGCGTGAGCGCCGCCAAAGCCGCCAGCGCGAACCGCGCCTCGCCCGACAGCCGCCGCACGTAACGCCCCTGCCGTGCGACGCGCCCCGCCACGTCCGCACCGATGCCGAGCGTCGCCGCGTTGAGACAGATAAAGGCGCGCGCGCCTTCATCCGTCGTCGCCATGCCGTGCAGCAGATCAATCGTGCGTGTCGTTCGCTCGTCGTCAGCGCGGCGCGTGCAATGTGCGATGAGTCGTGCGAGCCAGTGTGCAAGCGTGGCGCGGCGACCTTCGAGGCTGCGCGCGAAATCGTTGCCCGTACCGCCGGGCAGCACGCCGAGCGCAGCGTGTGAATTGATGGCGACAGGCGGCGCGCCAAGTGCCTGTGCGTTCGTGCAGAAACCGGCCGCCACTTCGCCGAGCGTGCCGTCGCCGCCGACGACGGCGATGGTGCGATAGCCTTCGTGCAGCGCCCGCCGCGCCTGCGCCTGTGCGTCGCCGACGCGTGTTGCTTCGTGCATCTCAAAGCGCACGCCCGCCGCCGCGAGGGCTGGCTGCGCCAGCGCCCAAGCCGCACGCGCTCGCGCCGCGTTGTAGTTGACGATGACGAACAGTTCCGGTTGAGTGTTCATGCGAACCGGAGGGAATTAAACACAAAGACCGGCCGAACACAAAGCAGACGATGAACGCCGTTACGCTCGCACTTCGTCATGCTGAACGGGTTTTAATTCATCGTTCATCGTTTCAGCGTAGCTTTGTGTTCGGCCCGTCTTTGTGTTTTGCTCTGGGCTAACGGAGGACGACGAAAGATGCAGACGGAGACGATGCGCGCGGTTGTGATCGTGCAGCACGGCGGGGTCGAAGGGCTTGAGGTGCGCGCGGTGGCACGACCCGTGGCGACGGGCGACCGCGTGCGCGTGCGCGTCCACGCGGCGGCGCTTAATCGCGCCGACCTGTTGCAGCGGCGTGGGTTTTATCCCGCGCCGCCGGGTGCGCCCGCAGATATTCCCGGCATGGAGTTCGCGGGCGAGGTCGAGCAGTTGGGCGCGGACGTGCGCGCGTGGCAGCTCGGGCAACGAGTGTTCGGCATCACGGGCGGCGGCGCGCAAGGAGAGTACGTCGTCGTGCCGGAAAACGCGCTCGCGGAGATTCCCGCCAACCTCGATTGGGCGGAAGCGGCGGCCGTGCCTGAAGCGTTCATCACGGCGCACGATGCGCTGTTCACGCAAGGCCGTTTAACCATCGGCGAGCGTGTGCTTGTGCATGCGGCCGGGTCGGGCGTCGGTCTCGCCGCCGTCCAGCTTGCCCACGCGGCGGGCGCGCGCGTCTGCGGCACTGCGCGCACGGCGACGAAACTTGCACGCGCACGCGCCTTCGGACTCGACGAAGCGGTCACGGTCAGCGACGAGGCGCAAAGCTTCGCGGAGGCGGTGCGCGCGTGGACGGATGGCGCAGGCGTGCAATTGATTCTCGATCTGGTCGGCGCGTCGTACTTGAACGCGAACCTCGCCGCGCTTGCGCCGCGCGGTCGCCTCCTGCTCGTCGGCACGATGGGCGGAGCGCAAGCGCCGCTCGACTTTGGGCTGGTCATGCGCAAGCGGCTGCGCATCACGGGCACGGTCTTGCGCGCCCGCTCCGCGGAAGAGAAAGCGCGCGCCACACGGCTCTTTGCCGCGCACGTCCTGCCCTTGCTCGCGCGCGGTTCGTTGCGCCCCGTCGTCGAGCGCACTTACGCGCTCGACGAGGTGCGCGCCGCCCACACGCACCTCGAAAGCAACGAGAGTTTCGGCAAGATCGTTCTGTTAGTAACGCGCGACAAGTAATGAGCAGAAACAAGGCGTTAACTTGTCGTTCAGCATTCGTCACTTGTCACTTGTTATTCGTCCCTGCCTTCCGCCCGCTTGTCACTCATCACGCGCCACTGTTATGATCCGTGTTTGGACGGCGGCCTTATGCTGCCGGTTGGGTTGGAGGGCATCATCGCGTGAAAGCAGAGTTGACGCAGTTAATTGATTTGCAGAATTTGGACACAAGCATCCGCAGGCTAAAAGCCGAATTGGAAGCCATCCCACAGAGGCGCGCTGAGATCGAAAAAGAGTTCGAGCAGCGCGCCGCCGAATTTTTAACGCTGGAAAATCGGCGCGACGAAGCACGCCAGACGCGCACCCGACTCGAAACCGAACTGGCCGAGACGCGCACCAAGGCCGAGCACGCCGACCGCGCGTTGATGGCCGCGACGAACGAGAAGGAGTACACCGCCGCGATCCGCGAGGGCGACGCGGCGCGCAAACATGGCTCCGAACTCGAAACCAAAATCCTCGAACAGATGGAAACATTCGACGGCACGGAGCAGCAGATCAAAGAGCGCGCCCCTGAGATCGAAATCCTGCGCGGCGAGCGCGACGCGCAACTCGCCGCCCTCGAAGCACAGGCTGAAGCGCAGGCGCAGCAGATCGAAGCGCAGCGCGCAGAGCGTGAGCGCGTGCTCGCGGCGCTGCCGAAACAGATGGGCGCGCTCTACAATCGCATCAGCGCGCGCGTGCGCGACGGCATTGCCGTCGCCGAGGCGCGCAACAATTCCTGTAGCGCCTGTCACATGCGGCAGCGGCCGCAGGTTATGACCGAGATCCGGCGCGGCGAAGAGATCATCACCTGCGATAACTGTGCGCGCATCCTCTATTACGTCGCCGATACAGGCGCGACGCAGGCGGCCACGACGTAAGGCACAGCAGAAACACTTAAACGGGCAGGCCGCGCGCCAGACGACGCCTGCTCAGTGCCTAATGCTAGTGCGGCTCGTTCCCTGCCTCTTTTAATCTCCACAATCTCCCGTCATACTTTTGCAATCGGCGCGCGCTTCAATGCGCGCCAGCGTGTTTGTGTCGGACAAAGGGCAGGTGACGTGATGGCGAGCGCAGAGAGAGAGGTGCAGCAAACGACGACGGCGACGATAGCGACCCCGCCGGCGGCCGTCGTGCGTGGGCGGCGCGCAAAGTGGTGGCAGCGGCGTGGCACGCCGAGACGCGGTTTCTGGTACGAGGACGCGCGCGGGCGACGCATCACGGACGAGGCGACGATTGCCCGGATCAAGTCGCTCGTTATCCCGCCCGCATGGCGCGAGGTACGCATCGCCCCCGGCGCGCATTGCCGGTTGCAAGCCATCGGCCTCGACGCCCACGGGCGCGTGCAGCGCATCTATCATCCCTCGTTTGCGGCGAAGCGCCAGCGCCTCAAGTACGAAAAGATCGTGCGCTTCGGCGAGCAGCTTGGGGCGCTGCGCCGGCGCACGAACGAGGACATTGCGCGCACCGATCTCTCGAAGGCGCGCGTGCTCGCCGTCATTATCCGGCTGATTAACGATCTCTATTTTCGCGTCGGCTCGGAGTTGAGCGTCAAACGTTATCGCACTTACGGCGTGACGACGCTGCGCAACCGCCATCTCACGATCAAGCGCGGCGGTCGGCTCGTCTTCAACTTCGTCGGCAAGCATCACATACGCCACCGCCGCATCCTCGTGGATGAAGAACTGGCCACGCTCATGCGCGACATACAGAAATTAGGCGGCGCGAAGTTGTTTCATTATTACGACGAAGAACAGAAGCGTGCCGTCGCCATCCGCCCGCGCGACGTGAACGATTACATCAAAGCGGCGACCGCGCCGGAATTTTCGGCCAAAGATTTTCGCACGTGGGGCGGGACGCTGCTGGCGGCGGTCGAACTGGCGGAACTGGGTAAACCGCTGGACGAGAAACAGGCGAAGCGCAACATCGTGCGCGCCATCAAGCGCGTGGCCGAACATTTGGGCAACACGCCGACCGTCTGTCGCAGCAGCTACATTCACCCGCTCGTGCTTGAGAGCTACTGCGCCGGCACGACGCTCGAAGAGTTTCGCACGCGCCGCGAGCGCCGCATCGGTCGCCAGCAACCGGAGTATCTGCCGGAGGAGCGGGCGCTGTTGAAACTGCTGCGCGCGCAGAAGAACGGGGCGACGTGATTGAGCACTGATTCGTAGCTGTGTGGCCCGCGCGGCTCGTCTGTGCGGGCGAAATTATTAGGGCCGGCACGTCTCGGAGTGCGTGCCGGCCCTTAATCGGAAGAGTTACGCGCCGGTTCCGGCGCAGTCGCCGCTGAAAGGAGATTGTGCCGCAGCGGCGGTGCAACGACGCGGACTCAACTCATTGACCGGCAGCTTAACGCCCGCCTGCCATGTACTACCAGCACTCGTTTTTGGTGCTTACTTAAGAGCCTTGACCGCGTATTCCAGCGCCGTGTGGATGGCGGCGAGCACGCGCGCATCGGCGGCGACCAAACTCGCGCCCGTTAACAGAAAAGCACACGAGGCTGTCCAGAACCACACGCCGAAAGCGTTCGCGTTCGCGCTGCGCGCGCCCGCGCTGCTGGCCGATAACTGCGTCAGACGGCGCACGCGCCACGCAAGATTTTCGCCCTCCCAAGCACCGATCAGAAATGCGCCGGCCGGCATCGCGGGCCGCGCGCCCTGCGGCACGAGCCGCGCGATCTTGACGAGCGCCGCCGCCAGATCGAGCGCCGTGTCTGCATCGCCGCCGCGTGCTGCGTGCTCGTCGGCGGCGGCTTCGACGCATGCGCCCCACGCGCGGTCGAGCGTGCGCCCGGCAGGCACAATCGTCAGCACATCGCGGCAGGCGCGCAGAATGGCGCGCTTCAGATTGTCGCGCGCGGCGAGGTGGCCGCATTCGTGCGCGAGCGCGGCGCGGAGTTCGCGTTCGCTGAGCGCGTCGAACAGTTGTTGCGCGATGAAGAGGCGCGGGCGGATTGCGCCGACGACCGCGACGACCGGAAAGCGATGCGCGACGCGATAAGCGGGCAGGTCGAGGCCGGGCAGCGTGACCGGCTCGGCGTGCCGGAGCCAGTCGGCGACGAGCCGGCGCGTCGTGCGCCAGGCGACGAAGCCGCGCCAGACGGCGAGCGCGAGGCCGAGGATGGCGAGCGCCGCCAGCAGGGCGAGTTTCACGCTGACCGCTTCGGCCGTGCCCGTCGGTTCAAAACGCAGGTAAGAGGGCACGACGAGCGTGCAGACGAACAGCAGCGCGCAGACGCACGGCGCGACGCGCAGCGTAAAGAGCAGTTGCGCGCGCGCTGCGCCCGACCACGCACGCGTGCGTCCGCGCAGCCAGCCGCGCCACACACCGGCGACGGCGAATGCGGCGAGCGCGTTCGCTGTCAACAGCGCCGCGAGCGCAAGGCATAGACCGAGCAGGTGATACATGTTTGGTTTAGTCCTCGACGCGGCGGGCTTCGGCGCGGCGCAGTTGCCGCCGCTTCTCTTTGACGAGACGTTCCAACTCGTCCAACAACTCGCGGTCGCGCTCGCTCACGGCGTCCACGATGCAGGCGAGCACGGGTTCGACCGTCTGTTCGTCGCCGCGCCCCAGGAGCGCCGCGAGCACGTCCGCCGCGATGCCGCGCTCGAACTCTTCGGGCGAGACGCGGGGCGCGTAGATGAAGGCGCGGCCGTCCTTGCGCCGGTCGAGCAGGTTTTTCTTAAAGAGCCGGTCGAGCGTGGTCATCAAGGTCGTGTAAGCGATGCGGCCCGCAAATTCGTCGTGTACGTCGCGGACGCTCAGCGCCCCGCGCCGCCACGCGAACTGCATAACCGCGCGCTCAAGTTTGCCAAGTGTCGGCATAACCACATCGGACGGGCGTTGGAAGCCGAAGAGGCGAAAGGCTGGCACTCTCATGTCGGTCGCAAGTTATAGATTGAGTTGTGCGGCGGCGTCAAACTTTTGGCGACGCGGCGGAAAAGTTTATTGGCCGCCGAATGTCCCCCAACACTCGGCGGCCAACAAAGGCGAAGGTTTTTGCGCTGCCCGTTCACCCCTTGACTGACGCGCATTATGAAGAGCAGCTTGCGAGCCTTGCCGGGCCCGACCTTCGCACCTTCAGCCGGCTGCGCCGCCTCCCCGATTGGCCGCGCGGCTGGCAGAAGAACTTCGCTTGGAGCGCCTAACCCTGAATCTCCGTCTGTACCCGACCCTCCAAGCGACCCTACCCACTCACTAGGCGCATCATCGCCAACCCCCCTTGAGGAAAACTTGAGGTGCTGGCCGGCGCAGCGGCGCAATTTAACCTTAGCTCGTCTATTTATAAGGATTTACCGGTCGTCGATTTTTTTTTCGGGCGGAGTAAGACGCGGTTTACGCACGGGGCGAAAAGTTGCCGGCGTAGAGACTGACGTGCGGCGGTGCGTGGCCCACTTCACACGATATAGTGCTACGCCTGCACCATCTCGCATAGCAGGGGCGGCGGGCGGCTCAGGGCCGCTAATTTCCAACTCCCGTATAAATTTCCCGCAGAAACGATGCGGCGGCATCGCACGTCTTCTCTCATGTCGGCGCGGGCACAGACTTTGCACTTGCGCCGGGCAGTAAAATCGCGCAGCCAATCGCTTGCGCGTGTCACACCGGGCGCGTCAGATAGTTCTCGCCTGCTCCACGCCCGGCGCGTATGCGCCGCCGGCCGACACGCTGCCGACTCTTCCGTCCAGCACACAAAAGGAGCGTAGCTATGAGCTACAAGATCACCGCCCGCACTCTCTTGCTCTCCATTCTCTTGCTCACACTCTTGGGCCTGACCGCCAGCGCCCGCGCCGCCGCCGCCAGCGACGACGAAACTACTTACGACTACGACGAGACGGCGCGCGTCGCGCGCATCAGTCTCTTAAGCGGCGACGTATCGCTGCGGCGCGCCGGCACGAACAAGTGGGAGCACGCCGCTTTGAACTTCCCGCTCGTCGAAGGCGACCGTCTGGCGACGGGCCCGAACTCGCACGTCGAGGTACAGATCGATGCGCGCAACTTCGTCCGCCTCGGCGAGTACGCGACGCTCGACCTTGTGACCCTGCGCGCCGAAGGCGTCGCCCTGAGCCTGCCGGCCGGCACAGCCACGCTCAGGCTCGCGCGCTTCGACCACGACCACGAATACTTCGAGATTGACGCGCCCAAGACGACCATCGCCGCCGAACAGCGCGGTCTCTATCGGCTCGACGTGGCCGAGAGCGGCAGCGTCCGCGTCACCGTCCGCGACGGCGCGCGCGCCCGCCTCTATTCCGACACGTCCGGCTTCACCCTGCGCGACGGGCGCACGGCCGAACTCACCTACGACAACGCGGGCGAAGGCGACTGGAACTTTACCGCCGCGCGCGACCTTGACAGTTGGGATCGCTGGAACGACGACCGCGAACGCTATCTCGCCGCGCGGCTCAAGTACGACAACCGCGAACGCTACTACGATCAGGACGTGTGGGGCGCGGAAGAACTCGATGCCTACGGCGAATGGGTCAACACGCACGACTACGGTTACGTCTGGCGACCGCACACGACCGTTATCAACAACTATTACGACTGGGCCCCGTATCGTTACGGGCACTGGACATGGTGCCCGCCCTACGGCTGGACTTGGGTCGGCGACGAACCGTGGGGCTGGGCCCCTTATCACTACGGGCGCTGGGTCTATTACAACAACTACTGGTGCTGGGCCCCGCGTGGCTATTACAACTACCATCCGCATCGCAGTTGGTGGCGGCCCGCGCTCGTCGCGTTCGTCATCTTCGGCAGCAACTCGGACATCTGCTGGTATCCGCTCGGCTACCATCAGCGCGACCCGCACGCACGCCACTACCAGCACCAGCAACCCGGTCGGCTGACGCCGCTCGGCAACGGCGAGGTCGCGCGCCTTGAGCGCATCAATCCGATCTACCAGCGCGCCGTCACAGCCCTGCCCGCGCGCGACTTCGGCACGCCCTCGGCGCGCGGGCGACGCGCGACCGACGACATTGCCCGGCAGGCCATCTCGACCGACCCCGTGCCCGGCCGGCTGCCCATCAGACCCGTCGGCGACAGTGCGACGGGCAACAGTGGCGGCGGCGGCGCGGCCAACACCCGCCCCTTACCCGGCGACAGGCCCGTGCGTAGCGGCGTGTCGAAATTGGGGCCGGGCAATGAGCCTGCGCGCCAACTCTATGAGCGTCCGACCGGCGCGGCGGCGCGCGTCCCCGGCAAAGCTCTCGACGAAGAGTTGAAGCGCGAGCGCGTCTTCAACAACCGCGCCCCGCGCGTCGTCGGCACAGATACGAACAGCAGCCCGCGCGACAGCAGCAACGCGGGCGAGCGCCGCACGGGCGCAGTAGCACGCCCGGCGCGTCCGCCGCGCGCAAGCGACGCCGACCAGCGCATAGGCATCGGTGCGCCCGAAGATGCGCGCCCCGTTCGTGCGCCGCGCGGCGGCGACGAAAACAAGCGCCCGCGCGATAACGACAACGGCGACCGCCAGCGCATCGAACGGCCCGAACCGGCCGCCGACCGTACCCTGCCGCGCGTCGAACGCCCCGACACGCCGCGCGAGCGTCCGCAACCGAAGGTTGAACGACCGGAGCCGAAGTACGAGCGCCCCGAACCGAAATATGAGCGCCCTGAACCGGCCCGCGAACGCCCCGCACCGCCGCGCGAGGAGCGCCAGCAACAACGTGAGGAGCGGCAGCAGCAGCGCGAAGAACGACGCGCCGACCCGCCCGCGCGCGCGGAGCGGTCTGCCCCGCGCGAGGAGCGTTCAGCGCCGCCGCCTGAGCGGTCTGCGCCACCACCGCCCCGCGAGGAACGCTCCGCGCCGCCGCCGCAGCGCGAAGAACGACATGCCGATGCACCGCGCGAACACGATGCACCCGCTAAGTCGCCGCGTCCGCCCACGCTCGGGTGAAACTGGGCCGCGCGCAAATGATGAGCGGTGAAGGATGAGCTAAAAGAGAAAGATTCTTAGTTCATCGCTCATCATTTGCGCGCGGGTGCGTTCATCTTTCATCGTCGCTTCCGTTCTCCCGGAAAGGTTTGCCCTCCGATGTTGCTCATACGCCTCAGCCTGCGCCTCTTCGCGCTCGTCTGCCTGCTCACAGGGGCGGCTTACGTGCTCGCCTGCGTCACCAACGCGCAGCAGCGCGCCGAACGCGACTATCAACCCGACCTGCGCCGCGCACTCACGACCCGCACCGCCCCAACCGATAAAGCTACTGCCGCGCCGCGCCCCGACGGCTACGCGCCGCAACGCAACCCGGCCGCGCTCAAACAACGCCCCGCGCGCACCAACGACGCACAGCCGAAGCGCCCGCCCGCCCACCCTGCACGCCTGCAAGGGCGCACGGACGCAGCCACGCTCGCCGCCAGCGCGCACGGCGTCAGCCCCGCGCTCATCACCGACCGCATCACGCTCGGCACGCCCCTGCGCCGCGTGCTGCACACCGCGCAGTTGAGCACGACCTCGTCCGCCGGCACGGATGAACAGTACGCCGATGCTTCAGGTGACGGCCGCGCAGATCAACGTGCGACCTTCGACACGGGCGGCGGCTCGTTCGACATCGCTGTCGGGCGCACAGGCACGCGTTACGAAGTCTTCTCCGCCCTCGATGATCGCGGCACGCCTGCGCCGAGTGACGACCGCCCCATCGGCGTCCTCGTCACCGCCTTCGATACCAACGGCGACTTTATCCGCGACGCTTCGGCAACCTATGATCTGCACCGCGATTTCAGTCTGCCCTCGGCCGTTGCGGTCGTCGCGGGCACGGCGCGCGACGGGCGCGAGTTCGTCTGCGTCTCGTCGAGCGGTTTCATTGATCGTGACGATCCGACCAACCCCGACAACGAACCGAGCGCAGGCGTCGTTCTGCTCGTACGCGACGCGGCCACAGGCGGCTTCGACAATACACGCTCGCGCACGCTCGTCTCCGTCGGCAGCAACTTGTTGAGCGAAGCGAACACGCTCGCGCTCCTGCCCAATAACGATCTGCTTATTGCCGACTTCGATTCGGACGAACTGCGCGTGGTGCGCGACACGAACGGCGACGGGCTGCCCGACACGCTCGCCACGACGCCTTACTATGCCTATCGCTTCTCGAACGACGCGCCGCTCGACATCGCCGTCAATTCGCGCGGCGTCGTCTTCTCACACTCCGTCGGCAACAACACGGTGCTGCTTGCGCTCTACGACACGGATGGCGACGGCCGCCCTGACACGGACGAAGTCGTGGTCGAAGGTCTCTCGATTGACAACAATCTGGTGCTGCACGGGCTGACCGTTGACCGCGAAGGCACGGTCTACCTCATCGAAGACGCGACGGGGGCGAGCGACACGATGGCATCGGGTGGCAACGGCGGCGTGCCCGCGATTGATGCCTTCCCAGACCCCGCGCTCAACGGTTTCCTGCGCGATGGCACGCTCTACGCGACGGCCGACAATCCGACCGCGCAGGCGCTCACCGGCCTTTCGTTCGGCCAAGACGCAACGCTTCCGTCCGTCGCGCATCTTGCGCTCACCAACAGCGCCTCGCGGCGCGGCGATGCGACGCGCGACGGTCTCGGCACGATCATCGGCACAGGTCTAACGCTCGGGCGCACGGGCGCAACAGCGGCGGACGCAAACGCGCGCGGCGTGCGCGTGACCATCGAAGGACGCAGCGCGCCCGTTCACTCGTTCGCCGACGGCGAACTGCACATCTACGTGCCGAACGAAGTGGGCACGGGCGTGCGCTCGGTCGTCGTCTCGGTTGACGGCATCGTGACGGCGGCTGAAGACGTGAACATCACGAGCGCGAATCCGGGTCTGTTTACGACGAACGGCACGGGCGGCGGCGAAGCCATCGCGCTGCTTTCATCGGGCATGCGCTTCACAGGCGGGCCGTTCCCCGCGCGCTTCGGTGATCAACCGGCGGTCGTCGCCCTGTTCGGCACAGGCTGGCGCAACTCTCTGCCGTTGACGGTGACGGTCGGCGGGCAACCGGCGACGGTCGAGTTCGCGGGCGCAGATGAGAACTTCCCCGGTCTCGACCAACTCAACGTGCGCTTGCCTAATGGCCTAAGTAGCGGCGCGCAAGCCCTCGTCCTGCGCGCCGCCA
>DASVQA010000148.1:0-43331 GCA_036389375.1 Pyrinomonadaceae bacterium | reverse complement strand
CGCTCTGATCAAGTCCTGCACGGCGTCGGCCGAAGCCTTGTCGAAGACGGGCGTGGTGTCGCTGGTGAAGAGTTTGAGATCGGCGCTGGTCGAGCCGGCGGCGAGCGAAGGCACGGCATCGTTCCACGTGTAGAGACCCATGCGGTTGAGCAACTGGTGGACGTGCTGCGGCGCGCGCGTGAGGAAGACGACTGAGCGTTCGTCCTCGTGTTCCGTGCCCGCCCAGACTTTGAAGCCGGGCGCAAGGTCGAACTCTTTAAGCAGGCCGGATTCAAGCGCCAACTCTAGCGCCAGCCACGTCGTCGCCTGATTGCCCTGATGAATGTGATAGTCCATCAGGCGGGCGTGGCGCGCGAGCGACACACGTTTGCGTGCGCTCGCCAGATACGCCTCGTTCATCACGCGGTCTTGATAGTCGCTCAACTCGTCCGCTGCGGCGCTGAAGAGTTCCAAGAGGACTTGATCGAGATCGGCCTCGCTCGTCGGCTGCCAACCCGGCACGCGCTCCATCATGGCCGTGATCAGGGTGTGGCGGAACGAGTCGAAATCCTTCGCCAGATAATCAATGGCGGGTTCCGGTGGCGGCGCGCTCGCGCGCTCCCATTCGGGCGCGCAATCAATGTTGAAGCAGCCGGGCCGAAACTTGAAATCGATCTCGCTGAAGAGTGGATCGACGTTCGGGTAGAGCGTTGTGTTGATGCCGAGTTTGTAGGTCGAATAATCGCCGATGGGTTTGACGGTCAGTAACAGCACGGGCTGCGCCGGGTCTGGATGCGCTTTGATGGCCGTCGTCTGCACCTGACCTGAAGCGGGGCCGGCCACTATGCGATGCCCGCCGGAGAGCGGAAAGATGTGCTTCGTCTGCGCCGGATTGGCCACGGCGTCCGCGACGAACTTGGGCAGATAGTTTTTATTGAAGAAGTGGACTTCCAACTCGGCCTGCCCTGCGCCGACCTTGACGAGCACGAGTTTGATGCCGTTCGGCACGTTGAGACAGGCGAGCACATCGTATTGCTGGACAGGAGTGAGCGCCTTGACCGAGCCGTTAATCAGATATTGATTGCCGTTGAGGGTGTAGAGATTCTTGATGACCGTCTGACAGGCGAGCGGCAGCGCATCGACCATCGCCTTGGCGATGCTCGTCGGCACTGTGAACATTTTGCGGGCGCGCTCGGCCAGCGCCTCCCTGTTAATGACGGTCACGATCCGTTTAGCCTCCGTTGCGCTGGAATCTGAGAATGCGCGTGTCTTCCGTCCCGGCGATGCGATACTTGAGGTCGATCTCGATCTTTTCGTTCTCGACCGTTACGTTCAGCGTCTCCAACGTCACGCGCTGACCGAGCCAGCGCGAGATGGCTTGGGTGACGACCGCCTTGGCCATTGCGCCCGTCGTCTCGTCCGTGTTCTCGAAGACGAGCCGGCGCACGCCGCCGCCGAACTCCGGTTGAAAGAGCCGCTCGCCGGGATTCGTCAGCAGCAGTTGGATCAACTCGTCGCGGACGTGGTCTTCGAGCGTCAGGGCGTTGGCCGTGCGCCCGTCGCGGCCCATGCGAAAGGGAAAAGAGAGATGTCTGCCGCTGGTCGCCGTCATTTCATCGCGCCGCCTTTCGTCTTTGCGCGCCTCAACGCTGTTGTCGTCTGTCTTACTTCGCCGTCACCAACGTCTGCGAAGGGTTCACGATGGCGATGCCCTGCATCGCGCCTTCGCCGCTTGAGCATTGCCCGATGGAACTCGTGATAAGCACCTTCGCGCCGGCCACGCTCATTTCGGCCGCACCCGCGCTCCAACGAATCTGCACGCAGGGCGAAGGTTTCGGCCCCGGCAAGGTGAAAGAGCAGCCGGCGACCGGGAAAGTGTCCGTCTCAAGCAGGGCCGGTGCGCCGCCGAGCATTAATTTCGTGTTCGACGTGACTAGCACCGCCTGCCCGCCGTGCGGACACATGATCGAACTCGTCGTCGTGAGCACGAAGCCGGGCATTTGTCCGCTTTCGTTTTACGCGCCCAAAACCAGCGCGCCTTTGTTGAGATCGATCTTCGTGGCGACGAGGTAGATGCCGTCCTTCATCAACTTGATCTCGGACTGCCCGACCGTGATCGTCAACTCGGTGGCCGTCATCTTCAGTTCCGCGCCGCCTGAATGGACGACGCGCACCTCGTCTGTCAGATCGTCGAGCACGATCTTGTGCCCCTTCGTCGTGACGAGCGCGCGCGTCTGCGGGCCGCCGGGCGGCGGCAGTTCGCCCGCGCCCCACCAACAACCCGTCCAGACTGGGCGCGCGATGTCGCCCGCCTCAAACTCGATCCAGACGCCGTCGCCCAACTCCGGCAGCAGCACCAGCCCGTGCCCTGCGCCCGCGAACGGCACGCACGGCACAGCCCAAGCCGACGACGCTTCCTGTAGCACCTCCGGCACACGCGCCTGTATGCGCCCCATCTGTTCGGGGTCGTCCACGTTCAAGACGACGCCGCGATACTTGCCGAAGAAGCGCGAGCGCACCTCTTCGTGCAGATCGGCGACGAGATTTTCCAGATCAACAGACATCAGAAGACTCCCACCTGTACGTTGAAGCTGACGCCGGCACTGGCGCTCGGTTGCGGACTGCTGCTCGACGTGGCGGCGGCGCTCGAAGCAGCGTTGCCAAGTAGCGTAAATTCCTGCGTGTAGGTCGAACGCGTCAGATGATGCGTCACTTTGCTGACGACGTAGTTGGCGCTCAAAGGACTGTCGGAGATGCGGACGGCGACGACGCGGTAGGGCGCAAGCACGCCCGCATAGCAATGCGGGATGACTGCGCCCGTCGCCTCGTAGGCGTAACCCGAACTGGCTGCGCGCCCCTTCACTGCGCTGTCCAGATCGACCGCGTCGGTCTGCCCCGGGGGCAGAAGTTGTGAGGTGGTGTCGCCCTTGTTGTCGGTCGCCGGTTCGTCGCCCAGCAGTTGCGCGTCGCGGAAACTCGACTTGCTCGTGGTGATGCTCTTGTCCTTGATGCTCAAGGTCGAAGCCTGTACGTCGCTCGGCCCCGTGCCCTTGTGCTTGAGATTGAAGCTGTTGATATTGCGGTCGTCGCCTAAGAGGAGCATCGCGGGCAGCCCGTCGGGCAGCGTCGGGAACGGGCGAAACGCGCCGATGCTTTGGCCGGGCGTAGGGCCGGGCAGCACGTAGGCGTGCCAGTCGCCGTGCCGCTTGGCGAGCGCGCGCAGGATCGTCATCTTCGTGCCGCGTTTCATCGTGAGCGGTTGCAGCGCGTCGGGCGGCTCAGGTGTGGCCTGTATGTCGAAGGTCTTGATCGAAGCGGTCGGCGCGGCGGTGAAAATCTCGCGCGCGATGTCGCTGTCCTTTTTGCTGCCGTAGCTGGCGACTTCCTCTTTCTGATTCAGGTAGGCGCTGTCGTCGTGGACGATCATGGTGACGATACTTTTGCCCGGCTCGGCGCTGCGCTCGGTGTCGAAGCCGACGACGGGGCCGTCAATGAGCGGCACGAAGGGCGCGACATCATCCCCGACTTTGACCTCGATGCGGACGCGCGCATAGTTGCGCATCCAAGCCTCTTCTTCGCCCGCCCACTTGCCGTCGTCGTTGACGCACACGGGGATTTGCACGCGCGCCTCCCACGCGAGATCAACCTCCTGCTGCACCTCGATCTCTTCCACGCGATCAAGCTGCGCCTGCGTCGCAGGCACCCCGTCGAACCACATGCGGTATTCAATGTCCGCCATCTAACGCCTCTTGCTCTCCTTTACTTCTCCGGCACAAGGATCGTGCGCGCGGGCGTTTCGACCAGTTCGTTCGCTTCGAGTTCCGTGTTGGCGTCGGCGATGTGCCAGAACTGCGTCGGGTCTTTGTAACGACGCTGCGCCATCACGTCGAGCCGGTCGTGCCCTTTGACGACGTAAGGCGTGCCCGGTGCAAACGGCAGCCGCCGCAGCACGACGGCGCTGACCTTGCGCCCCTTGTTGTCCTCCGCCTCGACGGTCGGAAGTTTTGCGTAACGCGATGAATCGCTGAACACTTGGGCCTAGCCTCCTAAAACGGGATGAGATCGACGATCTGATCGATGGTGTTGGCGAGGTTGGCAATGGCCTGCGCCTCTTTGGCGAGGTTCGAGTATTCGAGCGCGCCTTTGGCGATCTGATCGTCGGAACAGTTATCAATGGCGTTGATGGCAAGCCCGATGTCCACGTCCGCCTGAATCGGATTGAGCAGAAAGTCGTACTGCAACTCCGTGATGCTCATCGATTCGATGACGACGGGCAGCACGCGAAACGGGCCCCAGATAAAGAGGATGCGCGGATACTTGACGCGCGGGACGGGTTGCCGGGGCGGCTTGGCCGCGTCGCCGCCGCTCACCGCGTCGCCGATGGCGTCCACGGCCGCGCCGATAAGACCCGCGAGTTTGCTCGACGGATAGACCATCTTTTCGAGCGCGGCGAGGCGCGGGCCGACGCCCATCGTGCGCGCCAGCACGTTCCCCGTGTTCAACCCATCGGCGGCGGCAAAGCGCGCTTGCAGCGAAATCTTCTCGACGGATGGCTCGGCCGCCTGCGTCTTCTCGCGCGCCGCCGCGCCCGCCGGCCGCGCGGGGATCTGAATGGTGCGCGTCAGCTTCTCAGGGTTGAACTGAAAGATGACGACGTTCGGGATCGGCCCGATCAGATCCGAGCCGTACTCTATCAACGCGCCGCGCATGAGATATGGCATGGCTCTCGCTCGACCTCCTCTCCATTCAAAAGCGCCCGCCGCGCTACTTCTTCAGCCTTTCGCTGACCGACGCCGCGATGCGTTGCGCGATCTGCCGGCGCAACTCGTCGTTCGTCGTGCCGCGCTCGACGCGCAACACGCCGGCCGCGACCCGTTCAAGTTCGACGCGCCCCGCGCCGCGCAACTGCTTGCGCGCCGCCGCGAGTTGCTCAAGCACTTCGCGCCCCAAGCCCTCGGCCATGCGCGCGGCCGAGGGCTGCGCGCCGCCCTTGACGCGAATCTCCAAACGCTCGATGCGGACGCGCTCTTTACTCAATGTTCAAGCTCCTGTATGACGGGCGCGTAGCGACCGAACTGTTCCAGACTCAAGGTGCGGTTCATCTTCTCGTACTCGCGTTTGACGGCGACCAGCACATCCGTCATCGTCAACCGGCGCGCCGGCCCTTCGTCGTCCGCGCCGCGCGTGCCGGCGGCTTGCAGGCACGCGTTGAAGACGATGGAGCGTATGTGCCCGCCCGCGAGTTGGAACTGCCGGGCCAGAAAATTGAGATCGAGCGCGGAGCTATCCGCGCCGGCCGGGATCACCTGTTGCCAGATGCGGCGGCGCTCGGCTTCGTCGGGCAACGGGAACTCGATGGTGTAGCGCAACCGTCGCAGGAAGGCTTCGTCCAAATCTTTCTGCCGGTTGGTGGCCAGAATGGCCAGCCCTTTGAAGCGTTCCACGCGTTCGAGCAGGTAGCTGATTTCGAGGTTGGCGTAGCGGTCGTGCGCGTCTTTGACCTCGGAGCGTTTGCCGAAGAGGGCGTCGGCTTCGTCGAAGAAGAGGATCATGTCGGAGATGTCAGCCGCGTCAAAGAGGCGCTTGAGGTTCTTCTCCGTCTCGCCGATGTACTTGTTGACCACCTGCGACAGATCGATGCGATACATCGGCAGTTGCAGTTTGCTGGCGAGAATCTCGGCGGCCATCGTCTTGCCCGTGCCGGGCGGGCCGGCAAAGAGCACCGAGATGCCGCTTTCGTTCCACGCTTTGGCCGTGCCCCAGACGTAATGCACTTCCGTGAGCGCACGCATGGCGCGCAGGTGTTCGGCAAACTGCAAGTTCTGCTTGTGCGGCAGGATCAACTCTTCCTGATCGAAGCGCGGCTCGACGCGGCTCGCCAGTTCGCCGATGTCCAAGTCCAACTCGGCGCGGCACGCCGCGAAGAGGTCTTCGTCGGAGAGTTTGCCGGGCAGTTGGTTGAGCGCCGCGCAGATGGCGGCGAGCGTCTCCGGCTCGTAACGAAAACGGCGCGCGGCTTCTTCTATGGCCGCGGTCAGATGCTTTGCTTTTGCGCCGAGTGCTTGCTGCCAGTAGGCGACGCGCTCGGCGTAAGTGAGGGCGGGGACATTAACGATAGGCAGCAGCAGGTTGGCGGGCACGTGCGCGAACTGGCTGCGCTCGCTGACGGCGACAAAGAGTGCGGCGGGGATGCTGGCGGACGGCAGCGCGAAACTGCCCGCATGATGCGTCTTGTCACCGGCGGGCGCGGGCTGCGGCTCTTGACTGAAGAAGAGGTAAGCGTCTTTGAGCCAGCAGAGCGTGGCCACGGCGTCGAGGTATTGATTGTTGTCGGCCAGTGCGGACACGTCCGCGAACTCAACAACCTGCTTCTTGTTCGCCCGTGCGATGGCGCGCACGGTGTCGCGGCGCGCAGAGCCACGCGGGCCTAAGAGCGGCACGACGCGCAGCGCGTCTGAGTCTGCCGCCGCCAGCCGCAGGGCGACGAGCCGCGCCGCTTCCGTCAGTTCGCGCCCCGTGCTGCGCTCGTCCGCAAGCGGTTTGAGGCCGTGCGGGAAAGGCGCGGCCGGAAAGATTATCTGCTGCGCGACGAGCGCAGGCGTGGTGAGCGGCGCGTACCAGTCGGTTTCGGCCGCGTGCGCGCCCGCCTGCCCGCGTGTGATGAGACCGTAGCGAAAGAGCGGGTGGCGCGCATCGGCGAGCCGCAGGATTTGCTCGGGTTCGTCCCAGAGACGTTGGGCGAGCGCGAGATTCGGCTGCGTGCGTGTCTGGTCGTTCAGACAGGTGGCGATGACGCTGCCCATGCTGGCGTCAAACGCGGTCGTCAAAGCGAGCGCGAGGACGAAGGAAGCGGCATCGTCCAATGCAAGTGTGGCCGCGAGCCAACTGAAGGAGCCGCGCGGCGGTCGTTTAAGTTTGCGCGGCCGGGCCGCACCCAGTTGTTCGCTCAGGTAACGGGCCGTCGGGTCGGTCAGGAAGAAACGCTGCTTCTCTTCCCAGAAGCGGCTGAGGTCGAGCGCCGCCGCCGCCTTGTCCGTGAAGGGCGGCAGCGCCGCCGCGTCTGCGCCCGTCTGCCCCGTGCGCTCGCGCCAGCACCACGCGACCTCGCGCCGCAGCCGCAGGGTCGCTTGCCGCATCCAGTAGTTCGCGGACGCGTCCGCCGCTCGCAGCGCAGGCGAGAGGGTGACGGACTTAGGCTTGGCGACGCGCTGCTGCTTCATGGCGCTAATTTCACGAGCGGACTCTTGCGCGCTTGCTGCCCGTTGACGCGCAGAATGATCAGGTAATCGCCCGCTGGCACGGTGGTCGGCATCACGAGCCGCTTGCGCGTCTGCGCCGGGACGGGCGGCGGTGGTGGCGGCGCAGGAATGTCCGCGTCCTTCATAAAGGCGTCGAACAGTTTGACGGTCTGGCCGTTTCGATAGAGCGCGAGAAATACGTCGTCGTCGTCGCCGCCAAGTAGCAGGCCCGCGAGATCGAGCGTCGCATCAACGTCGGTCGTGCCGTTGAGCGAGCCGGGCACAATCGTGACGGTGTCGAGCGTCGGCAGAAGATTCGCCACCAGCATGTTGCTCTGGCGACGACGCGCGCCCGCAGGCGCGTGTTCGACGACGAGCGGGTGATTGCCCGCAGAGATGGCATCGCCCTTGACGACGCTTGCGCTGACCAAACAGGTCAACTGATCCGCGCGCTGCGCGACGATGGGCAACTCAAGCGGCCCGAGTTTGACCGAGAGGTTCGACAGATGCAGGTCTGTGCCCTCAATCGTGATGATCGCGCCGGTCTCGAAGCTCTCAGGCGTGACGCGCGTGATGGTGGGGCCGAGCGAGGGGATGACGGGGATGTTGATGCCGTCCGCGCCGATCACGGTCGGGTCGGGCGCGGTCGTGTAATCAATGCCGACGAGCAGCGAATAAGCCGGCGCATCGCCCGCCGCGATCATGACGGGGCGCACCTGAAAGCCGAGCGCGAGCCGGTATTTTTCGTCGCTGCCCTGCATGACCTTGGAGATCAGATCGACCGGCGCTTCGTCAAAAGTGATCCGCAACTCTTCCGGGTTGTCCGTGAGCGCCTTCGACGTGGCGGGCAACAGGTGATCGAGCGTCAGCACACTTGCCTGTTGGAGCGCGCGCGCGCCTTCGCCGAGCAGGTCGAGCGCCGCCGGATTGTCGCTGATGCCGGTTACGTCGTAAGCGGTCAGCAGGAATTTCAGCACGAGCCAGAGCGGCGGCGACTGGCCCGCGTCGAGCGGCGTGTTCCGCAGGTGCGGATCGAAATTCGCTTCGTAGAGAAAGAGGTTGAGGCGCGGGTTCGTGCCCGACGGCGCTTCGGGGCGACCGACGCTGATGTTGAGGCCCGTCAGCGCGTTTAGACGCTCCTGTAGCGCGCGCGTCACGCTGCCGATTGCCTTGCCTGTATCTGCGAGTGCCATGCTCTTGTGAAGCAGTCAGTCCGCTTCAGAAACGTATGTAGCGGCGGCGCAATCTCGAACCCACGTCCGCCCGTTCGGCGCGCTCGGCGGCGGCGCGTTCCGGCTGCACCGTCTGCGCCGCGACCTGTCGTGCCGGTTCTTCGACGACGATGCTGATGCTCCCGATGGAAAGCTCGAAGTCCTGCGCTTCGGCGGGCGACCCGCCATCTTCTCTGCCGCCGCGCGCGTGGGCGACCGACTGCGCCGCACGCTCAAACGCAGCATCGCGCCCGCTGCGGCGGGCGTCTTCAACTGGCTGCGCTTCGACGGCGCGCGCATCGCCCGCCGCCCCTGTGACCCAGCGCCTGATCTCGCTTAGATAATCTTCCAACTGCGCGCGGCCGCGCCCCGCTTCGCCGGTCGGCAACGCGTGCGCGGTCGCAGCCTCGTCTGCGCGTTCGCCCCGCGCAGAAATGTCCGTTGACGTGCGCGCTGCCTCGCGCGTCGTAGTGTCCGGCGTGTGCGTGCGCTCGGCTGCGAACACGCTCTCTGCGCGCATCGCCGGCAGGTCGTCGCGTGGCGCGCCATGCGCGGCGCGGTTGTCGAGTCCGACGCGGGGTTGCAAGTCGCGCGCATCTACCTGCTGTGCGTCCGCGTTCGACCGTTGCAGTTGTTCGCGCTCGAACGCGGCGCGCAGTTGCGCCTCCGTGATGGTGCGCCGCGCTATCTCCGGCGCGGGCGTGCCCCGCCCCGCTCGTTCGGCCTCGACGGCTTGCCGCGTCAACTCATTGATCAACTGCGCGGTCTCGTTCTCCGCGTGCGCGGGCGCGGTTACGCGCACATCGGCTGGCATGGGCGCGGCGTGTTCGCGGAACCCCTCAAAGGGTTCTGTACGCTGCGCGTCTGTGAACGTCACCACGTCGAGATGCGGCGGCGCAGGCGTGGCGGTGCGCTCGGCGGGCGACCGGGCGGGCGGCGACGCAGGCATGCTGCGCTGCGGCGCGGCGGGGAAACTGAGACCGGTTTGTTGTGCGAGCCGGGAGAGATAACCGTTCAAGGATTTTCCTCCCGCGCGATGATGTTCAGATACAGGTCGCGCCGCCAGTGCGGGACGGCAAAAATCTGCGCCTCGCTCCAATGGTAATGTCTGGCGAGCAGATGTATGTCGGCGACGAGTCGCCGCTGCTGCTGGCGCAGACGTTCGAGCGCGAGTTCGGCCAGATCGACTTCGTGCTCGTGTTCGACGTGGCAATAAGGGCAGCCGACGATCATTTTGAAACTGACGAGCGGGTCGTGTTCTTCGAGCGCGTCGTTTAGGACGCGCACACATTCGGTGCGGGCAAGCACCGCCTCGGCCGTCTGTCCGTGCGCCGCGGCCGCCGTCGCATCTTCGTCGAGCAGGCTGCGGAGCATGGCGCGCGTGGCCGTCTCTTCGTCGGCGAAGCGCGCGTCGAGCCAAGCGAGTTGATCGCGCCCCGTCGGGCGGCGAAGATAGAGCCTTGCGTCACCGCACGCGACGGCAATGGGTTCGACCGCGTTCATCTGCATCCTTAACCCGGCGATCTCTTCCGCCAGCAGTTCCAACTCCAAAGGCTCGCGGCAACCCGTTTCAGGACAACGCAGCACGACGGGCAGCCCCGCGCCCTGTGCGCCACAGGCGACCGTCAGCAGACACTCGATCCGCGCGCTGATGGTCAGCGCCCAGAAGAAATCTGCAGCGAGCGGCGCGGCGCTCTCAGTACAGCAACGGAGCACTTCGGTGACGAGCAGCGGGCGCAAGGGTTGGCTGAAGTCAATGGCCAGATCGCTTTCCTTCAGACCGAAGGGCCGGAGCCGGAGTTCGCCGGGCGCGTGTGCAGCGTGCAGGTCGGCAGGGACGGGCGGGAATGGCAACCGTAATTCGTCGCGCATTTGGTTTCAGCCTCGCAAAAGTCTGCCCGCCCGGCCCATCTGCTGTTAGCTCGACGCCGGCACGTCGTCCGCTTCGTTCGGTTCTTTCGTGTCTGCGTCGCGCTCCCAGCCTTCGAGTTCGAGCTTGATCATTTCGATGGCGACGGCGTTGGCGTTGGCGTTTAGTTCCGGCAAGGCCGTAAATTCGCTGACCCAACAGTTGTGCAGGAAGTAGCGATAGACGACGTGCCCCTTCTCGTTCATCATCTCCAGCGTCAACTCTTTTTTGTACTCCGCCAGATCCATCGCCGCGTCGCCCGCGTAAGGGTGTACCTTGTTGGCCCAACGCTCGAACTCCGGGTCGTGCGTCAGCCCGCGCTCCATCGTGACGGCGTCGTAGGTGGTGCGCCCCGGTGATTTGTGATCGGTCGAGTTGTCGCCGCCGTCGCGGTGTTTGACCACTTCGGTCGTGCGCTTCAAAGCACTCACCTTGCTGACGCCGAGCACGGTCTTGCCGTCCCAACTGACGCGGAACTTGAAGTTCTTATAAGGATCGACGCGCTTCGCGTTCTTGACGAAACCTTTAGCCATGGCTGCTCCTGTTCAGATCAAAGTTGGCCCGCGATCTGCTGAATCTTGAGAATGACGAACTCGGCCGGCTTGAGCGGCGCAAACCCGATCTCGATGTTGACGATGCCGAGATTGCGGTCGTTCTGTGTCGTGGTTTCGCCGTCGCACTTGACGAAGAAAGCCTTGTCCGGCGTGCTGCCCTGAAACGCGCCCTGCCGGAACAGACTCATCATGAAGGCGTTGATGTTGAGCCTGATCTTGGCCCAAAGCGGCTCGTCATTCGGCTCAAACACGATCCACTTCGTGCCGCGATAGAGCGACTCTTCGAGAAAGAGCGCGAGCCGGCGAATGGGGATGTACTTCCACTCCGAGCCGATGTCGTCCGAGCCTTCCATCGTGCGCGCGCCCCAGTTGACGATGCCGACCGGGAAGGAGCGCAGGCAGTTGGCCGCGATCTTATTGAGCACGCCGTTCTCCGGGTCGGTCAGTTTCACCTCAAGCCCGACGATGGCGCGGATGTCCGCTTCCGTCCCCGCCGGGGCTTTCCACACGCCGCGACTCGAATCAATGCGCGCCATCAAGCCCGCGATTGCGCCGCCCGGGCCGACGTATCTATTCAAGCCCGCTTCGCTGACGATGAGGCGCGGATAGAAGACGGCCGAGTTCGTCTTGACGACGAGCTTGCGTATGTCGTCAACCTTCGTCGTGTCTTCGACGACTTTGGGCCGCCCCTTCACCGTCCAACTCGCGGGCGCGTCAATAACAAGGAAGGCGCGATGCTGCGCGCAGTAGATGCTGGCCGCGCCCCAGAGCGTCATGTGTTCAGCTTCGCTCAAGGCCTCGTCCGCCGGGATGACCATGAGGTTGAAGAGATCAACCCCGTCGAGCGCGTAGATGCCGGTCTGATTAACTTGAATGCCTTGATAGTCGGCGGCTGTGAGCGGCGTCGTGCCGTTCGTGCCGGGTGTGCCGGCGGTGCTGTAGCTGCCGAGGCCGCCATTGCCGAGCGTGTATTGCCGGACGTTGCCGACAAGCGCCGTCTTCAGCTTGTTGGTCTCGGCGTCGGTAGGCGTCATGGCGATGGTGGCCTGCTGATTGATCGTGCCCGACTTGGCGATGAGCGCGAGGTGGTAGCCCCACACTTCCGCGCGCCACGGCAACCCCGCTTTCGCGTTCACTGCCGCCGCGATCATGCGCAACTTCTCGCGCACGCCGTCCGTGCCTCCGTTCGCGCCCGTGTACCAGGGCGTGTTGCTATTGTTGCCCATCGTGACCAGCGCGAGCGGGACGGGTGTGCCGTCAATGACGATCTCGGTCAGCCCGCCCTGTTTGAGTTCGGCGATCAGATCGAGCCAGCCGAGCGTGCCCGGTGTGCCGACGGGATCATCGAAGGCGAGCGTCGTGGCGTTGGGCGCGGGGCGGAAAAAGCCCCAGCGCGTGGCTTCGATGCCGCCTTGATCAAGCCCAAGCATCAACGCCCCCGCGATGTCGTTGGTCGTGGCGCTACGCACACGCACGCTCGACTTGTCGCCCGAAGCCGAAGTGATCTTGAGCAGATTGCCGATGGTGGCCGTGCCGCCGACCTTCGTGATGGCGACATCGACGGTGGGCGCGGGGCTGAGCGAGCCGAGCGCGGTGTTGATCTTGTCCTTAATCTGCGTGGCAATGTCGGCGGCGGTGGCCTTGTCCGTCCACGGCAGCAGGTTGACCGTGACGAACGGGCCGTCGTTGACGCTGATGTCGAACTGCGACTTGTTGTTCGGCGCAGCCGCTTTGATCATGCCGGTTTCGACAGTGGCTTTGACGCCCGCATCGTCCGGCCCGAGCGGGCGGCGACCGAGCGAGAAGCCGGCGAAACTCTTGGTCGGGTCGCTTAGATCGTTTGCGACCGGCGCGACCGCCGAGAGGTCTATCAGATCGGAGCTTTGCGAAACGAAGGCGGGCGCGTAGCGCGAGGCGGCCGGATTCATCGTCAGATTCGAGAACGATTCGGTGACGACCGCCACGCCTTTGTCTTCCTGTATGACGCGCAGGTTGAAGGTGTCATCCGGCGTCGGCGTGTTGTAATCAACTTCGAGGCGCACAGTGTTCGCCCAGTCGCCCTCGGCTTTTGCCGTCGCCTTGAGCGCCGTCTGACCCGCAAGCGATCTCAACGTGATGCTCGCTTTGGTCGCGCCATGTGCGACGCGCACCACGTAACAGTCCGTGCCGCCGTTTGAGAAGAAGAGGCGGACGCTGCTCGCCAGATCGCTCCCCGGAAACGGGTCGCCGAAGACGCGCGTGAAATCGGACAGACTCAGGATTCGGATGGCGCGATTCATCGGCCCCTTGCTGGCGCGACCGAAGAAGGCGGCGATAGACGTGGAGACGCCGGTGATGGTGTGGACGCCGCTCGATACTTCCTGAATGTACACACCGGGATAGCTGACCTGTACTGGCATTAACTTTCTCCTCCGCTCTAATCGCTCAAATGCTCCGAGAGGCGTGGCCAAGCCGCGCGCGCCCGGCGCATGCAAGCGATCTGCTATTTAAGCTTTACATTCCGCAGATTGAGGCCGCCTTCGTGCGGGCCCCCGCGCAAGTTGCCGAGGCATGTGCAGCGTGCGTCAGAGGCTTGTCCGTGCGAGTAACGCGCGGATGTCTTTCGCCTTGCGGCGATTGATCCGGTAATGAGTGCGCAAATCTTTGGTGCGCCGGGCGATGATCAGTTTTTGCGCGGCGAGTTCTTCGAGCGCCTGTCTGACCGCCAACGTCTGACGCTCGATCTTCTGTTCAAGCAGCCACCATTCAACGATGCCTTCAAACGTGTCCTGCGCCTCCGGGTTCTCCGCGAGGTAGGTGAGAATGTCGTGCGTCATGCGAGATTTTTCAGTTCGACACATGCAGGCTCCGATCAAGGGTCATCACAACGGCCTATGCTCTTTGCAATTCGACGGCCGCGCAGCGGCTTGCGCCTTTTGCGCGTTGGGCGCAAACGAGACTGGATGATTTTGTCCGAGGGCGGACGACGGAGGGCGTGGGCCGGATGGTTAAAGGGCTGTGGCTGGCGTAAGTTAAGGCTATGACAAATTTGTCATAGCTGGCGGCGTGAGATAGTCATAGAAGATCGCTTTCACGACAAGGCGAGTTTGAGACTGCGCACGTCTATGCGGTACTTGCGAATCAGTTGCCAGAAAGCGCGGCGGTTCTTGTTGGCGGCGCGCGCGGCGTGGCTGATGTTGCCGCGATGCGAGATAAGAAGGCTGTGTATGTAGTCGCGCTCGAACTGCGCGATGAGTGTGGCCTTTGCTTGCTGGAACGAGCCGGCGTCAGATGGTGCTGCTTCCGGCAGCGTGATCTCTGCGGCGCTGATGCGCGTCTCGGCCGCGAGCAGCACGGCGCGTTCGATGGTGTACTCCAACTGGCGGACGTTGCCCGGCCAACTGTAGAAGACGAGTTTCTTGATCGCCTCCGGCGTCAGATCAACGACCGGCTTATCGAACTCGACGGCATACTTAACCAGAAAATGGCGCGCCAGTAGCGGTATGTCTTCGCGGCGCTCGCGCAAAGGTGGCAGCGTTAGCTGGATGATGTTCAGCCGGTAATAGAGGTCTTGCCGGAACTTCTCCTGCGCGACGGCCGCGGCCAGATCGGCGTTCGACGCCGCGACGACGCGCACGTCCGCGCGCCTGATCTTGGTTGAGCCGAGAGGGCGATATTCCTTCTCTTGCAGAAAGCGCAGCAGTTTCGTCTGCGCCAGCAGGGGCAAACAATCAATCTCGTCGAGAAAGAGCGTGCCGCCCTCAGCCTCTTTAATCAGACCGGGCTGCGCGGTGGTCGCGCCCGTGAACGCCCCGCGCTCGTGCCCGAAGAGTTCGTTTTCGACCAACTCGACGGGGATCGCGCCGCAGTTGACCGGCACGAAAGGCCTGTTCTGGCGCGGGCTGAGATAATGAATTGCGCGCGCGCACATCTCTTTGCCCGTGCCTGTCTCGCCTGAGATCAGCACGCGCCCTTCGCAACGTGCGATGAGCGGTATCTTTTCGATCTCGGCCAGAAAAGAGCGGGCTTCGCCGACCAGTTTTTTCAGCCCGATCTTCTCCTTCAAACTCTTCGTCAGACTCTCGCGCCAACGTAGATGTTCAAGCTGCCGCCAGACGCGCGCCAGCGTGTCCGCTGGTTTGAGCGGCGCGGTGATGAAATCAGCCGCCCCGTGCTGAAACAGTTCGTGTAGCTCGGCCGGCGTGCAGGCTTCGAGCACCACGATGGTCGCCGCGACGTCGGGCGCTTCTTTGAGCGCGCGCAGCCAGCGCCCGGCCGAGCGCAGTTGCTCGGGCGCGAACACGAGAAACGTCACGTTCGGCCTAAATTTCTGCACAACGTCGGTCAGCTGTGCGCCGGCCCGCGCAGAGTTGCTGTGGTCTATGGTTTCAGCGCGCAATTGCTTGCCGGGCCGGAAAGCGGAGCCGAGTATGTCCTGCAACTGCTTGCTTAAATCTTCTGCGGGGGCGAAATTCAGCAGTAGTATTTTGGCGTTGTCCATCTTTAGCCTCGATTAATTTATGAGTACGAGCAAAGCCGCCGCCGGTTGCGCAAACAGAATGAATTCAGGTTGCTCGTGCCAAGTTGCGCGCGCTGCGACAAAGATAGGAATGGCGCGCGCGGACACGTAGCGCCGCGCTTATTTAAGCGTGTAAATGCAAAAGCTGCCCCTGACTGGTTCGACCGGTGGATTGGGAATCGCGCGCGCGGAGCTAACAACCGTTCATCATGTGATTAGGTTATCGGCTTTGCTTCGATTCGACTAAGGCGAGGAAAACGTGCGCCTCTGTTCAGATGAGATGAGGCGGGTCTCAGGATAACGAACGGATTAAGGGCGTAAGAAAAATCAATGCTTCAACTCGTCTGTGCAGCCAGCCTGCGAGACGAATGAGTGCGCGCCGGTTTTAAGACTCAAACAGCCTACACGCAACTGCTCGCAAATTACGATAAACCGGATCCGGACATAAAACTTGCGCTGGCGGCCCGGCATAATAGCACGGATTAATTTGCAGGCAACTTAAATGGCTACGGGACAAAAACTATTTTGCCAAGTATCTGGCAGCCGCGAAACGCAGGCGACGGTTTTTCAATGTGACCGATACAAGCCATCATTTTGCTCACATCAACCAATTTGATTTTTCCACCGACGCTCACGGCGCTGCTCGCGTCAATCACTAAACTTTAAGCTTTCTCGCCTCTCTTAAGTTCCCGCCGACGTGGCATACGGCTCGCTATCAGCAGAGCGACCGGGGGCACAAGCCCCGACGGTCAACAGCCGTACATGCAGACCACCACATCCTACGCAGTCAATTTTGCCGGCCAGAAGTTCCAGCCTCACACAGAAACTCTCACGGCAGAAGATGCACCGGCCGCACTGGCCTTCCTCGCCGCCCGTCCGATCAACACGGTCATCATGGCGGGCTGGATTCACGATCACGGCATCCAGAGTCTGGCGCATCGCGGCACGTTCTACGGCTATTGGAATGCGCTCGGCCTGCTTGAAGGTGTGGCCCTCATCGGGCGGGCCACGATGTTCGAGACGCGCAGCAATGCGGCGCTGCTGGCCTTTGCCGAGTTGGCGCAGCGGCAACCGGCCGTGCAGGTAATCATTGGCGAGGCGGGCGAGTTGGCACAGTTCTGGCGCGGCTACGCGCAGCCCGGGCAGACGCCGCGTCGTCATTGTCATGAATTGCTCTACGAATGCACTGCGTCAGTGCGCGCGGCGCAACTACTTAGCGAACTGCGGCCCGCCACCTTCGCCGAGCTGGATCAGGTTGTCGCGGCCCATGCCGAGATGGTCGCGGCCGAGACGGGCACGAATCCGTTGGCGCAAGACGGGGCGGGCTTTCGCAGTCGTTGTGCAGGGCGCGTGGCGCAAGGGCGCGTGTGGACTTGGCAGCAGGCCGGGGAGTTGATCTTCAAGGCTGACGTTGTGACGAAGACGCCGGAAGCGGTTTATCTTGAAGGGCTGTGGGTCAATCCGAAGCACCGGCATCGCGGGTACGGCCAAACTTGTTGGGCCGCATTAAGCCACGCGCTGTTGGCGGAACAACCTTCCATCTGCGGCTTCGTCAACGCCGAGAACCGGCCCGCGCAAGCTTTTTATGAGAAGGCGGGTTGGCGTCTGCACAGCAGATACGATAAGATTTATCTGTAGGCGGGCTGCGCCGTGCGGTGGCACGGAAACAAAAGTCTCCCGAACTTGTCGCCGCCAGCCTGTTTCGCATCCTTTATTGTCAATCTGGTGGGCACTGGTCAACTGCCCTTTTATCCCGACCAAATTGACCGAACCTTGCCCGCAAGCTCTGCCTCACACACAAGAATTCGGAGCTAATCTCCAATCTTGAGCCGGCACTTCGCTGGCACGCTACTAGCAACTAGATAGTTGAGGGCTACGTGGGGCCTTGCCCATCTCATTCCATCCCGCGCGCGCAGGCAGGCTTGTCCATAGTCCAAAGGGAAGAGTAATTTCTGTGAACAGACAAGATTACAACAAGCCATTTATGCGGCTCGTTGCTGTGGTTGGGGCAATTGTTTGCCTCTACTGCATCCATCGGCTCGCCACCGAGCAAATTAACGCGCGCTTTCTCGTCTTAGCTGTGGTCACGATCTGTCTCGGCTCGCGGATCGGGATCGAATTCTCTCATCATAAAATCCAAATCACCGTCTCCGATAGCTTCATCTTCCTGACCCTGTTGCTCTACGGGCCCGAGGCCGCCGTCCTACTAGCTGCCGCAGAAGCCTTCTGTTCGTCGCTACGCTTCTCAAAATTCTGGCTGACCATCTTCTTCAATGCCGGCTTGCTCGCGCTCTCCACGTTCGTGACGGCCTCGCTGACGAGCTATGTTTTTGGGTCTGTCGTTGCGCTGGCGCATGGCGAACTTTCAGGCAATTTTATTGCGGCCGTCTGTTTCATCGGCTGCATACAGTATCTGTTGAATTCCAGCATCGCCGCCCGGCGCGAATCCTTTAAGCTCAACCTGCCTTTCGTGCAGGTCTGGAAAACTCATTTTCTCTGGACTTCAATCACCTACTTCGCGGGCGCGTCGGCGGCAGGTCTCACGGCCAAGTTGATCAACGGTAATGGCTTCTACGCTTTCATGGCGATGCTCCCGATCATCTCCATCATCTATTTCTCCTACCAGACCTATCGCAAACAGCTAAACGCGACCTTGGCACAGGCGGAACAGGCCGTGCGTCACGCCGAAGAACAACGCGTCACCACTGAGGCGCTCAGGGAGAGCGAAGAACGATTTCGCAGCGCCTTTGACTATGCGGCGGTCGGCATGGCGCTCGTCGGCACAGACGGGCGCTATCTGAGCGTGAACCGTTCGCTCTGCAAACTGCTCGGCTATACCGAACAGGAACTGCTACAGACGAGCTTTCAGGCCATCACGCATCCGGACGACGTGAGCGCTAACCTGACCGACATGTTTCAGATGCTGGGCGGCAAGATCGTCAGCAGCACCAGAGAGAAACGCTACATCCATAAATCGGGCCAACTCGTCTGGGCGACGGTCAGCGCGTCGAGCGTCTTCGATGCACAGAGCAAACCCATCCACTTTATCGTGCAGGCGCAGGACATCACCGAGCGCAAGCAGGCCGAGGCGCAACTCCACCACGCAGCCTTTTACGATTCGTTGACGGGCCTGCCCAACCGCGCCCTGTTCACAGACCATCTGCACCTCGCCATTACGCGCGCCACACAGCAGCAGGATGGCTTATTCGGCGTGCTCTTTCTCGACATAGACCGCTTCAAAAATATCAATGACAGTCTCGGTCACGTCGTCGGCGACCAACTGCTGAAAGCCGTCGCCCAGCGCCTGTCGAAGTGCCTGCGCCCGGAAGACACCGTGTCACGTTTCGGCGGCGACGAGTTCGCCATCCTGCTAAACGGGCTGAAACATTCGACTGATGCGCTCGCGGTCGCGGAACGCATCCTGCGCGACGTTGAAGCGCCCTTTAAGCTGAGCGGCTACGATGTCTTTACCAGCACCAGCGTCGGCATCGCGCTCTCCACCATCGGCTACAGCAATGCCGAAGAGATTCTGCGCGATGCCGATACGGCCATGTACCGCGCCAAGGCGCATGGCAAGGGGCGTTATGAAGTGTTTGATAAGGTGATGCACGCACGTGCCATCGCCCGCCTACGGTTAGAGAGCGACCTGCGCCACGCTCTTGAGCGCAACGAGTTCGAGGTCTACTACCAGCCGATCATGCATCTGGCGGCGGGTGAGATCTCAGGTTTCGAGGCGCTCATCCGCTGGCGACACCCGGAGCGCGGACTTGTGTCACCGGCCGACTTTATCCCCGTCGCCGAAGATACGGAACTGATTATTCCCATCGGGCAGTGGGTCTTGCACGAAGCTTGCCGGCAGGTGCGGGCGTGGCAGTTGGCCTCGCCTTTAGCCGCGCCGCTGACGATCAGCGTGAATCTGTCCGGCAAACAGTTCAAACAACCCGATCTGGTGCGACAGGTTAAACAGACGCTCTATCAAACTGGCCTTGACGCGCGCCACTTGCGCCTTGAGATCACGGAGAGCATGGTCATGGAAGACGCCGAAGCGGCGACGGCTATGCTCATGCAACTGCGCGCGCTCAACGTGCAGTTGAGCATAGACGATTTCGGCACGGGCTATTCCAGCTTGAGCTATCTGCACCGCTTCCCGGTCAACATCTTGAAGATCGACCGGTCGTTTGTCGGCCGCATGGCAGTTGATCAGGAGAGCATGGGCATCGTCGAGACGATCATCACGCTGGCGTCCAAACTTAAGATGGATGTGGTGGCGGAAGGGATCGAAACCAACGAGCAGTGGACGAAGTTGAAAGCCTTGCATTGCAACTACGGGCAAGGCTATCTATTCTCCAAGCCCGTCTCGGCCGAAGCGGCCGGTCAGCTAGTCGCCGATGAACATCAACGCCAGATGCTCGTCAACCTCGCCGACGAATTACCGGCCCAGAGCGACGTTGAGCTATTGAGCGGTAGATATTCGATGTAGCATCTCCGGCCCTCGTCAACCTCCCTGTTTCGCTAAACATCATTCGCCGACATCAACGCGCGCCCCTTTCGTGTGCTAGTGTTAGCCGCCGCTTGCTCGCAATCGGTGCGTTCACTCTTATCGTCGGGCGCGGAGGCGATAATTAATGCTCAAGCTACATCTCGATACAGACTTGGGCGGCGACATTGACGATCTGTGCGCGCTGGCGCTGGTGCTCAACTGGCCGGAGGCCCAACTGCTCGCCGTCACCACCAATCTGGAGGATCAAGGCATACGGGCCGGTTACGTGCGCTACGTCCTCGCGCTCGCGGGCCGCGCCGCCACGCCCGTCGCAGCCGGCGCAGACCGCTCGCTCGGTTGCTTTCGCATCAAGCCGCACGTGCCGCTTGTGCCGGACGAAAGCGTCTACTGGCCGGAGCCGGTCGCGCCCGCCCCGACCACACTTGATGAAGCGCTCGTCCTGCTCGAACGCAGCATCGAGCAAGGCGCAACCATCGCCGCTATCGGCGCGTTCACGAATCTGGCGCTGCTTGAGCGCCGCAAGCCCGGCATCCTGCGCGCGGCCCGCCTGTATCTGATGGGCGGCTACGTGTTCCCACCGAGAGCAGGCTTCCCGCCCTTCACCAACGAGATGGACTGGAACGTGCAGGTTGACGCGCAATCAGCCCTCTACGTGCTGCAACACTCAAGCCCTACGCTCGTGCCCTTGTCCATCACCATCGAAACGTCGCTCAGGCGCAAGTATCTAACAAGGCTGCGACAGGCCGGGCCGCTGGCGCAACTCATCGCCCGACAGGCTGAGGCGTGGGCCAAGGACGAGCAGAAGGAAACGAGGTATGGTCAAAAGTACACGGCCTTGCCGGACGACCTCATCAATTTCCAACATGATCCGCTCACCTGCGCCATCGCCTTAGGCTGGCATGAAGGCGTCGAGATCAGCGAAATCCCTTTGACCTTCGAGATCAGGGACAGCTACCTGTGGCAAAGGGTTGATGACAAAAACGGGAAACCGACAAAAGTAGTGACGCGTGTGGCCGGCGACAGGTTCAGCGAGTTCTGGCTCGACGTAGTAACGCGCCAAGAGCCTGACACCCCTTGAGCACGCACAAACCACTGGTCAACGCGGGACTGTACCGCAACTGACTTCGAGGCACGCGCTGTCAGTCCTCATAGTAGAGGGCGTTCACGTCTTCGATCTCAGCGAAATAAAGAACGGAGGGCGGGCCGGGGCCGAAAGCATTAAACAAGAGGCCGTCAATCTGTTGCTCCGGCAATCTTTTGATCAACGTCAGTCCGTCGGCGGTATATCTTTCCAGTCCGTTGCGTTGCGCTTCGGTCAGCTTCGCCCAAAAGGCGTCGGCGCAATCCGGCGCGGTGAACACGACGGCTGGATTCTGCAAACCGCCTTGATTGGGCAGGGTGATGACAGAACCGGACGCATGTCTAAAGAACAAGAAGGTTTTAAATCTGCTGATTGCTTCAATATCCAGATTACTCGCGGACGTAAAACTAGCTTCGAGCGCAATGGCCCGCGCCCACGCCTCGGCCAGTTCAAAGCTACCCGCAAGAAACTGCCAGGTCTCAGCCTGCGGTGAATAGGGGTTGACGCGCACGACCTGCAAATCCTGCGAGAATTTGCCGAACAGTTCCGTCCCGGCAAGTCCGCTGACGTAAGCGCCGAGCAGCGCCCCATTGGCTTGCGCGCGTTCGGCGGCCGTGCGGTCTGTGAAAATCCACAGTTCGCCGGGCGGCAGGCGTGTCTCTGTACCGAAGAGGACAGCGTGGTCAAAAAAGAGTTGCTCTTCGCCGTCTTGGGCAAAAAGCATGACCGGCGCGAGCCAGCCGCGATGGCTCGTCAATGAACGCATAACATCATTCGCCGTCGCGCGCTGTTGGCTATACGCGATCAGCATTTGCACGGCGGCGGACGGTGTGTCTGGCTGCACGTTAAGCTCCTCTACAGATGCACGAGTGCCTCATACGAGGCAAGCACGGGCTTTGGCTCACTTTGGCTCAGAGTCTGGGGATAGATAAAACGGGCGGCATTGTGCCGCAGCGCCATGTGTGTGTCAACGCTTTCCAGTCGAACCGGGCGCGCCGCGCGTGCAGTCTCTCGCCTGTGTGCTAGTTATAACGGCCGAAGGACTTGCGCTGCCCTCTGCCGGTTAACGCTTGCGCGATCTCCCGGCCGGTCTGGCGGGTGATACGCCAGCGTCAGGATGTAGTTGTTCGGTAAACAATTTAAGAATGCGCTTGTACTCGTCGGCCCAACTCGTCTCGCGGTCGAAGCTGTGATCTTCGACGGGGTAGGGCGCGACCGACCAGTTCTCTTTCCGCAACTCGATCAATCTTTCGACGAGCCGCACCGTATCCTGAAAGTGTACGTTCGTGTCCACCATGCCGTGACAGATGAGGAGCGCGCCTTTCAGCCCCTCGGCGAAGTAGATGGGCGAGCTTTGTCTGTACGCCGCCGGATCGTTCTGCGGCAGATTGAGTATGTTCGAGGTGTAGCCGTGATTGTAGTGCGTCCAGTCCGTGACGGGGCGCAGGGCCGCCCCCGCCGCGAACGTGTCGGCGGCCGTGAACATCGCCATCAATGTGATGAAGCCGCCGTAACTGCCGCCATAGAGGCCCACGCGATGCGGGTCAACGCCATGCTCGCGGACGAGATACTGCGCGGCATCAATGTGGTCGGTTAAATCCTTGCCGCCCATGTGGCGATAGATGCCCGTGCGCCAGTCGCGCCCGTAGCCTGCGCTCCCGCGATAGTCAATGTCAAGGACGACGAAGCCGCGCTCCATCAGCAGATGGTGAAACATGTACTCGCGGTAGTATTGACTCCACCACCGATGCACGTTCTGTAAATAGCCCGCGCCATGCACGAAGATGACGGCCGGGCCGCCGCCTTTCCAGTTCGCGGGCATGTACATACGCCCGTAGACGGTCGCGCCGTCGCGCGCCTTGAAGTTGACGATGCGCGGGTCGATCCAGTCGTGCGTGAAGAATTCCGGGATAGGCGAGGTCGTCACCTGTCTGGCTTCGGTTGCGGGCGAAGAGTCCGCCGGTTTATTGGCGACGAGATATAGCTCCCAGGGCTTGTTGCTGTAGGAGCGCACGTCTGCGAGCAGCGTCTCGTCGGGCGACAATGTCACCTGATTATTGCCTTCGAGCGAAGTGATCCGCGTGCGCGCCCCGCCCGTCGTCGGCATCGAGTAAAAATGGCGTTGAAAGGGACTGCCTTCGCTGGACGTGAAATAGAACTTCGTCTTGTCCTGCGAGAGTTCGACGCCGTTCACTTCAAACGGCCCGGCGGTCAACTGCTGCGGCTCGCCGCCGTTGATCGAGACGGTGTAGAGCTGTGCGTAGCCCGTCTGCTCCGACTCGAAATAGACGTGCTCGTTGTCCGGCAGCCAGCCGAGCGTGAACGCGCCGGGGCCGTCAATCCACGCTTCGTCGTGCAGGTGCGCGAGCGACTTTGTCTGGCCCGTCGCGGGATTGAGCAGGAGCACCCAGCGATCCTTGTTGTCGGCCGAGAAGCCGAGCAGGACGGCGTGGCGACCGTCGTCCGACCATTGCAAGCCTTCCAACTCCACGTCGCGGTCGCGCGCCTGCGCTTCGCGTGCGCCTTCGGTCTGCGTGCGCGGCGGCGGCTGACCTTGCTGCTGTTGCCCTTGCTGCCCCTGCCCCGTCTGCTGCTGCCCCTGCTGCGTCTGTTGTTGTTGCTGCTGCGCTGTCTGCGGCACGACGCCGCGCTCGCGCTGCGCCTGCTCGGTGGCATTCGCCTCTGTGCGCGTGCGTACCTGCGGGGCGGCCTCTACGCGCTGCCCGTGATCCACGTTCTTCGTCTCGCCCGTCTCAACGTTGATGACGACAAAGCGCGTATGGCGTTGCGCGTCGCCGACGTTGGTGCGACCCGGTATATCTTCCGTGTAGCCGGACTCTGTGACGTAGTTCGGCACGATGGTGTTGCGTGCGCCTGCGCCCTGTTCGCCGATGGTGGCGACGACGTAAGTGCTATCCGGCGCGAGCGTCAGGCTGAAAGGGGCTTGCCCGGCCGGCAGATTGAACGGTTTACGCCGCTCGCGGGCCTTGCGCTTCGCCTCCTGCTCCTCGCGCTGCTCGGCGCGCTCGCGCACGGCGTCAATCAGTTCGCGCTCCGCCTTCTTCATCAACTCTTGACTCTCCGTGCCGCGCTGCGCCTCGCCGCCGCCGCCCTGTCGCTGCCCGCCACCCACGCCTTGCTGCCCGCCGCCACCACCGCCGCCCGTGCGTATGTCGGTCAACTGCACGAGCGAGCCGCCGTCGAGCCCCATGACGTAGAGATTATTCTGGCGCGTGAAGTAGATGTGTTGCTGGTCGGTGGTGAAGTGTGCGTTCGTCTCCGTGTCGGTCGTGCGCGTCACCTGCCGGCGCGTGGCCTGCGCGTGGTCGTAGATGAAGATGTCGCCCTCGTCGGTAAAGACGGTCAGCCTTTTGTCCTTCGACAACTCGCCGTTCGCGGGCGGCGCAAGCCGCGCTTCGTCGTCCGAGAGCCGGCGCAGGCCCGTGCCGTCGCGGTTCACGACGTAGAGACTCATCTCCTTCAAGCGCGCTTCGTCCGCCTGTTTCCAACGGAAGTAAACGCGCTGGCTATCCTGCGACCAGTAGACGCCCGCCGGTTGATAACCGACGAGCCGTGGCCCGCGCATGATGCTGTCCACCGTCAACTCGAACGGGCGCGCCGGCGCAGGCACAACCGGCTGTTGCGCGCGGGCGCATTGCGGCACGAGCAGGCAGAGGACGCAGAGCGCGCTCGCTGCGCGCCGGAAATGATGCTTGTTCATATTCGTTTTTAAGCTGATGCCAAAGATAGGATCGCGCGCGCGTCGCAACGGCCGATATAATCAAACCCGGCCCGTCCGTGTCGCCCGCAAAAACCATCATACGCGCAGCGCGTGTCGCATGGTTGCACCCGACCGAACGAGGGCGACATACGCCATGAGCCAGCGCCGCGATGATACAACAGAACCGCCGCCCGGCCCGCCCGACGAGCGCGCGCCGGGCAGCTACTACTACGACGACGCGACCGGCTATGCGCCTTACGACCCCGCACAGGATGAAGCCGACGACGACACAGGGGAACACTCCGCTCCAACTGCCTAACGTTGCCGCGCCGCGCAACGGCGGCGCGGCGCGTGTGTGTCTCGTGGCGCTCGTCTGTCTCTACGTCGCGGCGCGGCTGTGGCGTCTGACGCAGTTCAATCTGGGGCGCGATGAACTGTTCAGTTTGGAGACAGCGCGGCTTGGCTGGCGCGCTCTGCTCGCGGCGGTCGTCGCGGACGTAGTCCATCCACCCCTTTTTTATCTGCTGCTGAAACTCTGGCTGCTCGTCGGCGGCGAACATCTGCGCTGGCTCAAGTTGTTCCCGACGCTCACGGCGATCTTAACGGTCGTGCCCCTGCTGCTTTTGTGCCGTGCGCTGCGCCTGCGCGCTTATGCGACCAACACTGCGCTCGCGCTCGTCGCCGTGAACGGCTACCTCGTCGCCTACGCGCACGAGCTACGCATGTATAGTCTGCTGCTCCTATTCACGCTCTGCGCGCTCTGGCTGTTCGTGCGCTTCTGGCACGCGCCCCGTCCCGGCAAGCTCGATCTCTGCGCTCTGTTCGCCGTCCACCTGTTGCTCGTCTATACGCAGTATTACGGCTGGCTTGTCATCGGCGTGGAACTTTTATTCGTACTCGGCTGGCGTCGCCAGCGTGCGCGCACGTTCACGGCCATTATCGCGCTCGTCGCGCTCTGTTTTGCCCCTTGGGCGTGGGCAGTCGCGCACGCGCTCTTGACGACGCGCACAGTTGATCTCAACACACAACTCAGTTGGCATTATCGGCCCGACGCGGCCGGGCTGGCCGCCTACTATGCGCTGCTCAACGGGCCATACAGTTTCCCGCGCAGCACCACGCTCGGACTGCTCCTGTTCGGCCTCGTCATCATCTGGGGCATCCAGGCCACACATCGCGCCCCGCGCGCGCCTGGCATGGAGACCGATGCGCGCAGCACACGGCTCGTCTTCTATTTCCTGCTGGCGCTCGCCACGTTGCCCGTCGCCTGCGCTTTCGTCGTCAGTCGCACGCTGCCGCAGTCCGTCTGGCACACGCGCTATCTCATCAGCGCGGCCGTGCCCTACCTGCTGCTCGTCGCCTGTGCGCTCGCGCGCCTGCCGACGCGTGGGCTGCGCCGGTCGCTCACGCTCATTGTCGTCGCGTGGGCTGGCGTCTCCGGCTGCGTCGAGATGCGGCGCACCGACACGCACATCGCGTGGGACGCGCTCGCGCATGCGCTCAGCACAGCGGAGACGACTACTACGGCGCAGCCACGCCCCATCGTCCGCGTCTTTACGCTCGACGACTTTCCGCGCTACCCGATGAGTTTCTATCTGCGCGCGACGGGCGACGACCGTTTTGAGTTTGTCCGCGTCAACGCCGCGGACGTGCCGACGCTCGCAGGCGATCACTTCTGGCTCATCTACGAAGAGAGCGCGTGGCCGCGCGGCGCACCATCGCCGTCGGAGATTTTGCGCGGGCGCGGGTTTCAGATCGGCGCAAGCTACGATTCCGGCCCACACGGGCACAGGTACATTCTCTTGCCCGTCGCGCGGCGATGAACGCGTCCCGCAAAATTGTCGGCCGCGCCTGAAACCTTTCGCCCGCACCGCCACACCAACGAAACGCGCCTCGGGCCGCAATCGTCACGTATAATGCACGCTCCGGTCGCGCTTTAAGCAGGACAGTCCGGCCAGCACCTACGAAAATTATGGGCACTTCACGCGCACTAAAACTTTCGCTCTGTTTCTGTCTCGCGCTCATGCTGCTCCTGCGCGCGTCTGCGCCGACAGCAGCGCAAGCGCCCGCGCCGACGGGCGACACGCTTGCGCTGACCGGCGTGACCGTAATTGACGGCACGGGCAGTCCACCCAAACCCGACATGACCGTGCTCATCCGGGCCGGGCGCATCGTCGACCTGTTCCCCACAGGCCGCAAGCGCCTGCCCGCAGGCACAAACGAGTTGCGGCTGCCGGGTCACTTCGTCATGCCCGGTCTGATTGACGCGCATTATCACCTGCTGCTCAATCGCGGCGAACCGGAAGAGACCTTGCGCCGCCGCTTCGCCTTCTACGGCGGCATCACGTCAGCGCGCGACATGGCGGGCGATGCCATCAAGCTCGCCGAAGTGGCGCGCGCCGCCGCCGACGCGTCCGTAGCTGAACCGCGCATATATTTCTCTGCCGTCCTCGCCGGCCCGACGTGGTTCTCGGACGACCGCGTGGGCTTGATGATGCACGGGCGACCGGCGGGGCAAGCGCCCTGGGCGCGCGCCGTAACGGACGACAGCAACATCGTGCAGGTCATCACCGAAGCAAAAGCGGCCGGCGCGACCGGCATCAAGATGTACGCCGACCTGTCGCCCGCGCTCGTCGCACGGCTCAGTCGGGAAGCGCACCGGCAAGGTCTCAAGGTGTGGAGCCACCTGACGATCTTCCCTAGCAAGCCGAGCGATGCGGTGGCCGCACACGTTGACGTGGTTTCGCACGCGGTTGATTTCGTCTGGGAGTTGGTCGAGAAGATGCCGGGCGAGTTAAAAGCGGCCAGCTATCGGACGATTGATTGGCCGCGCATGTCGCCCGATGCGCCGGCCATCACGAAGCTGTTGCGCGCGATGAAGCGGCAGGGCACGATCCTCGATGCGACCGTCCTCGTCACCCACGACCGCATCGTTACGCGCCAGCTTGCGCTCGCGGAGAAAGAACGGACGATCAAAGACCCGCAGGCATTGGACGCATGGCTCTTTGGCGTCACCCGCCGCGCCTATGAGTTGGGCGTGCCGCTCACCGTCGGAACGGACGTGCAGGAAGCGCCGCGTCGCCAAGACCTGCCCAACATACACACCGAGATGGAACTGCTCGTCACGCGCGCGGGGCTTGCGCCGCTCGCCGCCATCAAGGCCGCCACGCAGAACGGCGCGCGCGCCATCGGGATCGAGCGAGCCTACGGCACGATCAGCAAAGGCAAGGTGGCCGACCTCGTCATCCTGAGCGCCGATCCAAGCAGAGACATTCGCAACACGACGAAGATCGTCTATGTCGTCAAAGGCGGGCGGGTACATGCGCGCGAGAAAGTGGTCATGCCCGCGAACTAGGCGCGGGCGCGCGCGCAGAGTCGCGGCCGACAGGCTTACTGCTCCTTCTTCTTCGGTCGCATGTTCGCGGCCAGCACGCGCTTGCGCAGGCGAATCGTCTGCGGCGTGACTTCGACCAACTCATCGTCGGCGATGAATTCGAGCGCCTGCTCAAGCGATTGCTCTTTGACCGGGATCAGCCGCATCGCTTCGTCGGCGGTCGCAGCGCGCATGTTCGTCAGTTTCTTCTCCTTGACCACGTTCACGTCCAGATCGACCGCGCGCGCGTTCTCGCCGATGATCATGCCCTCGTAAACCTTCGTCGTCGGGCGCACGAACATCGTGCCGCGCTCTTGCAGGTTGTAGAGCGCATAGGTAGTGGTGTCGCCCGCGCGGTCGGCGACGAGCGAACCGGTCGCGCGCCCTCGCATCGCCCCCTGCCAGGGCCCCCAGCGCAGGAACATCGTGTTCAACAGCCCCGTGCCCTTCGTCTCCGTCAAAAACTCGCCGCGAAAGCCGATGAGACCGCGCGACGGCGTCTCGAACTCGAGGCGGACGCGCCCCGTGCCGTGATTGACCATCTTCGTCATCTGCCCTTTGCGCCGCCCCATCGCCTCGGTCACGACGCCGATGAACTCTTCGGGACAATCAACCACAACATGCTCAATTGGCTCGTAGGTTACGCCGTCGCGCACCTGCGTGATCACTTCAGGCTTCGAGACCTGTAGCTCGTAGCCTTCGCGCCGCATCATCTCGATGAGGATCGCAAGCTGCAACTCGCCGCGCCCCGATACCTTGAACTGCTCCGGCGAATCCGTGTCTTCGACGCGGATCGCCACGTTGCTGAGCACTTCACGATCCAACCGCTCGCGCAATTGGCGCGACGTGACGTACTTGCCTTCGCGCCCGGCGAACGGCGAGTTGTTGACGCTGAAGATCATCGAGATGGTCGGTTCGTCCACCGCGATCACAGGCAACGGGCGCGGGTTGTCGACACTCGTGATGCTTTCGCCAATCTCGATCTCGTCTATGCCGGCGAGCGCTACGATCTCGCCCACGCGCGCGCGCTCCACCGCTTCACGTTTCAAGCCCTCGAAGACGTAGAGTTGCGACACGCGCACCTTGCGTAGCGTGCCGTCGCGCTTCGCAACCGCAACCGTGTCGCCAACCGCGAGTTCGCCAGAGAAGATGCGCCCGATGGCGAGGCGACCGATGTATTCGTTGTAGTCGAGATTCGCCACCAGCAGTTGCAGTGCATCATCGCGCTGCGCCTTCGGGGCGGGGATCGTCTTAACGATCTGATCAAAGAGCGGGCGCAGGTTGACCGCCTCGTCCGCTAAATCCCGCTTGGCGACGCCCTCGCGTGAGATGGCGTAGAGAATCGGAAATTCGATCTGCTCGTCGGTCGCGTCCAGATCAATGAACAACTCGTAGATTTCGTTGACGACCTCTTCGGGCCGCGCGTCCTGCCGGTCAATTTTATTGACGACGGCGATGGCGGGCAGACGCGCTTCGAGCGCCTTGCGCAAGACGAAGCGCGTCTGCGGCAGGCAACCTTCGGCCGCATCCACCAACAGCATCACGCCATCCACCATCTTCAGCACGCGCTCGACCTCGCCACCGAAATCGGCGTGGCCCGGCGTGTCCAAGATGTTGATCTTCACGTCGCCGTAACGCACCGCTGCGTTCTTGGCCATGATCGTGATGCCGCGCTCGCGCTCCAAGTCCATCGAATCCATGACGCGTTCGCGCACATGCTCGTGCGCGCCGAATGTGCCCGCCTGCTTCAGCATGGCATCCACCAGCGTCGTCTTGCCGTGATCTACGTGCGCAATAATTGCGATATTGCGAATGTCCTGTCTCTCTTCAGCCATAATGACTCTCCATAGCACAGACCAGCGCGTTTTCTGCACCGGTGCGAAAACGAGAATCATAACACGCGGGCCGCCGTTTGTGCCCGTGCGCGTGCGCTTAAAGTTGGAACGCGTTTGTCTGACGCAGGGCTTCGTAGAGCACGATGGCGACCGCAGTGGCGAGATTGAGGCTGCGCACACGCGTATTCAGCATCGGAATGGTCACGCAGTTGGGCCAGTTGGCCCGCAGCAGGTCTTCAGGCAAGCCGCGCGTTTCGCGGCCGAAGACGAGGCAGTCGTTAGCAGTAAAGCGCCAATCCGTATAGGCGCGCGTAGCTTTGGTAGAGAGATAGACGAAGCGCGCGCCCGTGAGCGCTGCGCGTAACGCGGCGAGATCGCGGTGGCGGTGCAGTTCCACTTCCGGCCAATAATCCAGCCCAGCGCGCCTGACTGCGCGCTCGTCCAACCTAAAGCCCGTCACGCCGACGATGTGCAACGGCGTGCGCGTCGCCGCACACAGACGCGCGACGTTGCCCGTGTTCGGCGGTATCTCAGGCTCGACGAGTGTGACGCGCAGCATGCGATGCGATGACGGCTTAGCTGTTGGCTAAAGCTCAGAAGCTAATCGCTTGCCCCTGACAGCAGAAAAAATTTGGACGGCGCGCTGTTGCAGCAATCGCCGTCCGCTTGATGGTCTGTCGAGACCGCAGAAGTTTGTGTGCGCCTGGGAAGGTTGAGTCGAATCCTCGGCTGAGGACGTTGCTATCTCTTCTTCGAGCCGCCCTTCTTCGAGCCGCCCTTTTTGGAACCGCCCTTGGAACCGCCGCCGCCACCCTTCTTGGAACCACCCTTTTTGGAACCACCTGCTTTCTTTGTTGCCATAAGTCTTCGTTGCTCCTTTTCTTTCTGAGTTGGTCTGGTTACGACCACAAGATACTGTGTTGATGTTTCTCTTGTGGCCTAGTGTAAACGGCGCACAACATGTTGGACTTATAAACATAAAGCGATCAGATGTCAATAACTTAATTCACTCACGATCAAAAAAATTTGCGCGCATGATCACGCATGCCGCTTGTCGAGCGACGCAAGATCATGCGCACGTGCGCGCACGCTGGCACGTGTGCGTGTAAGTTTTATCAGCTTGAGTGACGGGTTGTAAGGCTTAACGAAAGAGCGGCGTGAAGACCCAGAGGTCGTGGCGCTCAATGCCGTAGAAGGTCATGACTGAAGGACAACGATTGCGGCTGACGACGCCGATGAAGGGGCCGCCCGAAGAGTTTGATTCACTATCTTCGCCGCACTCGCCTTTGTCGGTCTCTTTATCTTTATTCAGATTGGAGAGGCCGGTGATCTGCCGGGTGAACTGTTTGAAGAACGGCTCGCGGGTGTCGGGGATCACGCCGTTCGTGTACTCCATCACGTGGTCTTGAAATTCGCCGACCACTTTATCGGTTGGATGCACGAGTTTCCACTCGCCCGACTTCGAGAGTGGATCGATGGCGGCGCTCGGCCGCAGAATATGCACCTTTTTGATGCCTACGTCCACGCCGTCCAGCAACTGTTGCATCTCGGTGGGCGGCGCGCCCTTGAGCCGCGTGTAGAGCACGATTGCTTCGGCGACCTCTTCGCCGCGCGCGATGGCCTCTTTTTCACGTTCGCGCTCTATCTGCTGGCGCAGAGAGGGGGCGGCGCTCATCGCCACGATGGCGAGGATCGTCATCAAGGCGAGCAGCGCCACGAGCGTGTAGCCGCGCTCGCGTGGCCGCCGTGCGTGGGCTGCGGGTGGGTTATGGCTCTGGCTCATCATCATCATCGCCTGAACGGGGCGGCGGTTGCGGAATATATGGGCGTGGGCCGCCGGGGCCGCCCGTCCGCATCTCGACGTAAGGCAGCGTGTGCTTAATCTTTAGTTGCGTGTCTGTGAAATCAACCGCGCGCTCGGAGATGCTGGTGACGCGGAAGCGACCGCCGACCACGTCGCCGCGCTGCACGGTGACTACCTCGTTCGACTGCGACTTGAGCATCGCTTTGTCGTTGTAGCGCGCACCGCCGAGCAGCCCAATATAAGTGTACTGCGGCTTGGGCGGGTCGCCGACATTGAGCGGCATTGGATTCGAGTAGAGTTGACCATCGGGCGTGCGCGCGATGACGGTGCGTGTGCCGGGCGCGCTGATAAGCATCGCGGGCACGTTCGCCGTGAGTTGCTGCGCGTTCGCAAACGTGGTCGGCACTTCCTGACTGTCAATGTAGATGCGCGTCTGCGGCGTAAACTTGTCGCCTGTGACGGCGAGGGTGAAATCGCCCGATTGCGCGTAGACGTTGGTCGGCGCAAGCGTTGCGAGCAGCAAGGGTGGCGGCGGTGTTGGCGTCGGCGTCGGCGTGGCGATGGTCGCCGGATCGATCACTTTCTTGACCGGTGGTTCGTAGAACGCAAAGATGTTGCGCCCGCCCTCTGTGCCGTCGAACGCCGTCTGCCGAATTTCCGGGATCAAACTAATATCCGGGATGTTGTCCGCCGCCGGTTGAACGGACTGCGCCGGGCCGGTCGCGGTCGCACGACCGCCGCGCGCGTTGGTGTTGCGCGCAGGCGTCGGGCTGGACGAGCCAAACATCATGCGGGCCAGAAAGAGCAGGGCGACTGCGCCGAGCACGAGGGCGGCGATGATCTTGTAACGCTCCTGTGGAGTCTTGCCTTCAAATAAACGCATGGCAGCTTTAACGCCTCCGCCGCTCGCCGCAGCTTATCGTGATGTGCCGTCGCTCGTCGTTGGGCCGCCCAACTGGGCGGCGGCGCGCCGGAAGTAGGCCGAGAGGTCGAGGCGCAGGCTGACGAGTTGGTTGCGCCCGACGTTGCTCTCGGCGGTGCGCGTCGCGCTCGCGTCCGTCACGCTTTCGAGTTCGACACTGTCAATGACGATGAAGCGGCGGCTCGCTTCTACGTCGTGGATGAAATGGCGGACGTTTGCGTAAGAGCCTTCGACCGTCAGGCTGATGTCAATGCCGGGAAAGACGCTCTGGCGGCGCTGGCCGCGCGCCGCCGTCTCGCTCGTGCCGCCCGTCAGCAGGCGCTGCTGTTGCTGTTGCAACTGCTCGGCGGTCAACTCCTGTTGATGCGTGAAGGAGAACTGTGCGCGCGCGAGCGCGTTGCGCGCGGTCTTCTGGTTCAACTCTTCGATGATCCCTGTGCTGCTTGCATCGCGCTCGGCGAGCGTGCCCGTCTCAAAGCGGTCAAGGCTCTGGACGATGTCGGCCACGATGGCGTTCTTGTCCTTGTGCGTCTGCTCAACCTGCGTCGCGTCGTGCAGACTGCGCTCCAGCCGTTCGCGCTCCTGACCGAGCGCGGCGAGCCGGTTGCGCTGCGGGACGAGGTAGAACGAATAGGCGGCGAGCGCGACGAGCAGGAGCAGCGCGGCGGCGGCGAGCGCGATGATCTCAGGGACGCCGAGCGCGCCCGTGCGGCGCGTGCTGCGTATGGTGATCAGGCGCGTGCGCAGAGTCTGCTGCGCGTCGGTTGTGTGTGGTTCGTCGTGGGCGACGCGTTGCGGCTTCATGGCGTCTCCCCTGCGCCGCGCGCGTTCGTCGTGGTTGCGGTGGCGACGCGGGCCGGCGTCTCCTCCGCTTGCGGCTTCACCGGCCCGCTGGCCGACGGCGTGTAATAAACGCGCAGGGTCGCTTCGACGCCCGGCTCGCCCTTGGCGGTGCGCGGCTGCTGCGTCAACAGATTGGCCGAGAAGATGCCGGCGCGCGCCATCTCGCCGATCATGCGTGTGATGTCGGCGGGCGTGCGCCCGACCACCGTGAGTTCGAGTTCGGCGCGCGTCTGCCCGTTGACCTGCCGCGTGTCCCGCACGGCGATGCGCGCGACGCGCACGGTCGCCGGCAGCGTGCCTTCCAGATCGGCGAGCAGGCGCGACCAGGAGAAGTTCTTGCGATCCACGATCTCATGCGCGGCGGCGAGCACGAGTCGCTGTTCGGGCGTGAGCGTCGCGTTGACGGCTTCCACCTTCGCGCGCAAGTCATGCTCGCGCTGTCGCAACTCGCGCACGTCCGTTTCGACGCGGTCGGCGCGCGCCTGCGCCTCGCGCCCCGCGCTGATGATCAGGATGAGCGCCAACACCGAAGCGAGCGAGAGCGTGACGGCGACCGTCCACGGCAGCGTGCGGTTGCGGAAAGGCTGACTGGCGAGATTGAGTTGGTCGATCACTTAACTTCTGGTCTCAACTTAAACTGTCTGCTGCCCTGCGTAAGTAGCGGCGGTCGGGGTGTACAAACGAAGGCTCGACGGGAAGCATAGCGCCTGCCGCGAGGCGGCGCAACCGACCGACGAACGACGCCTCGCTACCTGCCAAACCTTACACGCGCGCCGCCAAGTCAGGTTGCAAAAAGCTGTCTGCCAGCAGGTCTTAGCCGGGTCGGGCAGTTAGAGCCAAACAGAGGGGCCGCCGGTTGCTTGCGCCCGCGTCCGCTGCCACGCTGGCGTGCCCAACCGGCGGCCCGCTTTATTTAACCGCCTAATTTAACCGCCTACCGGCCTGCCTTTGCCCGCTATTGTCTCGGCGTCGTGCCCGTGGCCTGACTGATGACGCGGGAACTGACGACCCGGCCGGCGGTGTCGAGCGTCAACTCGATGACCGCGCCGGTCGTGTCGCGGACGCGCCGGATGAGTTGCCCGCTTGCGCCAGTCGTCTCGCTGATGCGTGTCAGGTCTAGGACGCTACCGACCGTTTGTTGCGAGACGACGCGCCCCGTGCTGTCGAGCGTGCGCTCGACGATGTTGCCCGTGCGGTCAACGGTGCGCTGCAAGGTCTGCCCCAGCGTGTTGACAGTCTGGCTGAGCAGGCCGCCGGGCTGCGTCACGTTGTTTAAGGTCTGCCCCAGCGTGCCGACCGCCTGACTCGCCACACCGCCCGGCTGCAACGCCGTGTTGGCGACGCCGCCAACCGTGCCGACCGTGTTATCAACCGTCGTCAACAATCGTTCGAGGATTGGCGGGTTGCGGTCAATCGTCGTGAGCGTCCGGTCAATGATCGCGGCCACATTGTCGAGCCGCACCTTCAACAACACTTCGGCGCGCACGCCCTTGATGGTCAACTTAACTTTGTCTATCCCGGCGTCTGCGCCTGCCGTCAACTGCAACAGGTTGGCGAGGCGCGCATCGAGCGCGACGTGCGCGCGCAGGTTTTCAACTTCGAGACTGATCTCGTCAACCGAGAGGTTCGGCACGTCGAGCAGCACGTCCGGGTCGCCGCTGGCGGCTTCCTGCCGGCGGCGCGCGCTCGCCTCCTGCTGGCGACGTATGTCCTCTTGCGAGAGCGGGCGCACGGGCGTGATGGGCGAGGGCGAAGGGCGCGGCGTCGGTTGTTGCTGCGCGGTACGCCGCGCCGTGAGGTCGGGCAGACCTTCGGTGGTGCTGGTTGTGATCGAGGCATCGTCAGAGCCGCGCGTCGTCGTGTTCGTGGCCGGCGTGGCGGCCGGCTCTGGCGCGGTCGGCTGGCGCTGCGCGCTTGTTTGCGTGGCGCACGAGAGCACGAGCGCCAGCAGCGCGGCCTTGGCTAAGAGATTGTTCACGGGCTTTCTCCTCAGGTGAAAAGTTTGATGAAAACTTAGTCAGCTTGCCAACGGCAAGGTCGGGTGCTGACACCTTCTCCATCGCACTGCAATTTAGGGGAGAGCGCTAAAATCAACTTCAGGGCACGGGGTTGCCCACGAGCGGCGGCGGCGAGGTGCGCCGTGCGTCAATGACCCGCAAGAGCGGGTCGAGCGAGGCGTGAAAGCGCACGTGGCCGCGCACGTTTCTGAGCAGCACGTCGATCTGTTGCGCGCCAACGGCGACGCCGACGAGCAGCCGCAGGCCGCGCGCCTGTTCGTCGCCCGCCGAGACGGAGGTGGATGCGAAGAAGTCCTGCTCGGTGATGCGCCGCTGCTCTATGTTCAGATCGAAATCCTCTTGCACGTTGGTCTGCGGCTGCGCGTTCGCGGCGGGCGACGTTGGCAACTGCGGCGACGGCTGCGGCGGCACGGTCGCCGTGCGCGGGCGCGTCTGCGCGGCGCAGAGGCCCGGCAAACCGAGCAGCAAGATGCATACGCAGGCGAACTGCTGGATTTGCTTCATCTGGGTCTCCCGGCTCTGCGCCCGTGCGCGTTGCGAGCAGGGGACGTGTTGTGTGTGGCGGCTGTGGCACGGGGCGGCGCAGCAGTTTGCGCTAACGCAGCCTGCGCCGGCGCGTGGTCTTTCGTGCCCGCTGATTGCAGCGGTGGGGGCGCGTTGTCCGGCAGCGGCGGCGTGTCGGTCGTCGGAGTGTCGTCGGTACGCGGCACTTCGCCGAGGGCTTCGGCGACGATGCGGTCAATGTCTGCGAAGACGCTGGTGATGACGAGTTGGATGCCGATGTCGCGGTAGGTCACGCCGGGCTGGACGGGGCGCGGCAGATTGTGGCGCACGGCGTCCCACACGGTCGTGCGTCGGGGCTGACCGGTAAACTCTACGGACGCGTTCGGCACTTCATCGAATTTTAGCTCGCGCGCCGTGACGGTCGCCGTGATGGATAGATCGGCGGTGTCCGGATTGATAGCCTGCGCGGCGGGCGGCGCGTCGTTAGCCTGTGCGGGCGTGGGGGTCACGGCCGGGCGCGGTGCTGGTCTGCGCTGCGCGGAGATGCTTGCGCCCGTCAGCAGCACCGACAACAGCAGCAGCGCGCAACGTGCGCCGACACGACAACGCTTCGACTCGCTTAAGCTAGCCATCAGACCTCACAAGGCTCGATGCGCGCCCGGCGCAAAATTCCGGCGAGCAATGATAGGGGTAAGACTTAATAAAGGGGCTTTGGGAACGGCCGCATGATAACAGAAAACCGTGTGCGCGCAAGCCTGATCAATCGGGCCTTATTGCGGCGGCGCTTCGCGCAGCACGTTGCGCGCGGGCACGGAGCGGGCGGGTGCGCCGTCGGGCGTGGGCGCGTATGCGACGACGCGGTTGCGCCCCGTCTGCTTGGCGCGATAGAGCGCCGTGTCGGCCAGTTCGATTAGCTCAATCGGGTCGCGCGCGTCCTGCGGGTACGAGGCGACGCCGACGCTGATGGTGATGTGGAAACCGGCCGACTCGTCCGCGCTCGCGCCGCGCCGGACGGCGGCGAACGTGTGCGCCTCGACGGTCGCGCGCACGCGCTCGGCGGCGACGAGCGCCTGCGCCGCGTCAGCGTCCAAGAGGAATGCGGCGAACTCTTCACCGCCGAAGCGCGCGGCCACGTCGCCCGCCCTGAGCGCGCGCGTGATCAGCCCGCCGATCTCTTCGAGCGTCTGACTGCCGACGAGATGGCCGTAAGTGTCGTTGACCTGTTTGAAGTGATCCAAGTCCATCATCAGGACGCAGAAGGGGCGGCCGTCGGCTTCCGCGCGCCCCGCTTCGCGGCGCAGTTCGGAGAAGAAGGACTTGCTGGTGAGCAACCCCGTCAGTTCGTCGTGCGCGAGCAGGCGATAAATCTGGCGTTGATATTCTCGATCCACGTCGTCGAGTAGCTCGAAGCGGAGCAGGTGCTCGCCGATGGTCAGTTTGTCGCCGTCGTGGAGCGTCGCTTCGTTGACGGGGCGACCATTGAGGAGCGTGCCGTTGGTGGAATTGAGATCGCTGATGCGATAGACGGGCGGTGCGCCCGGCTCGTTGATGGCGCTGATGCGCGCATGCACGCGCGAGGCGCGCGGGTCGTTGATGCGTATGTCGGCTTCGAGCGCGCGCCCGAGCGTAATCTCGTCGCGTTCGAGCGGGATGGGCGCGGCCAACAGTTCGCCGCGTAGAAAGACGAGCGCGGGCCGGCGCTCGTGGGCCGGCAGCGGTCTGTCCTCTGAAAGAGTTGTGCGCGTATTATCGTCAGTCATCACTGTCCGGGGGTTGCGGGCGCGCCTATCTTAACGCGCCCATGTACCGCGAGGGAAGAAAAACCGTCCGCCGCGTGCGGGTCTGAAGCGTGGGCCGGCGCGGGCGTGCGTGCTTGTCGCCCGTTGCGTCTTGCTTCTATAATTCGCGGCAGCTTAAATAAACAGCAGGTTAGTTGTTCATCTGTAGGCGAGAACGGCGGGAGTGATTTTGACTATGGCGGAGAACGCAGGAACGCTGGTCGAGGCGGAGTGCCCTTGGGCCCCGCACAAGTTGTCGGTCGAGCGCGTGTCGGTGGCGCGTTTGCCAACCGCCTATGGCGAGTTTCAGATCGGCGGTTATCGTTCGACCGACAGCGACGAAGAGTTCGTCGTCATCTTCAAAGGCGAGATGGCAGCGGGCGTGCCCACGCTCGTACGGATTCACTCGCAATGCCTGACGGGCGACGTGTTCGGCTCGCTGAAGTGCGACTGCGGCCAGCAATTGCACAAGGCGCTCGAACTGATCGAACACGAGGGGCGCGGCGCAATCGTCTATCAACTGCAAGAGGGGCGCGGCATCGGCATCATCAACAAGATTCGCGCCTATGCCTTGCAGGACGAGGGCGCGGACACGGTCGAGGCGAACGAGCGTTTAGGCTTCGCCGTTGACCTGCGCGAATACCGCCAGTGCGCGGAAGTGTTATTCGATCTCGGCTTATGCAAGGTGCGCGTGATGTCGAACAATCCGTTGAAGCTGCGCGCACTGAAAGAGGCCGGCTTGCAAGTGGTCGAGCGCGTGCCGGTCGAAGTTGAGCCGCCGCATGCGGCCGTGCATTACCTGCGCACGAAGAAGCAGAAGCTCGGTCATCTGCTCGACTCGGTCGAATAAGCACCACGCGCGGTCATTCATTTTTTTGGACGGTAGCCTTTAGTTTTTCGTAGGCTCTGCGGCCGGACGGGCGCGCGGGACTATCAACCAACCTGAATTTTTCCGCCGAATACATGCGCCTGCGTCGCCACTGAGGCGCGCAGCCTGCGGAACGCACGTTGCCTGAATTCTTTAACTGTCTTGAGCATGTCCATTGCGAACCGGCTGCATCCACAGTCGCGGTTGCTCTGAATCCGACAAGCAGTTCCGCCTGAAGCCGGCTCGCCATTACGATTCAAAGGTTTGTTAGCACGGTTAGTTTCCGGTCGCGCCCGTGCGCGCCGCACCTGCCGACCGGCCCACCTTCCGCACAGACTTAAACCGCGCTCGGCGGCGACGACGAGCGGGTGGCACAAACCAGATTCGGAGGCCCAATGAGAAGACTATCATTCCTCGGAGGCAGCGCCGCCTGCGTCTTTGGCGCGTTGCTGTTTGCGTTGCTGCTGGCCGGTAGTGCATTCGCGCAGACCGGCACATCTTCGGTGCGCGGCACTGCGACCGACCCGCAGGGTAATCTGGTCGCGGGCGCAACCGTTACGCTGTCGAACACCGAGAAGAATTTCACCCGCACGCAGGTGACGGGCGAAGACGGCGGCTACGTGTTTACCGCCGTCCCGCCCGGCACGTACAAGTTGGAGATCGAGGCCGCCGGCTTTAAGAAGGTGGCCATCGAGAACGTGACCGCACTCGTGGACACGCCCGTTACGCAGGACGCGAAACTCGAAGTGGGCGGCGCAAACGAGACGGTCACGATTACCAGTCAGACCGAAGCGCCGCTCAACACGACTGACGCATCCATCGGCAACGCTATCGAGCAGCGCCGCGTCGAGCAACTGCCCTTGAACGCGCGCAACGTGGTCGGCTTGCTCTCCTTGCAGCCGGGCGTCACGAAGGACGGCTACGTCAACGGCGCGCGCAGCGACCAATCGAACGTCACGCTCGACGGCGTAGACGTAAACGAGCAGCAGAGCGGCTTGGACGTGCAGAGTTCCGTCGTCAGCGGCGTGAACGAGGCGTTCGCCAGCGTCATCCGCTCGACGCCCGATTCGCTGCAAGAGTTTCGCGTCACGACCTCGAACCCGAACGCCGATCAGGGGCGCTCGTCCGGCGCGCAGGTGTCGCTCGTCACCAAGTCGGGCACGAACCAGTATCACGGCTCGCTCTACGAGTTTCACCGCAACACGGTAACGACCGCCAACGACTTCTTCAACAACAAGGCCGGCGTCGAACGCCCGCAGTTGATCCGCAACAACTTCGGCGGCTCAATCGGCGGCCCCATCAAGCGAGATCGCGCCTTCTTCTTCTTCACCTACGAAGGCTTCCGCGAGGCGACGGCCGAATCGGTCGTCCATGAAGTGCCGCTGCCGACGCTCGGGCAGGGCATCGTGCGCTATCGCACGGCGAGCGGCGCAAGCGACCCGAGTTGCCCGGCGGGCACGCCGGCCGGCGTGGCCTGCCTGAATGTCACGCGGATCAATCAACTCTACACGGCCACGAACGGCGTCTCGCCCGGCATCAATCCGTTTGCGCTCTCGACGCTCGCCTCGGCCGCCGCGCGCTACACGGCGAACGATACGACCGTCGGTGACGGGCTGAACACCTCCGGCTTCCGCTTCAACGCGCCGCGCCCGTCGAGCCTGAACGTCTATCACACGAAGTTCGACTTCAACCTGACCAACCGGCAGACGCTCTTTGCGCGCTACAGCTATCAGTCGGATCACGCGACGCAGACGCCGCGCTTCCCCGACACGCCCGCGCCGATCTTCTGGAATCACCCGCAGGGCATCGCCGTCGGGCACACGTGGACGATCTCGAATAAGCTGGTCAACCGTTTCAACTACGGCTTGACGCGCTCCTCGTTCACCTCCGGCGGGGACGCGCAGACGAACTTCGTCAGCTTCCGTTTCATCTTCCAACCACTCGATTTCACGCGCACGCTCTCGCGCACCACGCCCGTCCACAATTTCGTGGACGACATCTCTTACATTCACGGCAACCACACCTTCGGCGTCGGCGCAAACGTGCGTTTGATCAGCAACAGTCGTAACTCGTTCGGCGCAAGTTTCGACACCGCGATCACCAATCCGTCGTTCTACGACTGCTCCGGCGACGTGGTGCTCTTTGACGAAGAGACCTGTAGCGAAGCGATCTTCCCGGACGTAGCGGACGAGTCGCAGACCGATCTGCGCGATGCGCTCACCGCCATCATCGGTCGCTTCTCGCAGTTCAGCACCGACGCCAACTACGACCGCAGCGGCGCGCTCCTGCCGACCGGCACGGGCATCGCCCGCACCTTCAAGACGCAGGAGTACGAAACCTATATTCAAGACTCCTGGCGCTGGCGGCCCAACCTGACCTTCACCTACGGGCTGCGCTGGTCAACCTCCACGCCCGTCTATGAAGCCAACGGCGTGCAGGTGACGCCGACGCGGAGCCTCGGCGACTTCTTCGCGCGCCGCGTGGCGAGCGCCAACAACGGCGTCCCGCTCAATGAGCTGATCACGGTCGATCTGGCCGGCAAGGCGAACAACAAACGCGGCTATTACGATCAGGACTGGAACAATTTCGCGCCCTCGGTCGCCGTCGCGTGGTCGCCCGACTTTGGCGACAACTTCCTCGGTCGCCTGTTGGGTCGGCGCGGCAAGTCGATCATACGCGGCGGCTATCGCCTGATCTACGACCGCATCGGCAGCCAACTGGCCGTCAACTTCGACCTGAACTCCACGCTCGGTTTCCATTCCAGCACCGGCGTCTCCGCCAACACCTTCAACGTCAGCAGCCGGCTCGGGCCCCTGCTCACGAGCCTGAACCCGAACGTGCGCCCGCTTCTGACCGCGCAGGGCGTCAACATCGCGCCCTCGCTCACCTTCCCGTTGACCACGCCGGCCGACGAGGATCAACGCATCGAGCAATCGCTCGACGATACGCTGACGACGCCCTACAACCACAACGTCAACGTCTCCTACGGGCGCGAGTTCGGGCACGGCCTCACGGTTGAAATGTCTTACGTCGGCCGCTTCGCGCGCAACCTGCTTGCGTCGCGCGACGTGATGCACCTCAACAACATCCGCGACCCGCAATCGGGCATGACGTGGTACGAGGCCGTCAACCGGCTCATTGACCTGCGCTACGCGGGCGTGCCGATCTCGTCCGTGCAGCCGATTCCGTTCTTCGAGAACCTGCTGCCGGGGCTGGCGACCTCGACGCGCACGGCCACGCAGAGCGCCTACCGCCGCTTCGCGCTGCCGTCGGTCGGCGGGCGCAACTCAACCGACTACACCTTCGCGCAGGCCCTCTGGGACGACATGCCGATTGCGCGCACGAACAACCTGTTCTTCCACCCGCAGTACGCGGCGCTCTCCGTCTTCTCGACCATCGCACGCTCGAACTACCACTCCGGGCAGTTGAGCGTGCGCGAGCGGCTGGGGCGCAGTCTGACCTTCGACTTCAACTACACGCTCGCCCACTCGCTCGACAACGCGTCGGGTCTGCAAGTGTCGGGCGCTTACGGCTCGGCCTTCATCGTCAACCCGCTCGACCCCGATCAGAATTACGCCAGTTCCGATTTCGACATTCGCCACGTCGTCAACGCCAACTGGCTCTGGGAACTGCCCATCGGGCGCGGGCGGCGCTTCTTCAACGGGATGAACAGGGTGGCGAACGGCATCCTCGGCGGCTGGCAGATGACCGGCATCTTCCGTTGGAACTCCGGCGAGATCGCCTTCGAGCCGGTTGAGGCCGACCGCTGGGCGACGAACTGGAACGTGCAGTCGAACATGGTGCGCGTCCGCACGGCCAACGCGTCGCCGTCGGCGAACGTCAACGGCGAACCGAACCTGTTCAGCGATCCGACCGCCGTCTTCCAGAGCTTCCGCGACCCGCGTGCGGGCGAAGTCGGCGACCGCAACATCTTGCGCGGCCCCGGCTACGTCTCGCTCGATGCCGGTCTCTACAAGACGTTCAGTCTGTGGGAAGACAAGACGCTACAATTCCGCTGGGAGGTTTACAACGTAACCAACACGCAACGCTTCGACGGCTCTAGCTGGCAAGGTTCAGGCATGCCGCAAGACCCCTTCCTCGGCGGCGCGCCGAGTTCGGACTTCGGCAAACTCACCGCCACGCAGAAGCGTTTGAACGAAACCACCACCGCCGGGCGCGTCATGCAGTTCGCCCTGCGCTTCCAGTTCTAACAAGACCGCACGGCTGAGGCTGACCGGCACGGGCCGGAGTCTGATGAAGACTCCGGCCCGTGCTCTTTCAGGCCTGAGAGATGAATAAGACGAACTGCTTTTTATTCAGCCCTCAGCCCTTACCCTTTTCCTATGCTAGACTTGCTCGCGTGAGTGAGCGCATCTACCGCGACCCCGTCCACAACATCATTCGCCTGCGCACTGACACGCGCGAGGGGCGTTTGATGATCGACCTGATCGATGCGCCGGAGTTCCAACGCCTGCGCCGCATCAAGCAACTGGGGCTTGCGCTCTACACCTATCAGGGCGCGGAACATTCCCGCTTCACACATTCTTTAGGCGTGCTTCATCTGATCACGCGCGTGCTCGACCGGCTCGGCGAACACTACAAAATCGCGGAGGCGGATCGCGCGGCGGCGCGGGCGGCGGCGCTCCTGCACGACGTAGGGCACGGCTCGTTCTCGCACGTGATGGAGACCGTGCTCG
>DASVQA010000147.1:0-52161 GCA_036389375.1 Pyrinomonadaceae bacterium | reverse complement strand
CGCCCAAACGCCGCAGCAAGGCGACGAAAGTGTTCTCCAACGTCGGCGGCATCACGCGAACTTCTTGTAACGCTATGCGGTTCGCGTCGAGCGCGGCCCGCGTCGTCGCTGCGCCTGCTGTTGACTCGCGCACCATCACGTCGAGCCGGTCGCCAAAGCGTTGCACATCATCTAAGCCCTCGGTCTCAAGCAACACATCTTCAGCGCGGCGCAAGTCGGCGGCATGGACTTCGAGCCGTTCGAGACCGAGATTTTTTCTTAACTCGGCGGGCGTGCCGCGCTCATGTATCTCGCCCTCGAACATGAGTGCGACGCGATGACAGCGTTCCGCCTCGTCGAGGTAAGGCGTGGCGACGACGATGGTCATGCCCTCGGCCGACAGAGAGGCGAGCGTGTCCCAGAACTCGCGGCGCGAGACCGGGTCAACGCCGGTCGTCGGTTCGTCGAGCAGGAGTATGCGCGGCTCTGTGATGAGCGCGCAGGCGAGCGCGAGCTTCTGCTTCATGCCGCCGGAGAGCCGGCCCGCAAGGCGCTCTTTGAAGCGGTGCATGTCGAACATGCGCAGGTAACGGTCGCCGCGCGCTTCGATCACATCGTCGGGCAGCAGGCGCAGTTCGCCCATGTAGCGCAGGTTCTCGCGCACGCTCAAATCCTGATAGAGACTGAACGCCTGCGTCAGATAGCCGACGAATGAGCGCGCGGCCCGCGCGGGCCGACCGAACATCTCGACCGTGCCGGCGGTCTGCGGCATCACGCCGCCCAAGATTTGAAACGTCGAAGTCTTCCCCGCCCCGTCCGGCCCGATGAGACCAAAGATCTCGCCCGGCTTAATCTCAAGCTCAAGCCCCTTGACCGCCTGCACCGCCCCGTAAGTCTTACGCAAGCCGCGCACGCTGATCGCCACGTCGCCGGCCGCAACGCCGGCATGCCCCGCGCGCGCCGCACCGACGGCGGTCGAGTCTCGTATTGTGTCCTGCGCTGCGCTCATCAAAGTCAGACCGGCGCGCGTGGCAAATTCTGCACTTGCAGATGTCGCGCTGGCATCAATTCCCTTACCGTCGTCCCGTGTCGAGCGGCCAGACCGTGCCTTCGACCAGTATCTCGCCGTCGGCGGGCATGCCCGGTTTGGCGAACCCCTGCGCGTGGACGAGCGCCAGCTTGACGCCGACCACCTGCCTGACGCGCTCCTCGCGGAAGTATGTGTTCTCCGGCGTGAACGACGCTTCCGGGTCAATGCGTTCGACAATCGCTTCGAGCGCCTGCGCGCCCCCGCCCCGCGCCGTGTCCAGATAGACGCGCGCCGCCTGGCCCGGCTTGACGCGCCCGATCTCGCCTTCGGGCACGAACGCGCGCAGATAAACTTTATTCAGATTGACGATGGTGACGATGGGCGTGCCGGCGGCGACGACCTCGCCCGGCTCGGCCGTGCGCGTGGCAACCGTGCCGTCGAAGGGTGCGACGATCTGCAAGTCGCTGCGGTTCGCTTCCGCCTCGCGGAACTGCGCGCGGGCGCGTTCAATCTCGGCGTTGGCGGCCGTCACGTCCACCTGCGCTTGCGCGATCTGTTGTTCGACGACGCTCGCCTGCGACGATCTGATCTGCGGGTTGACTAGATTCGCGCGCGCCGTTTGCAAAGAACCGCGCGCCGCGTCCACCTGTTTGCGCGCCGCCTGCACAAGGGCGCGTTGCGCCTCGGCGGCGGTGCGCGCCTGCACGGCCGTGCGCTCGGACGCGTCGCCCTGCCCCGCCAGCTTGGTGAACTTCTCCGCATCGTAGCGCGCCTGACTGTAGGCTGCTTCGGCCTGCGCCAGTTGCGCCTCGGCCGCTGCGACCTGCGCCTCCGCCTGATGCACGCGCCCCTGCGCGTCGGTGCGCGCCTGCGCAACACCCAACTGCGCCTGCTCAAGCTGCGCCCGCAGCACACCGATCTGCTGTTCGGCGCGTTGCCGCCGCGCTTCCGCCTGTTCGACTGCCGACTGCGCGCCCTCTTCGCGCGCCTTCACCTGCACGTCGTCCAGCACGGCGATGACCTGTCCGGCCGTGACCTGATCGCCTTCGCGCACGTTGATCTCGCGGATACGCCCGGCCGTCTTGGCGGCGATGGCTGCATCATCGCCTTCGACGCGCCCCGTCACTTGAATGATGTTGGGCGGCACAGCGGGCTTGCGCAGGAAGAAGCGCCAGAAGAGGAAGCCGGCGAGCAGGACGAGCGCCAGCACGGCGACGGGACGGACGATGCGTTTGCGTTTCGATGCGGACGGTGCGCCGTTGGGCGCGGAGACTTGCGGCGCGGACGTTTCGTCGGAGTGCGCTGTCGGCTTTGACTGATCGGGTGGCGTGTTGGCGTCCGGCATCTATCGCGGCCCCGTCGAAGTTGAGCAGAAACAACCTCACGCAAAGGCGCAAAGGCGGAGAGGCAGAACGCAAAACCGACTATTCAACTTCTTTGCGTGCCTCTTCGCGGCTTTGCCCCTTTGCGTGAGCATTTTCCATCAGCGCACGCTCACCTGCACGTGGTTGGCTTCGAGCGCGTTGCCGGTTGCGCGTTGCAGTTCGGCAATCGCCTTGTTGAGTTCGGTCTGCGCGCGCAGTTCGTTGCCGCGTGCGGTGGCGAGTGCCGTCTGGCGTTCGAGCACGAGAAAGATGGTGCTTTGCCCGGCGTCGAAACGGCGCTGTTCGCTCGCGTACTGCTGCTCGCTGGCGTCGCGCGCGGCGGCGGCGGCGCGCAAACGCGATTCGGCCGTGCGCGTCTGCTGCAAGGCGTTGCGCACGTCCACCTGAATGAGTTGCTCCAACTGTTCGCGCTGCGTCCTGATGCGGTCGCGCTCGACGAGCGAGCGGCCAAGCTGCGCCTCAGCCGTGCGGTTGCGCAGGGGCAGGTTCAACTGCACGCCGACGCGCACGTTGTTGAAGCGGTTCGCGGCGAGGTTCGTGAGCGATTGGCCGACGCCGCCCACGAGTTCCGGCGCGATGGTGGCCGGCGGCGCGGCGGGCAGCGGCTGCAAGCCCGCGATGGTCGAAAGCTGGTTGACGCGGTCGCGCAGGATCGTGTTCTGCGCGGTCAGCGGGTTGTTCGTGTTGCCGAGCGTGCCGGCAAGCCCGACGAGACCATAGCTGCCGACCAGATCGAGTTGCGTCCGCGTCTGCTCGCGCGCAAGCCGCGTGTCGAGTTCGTTGATGGCGGCGAGCACGTCCGACTGTTGCACTTCGGGGCGGGCACGCAGGGCCGCGTCCATCGCGTCGGTCAGCGTGAGCGCGGGCGGCTCTACGTCCACCGTGTCGGTCGGCACGAGCGCGACGTGCCAAACGTCCGCGAGCCGGTTCTCCGCGATCAGATTCTTCAACGTGTTCTCGGCGCGGTTCACATCATCGAGCGCGGTGTAGACGCTCTGCTCGAAGCCGGAGACCTGCGCTTCGGCCGCCACCACGTCAATCGGCGCGAGCATGCCTTCGGCGACGAGCCGCTTGTTGTGTTCAAGCTGCGCGCGGGCGTCGCGCACGGCGTCGCGTTGAATCTGCAAGTTGCGCAGCGTGAAGACCAAGTCCCAGTAGGCGCGCTGCACGTTCGTGATGGTCTCGATGGCGCGCTGGCGAAACTGCGCGTCCGTCAGCGAGAGATTCTTTTTTGCGATCTCGATGCGCTGGCGGTTCTGGTCGAAGCGCAAACCACGTAGCAGCGGCTGCGTGTAGCTGAAGGTGAGCGCCTGCTGAAACTGCGGATTGAGCGAGACGAACAGGTTGTCGGTGGTAAGCCTGACGGTCGAAGCGTCCACGCGATAGCCGCCGCCCCACTTCGGCGTCAGCCCCTCGAAGCGCATCGTGCCCGTTACGTCCGATTGTGTGACCGCGCCGTTCGAGCCGCCGCTCAGGATGCTCGACGAAGGCGTCTTCGTGCGCTCGTAATATGTGAGCGATGTGAAACGCGGATCATAGACGCCGCGTGCGCCGAGCAGATCAAACTCTGCGACGCGCACGTTTGCGCGCGCCACTTCGATGTCCTTGCTGTTCTTCAACGCCAACTCAATCGCTTCGCGCAGGGCGAGCGGGCGCTGCTCGGTCATGTCCACGCCGACGCGGCCGAGTTCGGGAAAGGGCGCGGGCGCGCTCTTGTAATCCGGCGCGATGGTTGGCACGTCGAGCGGCAACTCGTGCGTGGGCGCGGCGGCGGGCACACTCTCGCGCCCCGGCGCGGGCGGACTCTGCGGCGGCGCGATCTGTGACCCCTGCGGCGAGGTGGCCGGCCCCGGCTGCGTGCTGGGCGGATTGACCGGCACTTGCGGCGGCGCGGCCGGCTGCGATGCGTTCGGGTTCTGCGTCGTCGTCGGCCCCTGCGGCGCGGGCTGCGCGGATTGCTGCGCCTGCGCGTTCGGGTTGAGCGGGGCGGTGTTTGCAGGCGGCGCGGGCGGAGTCTGACCCGGCGGCGTGTTGGCCGATGGTGCGGGCGTCTGCGCGCTGCCCGTCGTCTGCGTCGCGCTGGTCGGCGCTGCGCCCTGCGTCGTGCTGCCGGCGGGCGCTGGCACAAACGGCGGCGTCACGGTCTGCCCCGTCTGCGGCGGCGCAAACTCGCTGACCTCGTCGCTTTTGATGACGGTCAATTCCTCGCGTCGCTCTTTGGCATCTACTAAGAGCGGCGCAGCAGGCGGCGGCGTCTGTTGCGCGCGTGCGCCCGGCGCGGCGAGTGCCGAAAGCACCAGGAGCGCCGTCGCGGCTAAAAGTTTTTTCGTTAGATGATAGCTCATAAGAAAATTTTTGCGCTTGAACCTCAGACGGCAGTTAGAACTTGCCAAAGAGCGTGCCGGCGGCGGTCGCCGCGCGGCGGCGTGCCCACGCGAACGCGCCGCCGACCGTGGCCGCCGCGCGGCCCCAGACGCGACTGCGCCCCAGATCGTCCCACAGCGAATAGAAGACGGGCACGGCCAGCAAGGTCAGCAACAGGCAGAGCGACTGCCCGCCGACGACGAGCACGCCGATTGATCTGTTCGTGCCCGAACCGGGCCCGCTCGACAGCACGAGCGGCATCATGCCGGCGACGAGCGCGATGGTCGTCATCAAAATGGGGCGCAGGCGGTCGCGGTTCGCTTGAATGATGGCGTCGTGGCGATCCATGCCCTTCGCGCGCAGTTCGTTCGTGTGGTCGATCTGCAAGATGGCGTTCTTCTTGACCACGCCGAACAGCAGCAGCAGGCCGAGGCCGGAAAAGATGTTGACCGTCTGCCCCGTTAGCAACAGCGAGAGGATACCGAACGGGATGGCGAGCGGGAGCGTCAAAAGAATCGTGACCGGGTGGATGAACGATTCAAACTGCGCCGCCAGCACCATGTACATGAAGATGAACGAGAGCGAGAAGGCGAGCAGGAAGTAGAAACCGGCCTTGCCTAGTTCCTTCGAGCGCCCGGCCAGGCCGGTCGAATAACCCTGCTCGATGTTCATGGTCTTGACGTAGTCGTTGAGTTGACTGATGACGGCCGCCTGCGAGCCGCCGGGGCGCACGTTCGCCGTTACCGTCACCTGTCGCTGCCGGTTCAGCCGCTCAATTGCCGAAGGCCCCGTGCCCTCTTCGATCCGCACCAGATTGTCGAGGCTCACCCAGCCGACCTTACTTGAGGAAGCAAAGAGCCGCGCCAGATTCTCCTTGCTCGCCCGCGCTTCGCCCATCGCGCGCACGCGCACGTCGTCCTGATCTATGCCGCGGTTGAAGGTCGAAACCTTCTGCCCCGCGACCAGCACGTTGAGGCCCTGCGCGATGTCGCCGACGCGCACGCCCAGATCGGCCGCGCGCGGCCGGTCTATCTCGACGCGCAGTTCCGGCTTGCCGTTAATTAAGGTTGAATCCACGTCCACCACGTCGGGGATCGTCTTGAGCTTTTGCACCAACTGCTCGGAATACTGCGTCAGCTTTTGCAGGTCGGGCCCGCCGATGACGTACTGCACGTCGGCGTTGCGGAAGCCGCCGCCGGAGATAGCCTGCACCTGCTGCACGCTCGTCCGCAGGTTCTGCGGATAACGCCCGAGCAGGTCGCGCGCTTTGACCATCAGCGCGATCTGCGAGTCTTTGCGTTGATTGATGTCGGCGAGTTTGACGTAGATCGAAGCGGTGTTGACCAACTCCTGCTGCCCGCCGCCGATGGTGACGAGCGTATCGGTCACACCGGGCAGACGGCGCACGTCCGCCGCGATGCGTTCAACCAGCGTCGAGGTCGAAGCGAGCGTCGTGCCTTCGGGCGCGCGCACGCTGATCTCGAACTGCGATTGATCGTCAACGGGCAGAAAGTTTTTGCCGACCAGCATAAAGAGCGGCACGATGCTCAAGATGACGAGCGCGCACAAGCCCACCACAACCCAGCGATGCGCCATCGCCCATTCGAGCAGCCACTTGTAGGTGCGATCAATCGGACGATAGAAGCGCCCTTCTTTCGAGTTGTGCGCGCTCTCGCGCGGGCGGCGCTCGGCGGCGACGTGGGCCACAGACTCTTCCGGCCCGACGGCCAGTTGCTCCGCGTCCGGCTCGCCCGCGACGACGCGCGACTCGTTGGCTAAGCCGACGGGCGCACCACCTTCCGAAGGTTCGCTCCCAACCGCCGCCGACAGTTGGCGCTGTTTGCGCCGGAGCAAACGCGCGGCAAGCATCGGCGTCAGCGTGAACGAGACGAGCAGCGAGACGGCGATGGCAAACGACGACGTGAACCCGAACGATGACATGAAGCGCCCGACGATCCCTTGCATAAAACCGACCGGGATAAAGACGGCGAGGAGCGAGAGCGTCGTCGCCATCACGGCCAGACCGATCTCCTTCGTGCCCTCAATCGCCGCTTGAAACGGCGGCATGCCCTTCTCTTCGACGAAGCGGAAGATGTTCTCTAAGACGACGATGGCATCGTCAATCACGATGCCGACCATCAGCGTCAGCGCGAGCATCGTGATCTGGTTGAGCGTGTAGCCCATCGCGGCCATCAGCCCGAACGTGGCAACGATAGACGTAGGAATCGCAATCGCCGCGATGAAGGTCGAACGGAAGTTCCAGAGGAAGAGAAAGACGACGATGGCGGCGAGGATGCCGCCTTCGACAAGGTGCTTCTCGATTGATTCGACCGCCGCCTTGATGAAGATCGACTGGTCGCCGACGATCTCCGTGCGGACGTTCGCCGGCAGCGTATCCTGAATCTCTCTGAGCCGCTCCTTCACCGCCTCGGCCACCGCCACCGTGTTCTGCCCCGATTGCTTCGAGACGACGAGGGTGACGGCCGGCGTCCCGTTGAGCATCGCGGACGTACGCATCTCTTCCGTGCCGTCTTCGGCGTAACCGATGTCGGAGAGTTTGACGGGATAGTTGCCGCGCTCCGAGATAGCGATGTTGTTGAAGTCGGCCGGGTTCTGGATGCGCCCGAGCGTGCGCACCGTCAGTTCGCGCGTGCCTTCGTCCACGCGCCCGCCCGGTACTTCCATGTTCTGCTGCCTGACGGACGCGACGACTTCCGGCACGGTCACGTTGAAGGCGCGCATCTTGTCCGGGTCTAGGTAAATCTCGATCTCGCGCGTTGCGCCGCCCACGATCTCGACGTTGCCGACGCCGTTGATGGATTCGATGCGCTTCTTGATCTGCTTGTCCGCGATGTCGGTCACTTTGCGCAGAGAGCGTTGACTAGAGACGGCGATGCGCAGGACGGGCGCGGCGTCCGTGTCGAGCTTTTGCACGATGGGCGTCTCGGCCGTCTCCGGTAGATCGTTGACGATGAGGCCGACCTTGTCGCGCACCTCCTGCGCCGCGATGTCGGCGTTCTTCTCAAGCAGGAAGGTGATAAAGACCTGCGAGACGCCCTCGACCGAGGTGGAGCGCAACTCGTCTATGCCGCTGATGGTGTTGACGGCGGACTCGATCTTGTCCGTCACTTCCGTTTCGATCTCCTGCGGCGACGCGCCGGGATTGACGACCGTGACGGTGATCGTCGGCAGATCGATCTTCGGGAACAGATCGACGCCGAGCGAGAAGAACGAGAAGATGCCCACGACCGTCAGCGACAGGATCAACATCGTGGCGAATACGGGCCGGCGGACGCAGATTTCGGCAAGCTTTTGCATGTTGTGTTAGCTGTTAGCGACGTGCGGTCAGCCAGAAAACTTGATCGCTTTATCGTTACTGTCTGACCTGTGCTCCGTCTTTCAATTGTTCGATGTTGCTGGTGGCGACAGGCTCGCCTTCGCGGACGCCGGTCTTGATCTCGACGAGGTCGCCTTCCGGCTGGCCGAGTTGGACGACGCGCTCCTCGACGCGGCCGTCTTTAATGACAAAGACGCGGCTCGTGTTCTCCTGCGTGCGGACGGCGCGCGCCGGGATGAGCACGGCCGGCTCGGCCTTCGGCAGCAGGATGCGGACGGTGGCGAACTGGCCGGGCTTCAAGAGATTCTGGCCGTTGTCCACTTCGGCCTCGACCGTGAGCGTGCGCGAGGTGGCGGTCACGTTCGGCGAGATGCGGGCGATGCGGCCGGCGAAACTGCGATCCGCATAGGCGCTCGTCGCAACCGAGAGGCTTTGGCCTGTCTGCACGCTTGAGATGAGTTGTTCGGGAATGTCTATGCGCAGCCTGAGCGGGTTCGTGCGGACGATGGTCGCAATCTTCGAGGCGGTGGTGACGTACTCGCCCACGTCCGCCGGCCGGTCTGCGACGTAGCCGCCGATGGGCGCATAGACGACGGCATCGCGGATCGATTTCTCGGCCTGCGCGACCTGTGCCTGCGCGGCTTGGGCGGCGGCGCGGGCCGTTGCGACGCCCGCGAAATTCTGGCGCGCGGCGGCAAGTTGCGCCTCGTACTGTTGCTGCAACTGATCGCGCTGCGCCTTCTGTTGATCGTAGGCCGAGCGCGACACGTCGCCCGATTCCAACAACTGCGTGAAGCGGCGCAACTGTTTCTCGGCTAAATCGAGCGCAGCTTTGGCCGAGCCGACCTCGGCCACGCGGTTCGGATCAAAAGCCTGACCGGGCCGCAGCCCGATCCGCTCCTCCGCCTGCCGCACGGCGGACTGTGCCTGCGCCGCCTGCGCCTTTAGCTGTTCGAGCCGGAGGCGCGCGTCCGCATCGTCCAGACGAGCGAGCACCGCGCCCTTCTGCACGTAGCTGCCCAAGTCCACGCCGGTGGCGACGACGCGCCCCGCGACCGATGGCGCAACGTCGGTCTGTTCGTCGGCGATGAGACTGCCGGTCGCTTCGATGTAGTGCGGCACATCGCGCATGATGGCGGCGGCGGTCGTCACTTGTACGGCTTCGGGCGTCGCCTGCGTGTTCGCGTTCTTCGCCTTCGCGTCGCTGCGCGCGCCGCCGCACGCGCTCATGAAAGCGGCGACGGTGCAGAGGGCGACGAGCGATAAGAGGAGCGTTAATTTAGTGCGGGAGATCATAAGCAGAAACCTGATGCTCAGAATGAATGCCAGCGAATATCAATGAGTAACCGTGCCGGGCTGTTGCCAAAATTTTGGCCCTTTATCTCTCTTTGTTGGCCTTTTTCCTGCGCGCGGCGGGCCGGGCTTTGCCGTTCGTCGCGGCGGCGCTCGGGTTGGCGATGCCGTTGAGCAGCAATTCGGTGAACGCCTCTGCCGCGCGCTCGTTGGGTATGTCGAGCAAGGTGCGCCGCTTGTCCCAGAGCGTGTTGTTGAGCGAATGATGGATGATCATGCCGAGAAAGGCCCGGACGATGACGGCCGGCTCAAGCTGTTTGAGTGCGCCGTCGCGTTGCCGCTCGCGTATGTAGCCGCCGAGCAGTTCGTACATCTGACTGACGTTGCGCTCGAAGAAGAGTTCGACGAGCCGGTGTTCTTCGAGCGCGGCGTGGGTCAGCAGGCGCATGAAGTCTGTGTCCTGCTCGTGGTGTTGCATCATGCCGCGCGCCAGCCCTTCAAAGACCGCGCGGTCGTCCTTGCGCGCGATGGCGTCGGCGAGCAGTTGGCACGGGTCGAGACCGCCCGCGCAGGCTTTGTGATCGAGGATGGCGCAGTAGAGTTCCTCTTTGGTGGCGAAGTGGCGAAAGACCATCGCCTCGGAGACGCCCGCCGCCGCCGCAATCTCTTTGGTGGTCGTGCCGCGAAAACCGCGCTGCGAAAAGAGGCGCATCGCTATGCGCAGAATTTGCTGGCGGCGCTCGCCGCCCGCCATGCGCCCGCCGCCGCTGTTTGCGTCCGTGCGCGCCACTACGTCAACTGCTCTGGTCAAATGGAAACCTCGCTTAAATTGTCTCGCCGCTGCTAAAAGTAAGCACTTACTTACCAGAGCCGGACGCGGCTGTCAAGGAGGGAGTAAAAATTTTCGGCGGCGCGCGCCGCCCCGCGCGTTTTTGCGCTGTACTGTTCCCGACCTTGCGTTATAATCGCCGTACCTTTTCACAACAAAGTGAAAGCGTCTGGTCGTCCCTCGCGGCGTGCATGACGAGTACGCGGTTGTGGGCTTTGCCGCGCAACGGCAAGCGCACGACGGCGTCGGCACATCGTTTGCACCCTGACCTTTGGAAATTTATGTTTTGCGGGCGGCGGGTCTCTAGTTAAATGCCCGACGTTCGCCGGCATCAAGCGAGATACTTTTCAACGCGAAGGAGAACAAACGCATGTCACAGAATTTCAATGACCCAACCAATCCGACCAGCGGCGGTACGACCGGCGGTACGAGCGGCGGCGGCACGATGGGCGACACTTCGACGACCGGAGGTGCAAACAGCGGCGGTGGTGGTTTGCAGACCGCTGGTGGCGGCGGCCCCGTCGGCGCGGGCGCAGCTACGGCGACCGCGCGTGAAGGCATCGCCGGGACAGCGCAGGAGTACGGGCAGAAGATCGCTGACGCCGCCTCGCAGGCGAAAGATTACGTGAGCGACAAGGTCTCGGTCGTCGGCGACCGGCTCAAGGATTTACAGAACGTGGATTATAGACAGGTGGGCGAGGACGCCAAGGCTTACGCGCGCGAGAATCCGGGCCAAGCCCTGTTGATCTCGGCGGCGGCTGGCTTCCTGCTCGGTCTGCTCCTGCGCGGCTCGCGGCGTTAAAAGTGGATCGGAAGTCTAAGGTCTCAAGTCCAAAGTCCGGCAACGTTAGTTGGTTTTGCGACTTGGGCCTTGTGACTTCACGAAAGGAGTGTTGAGCGATGGCGGAACTTGAGAGACGCGGCGCGGCGGCAGCGCCAGCCCGTACGGATGAGGTGCGGACGCCGACTGTAGTCAACGACCTCGATCACCTGCCGGCGATGTTCGGCCGGCTGGGCGACGACGTGATGGCGATGCTCGATGCCAAGCTGGGCTTGATCAAGCTTGAGTTGAAGGAGGAGGCGAGCGTCTACACGCGCACGGTGGCGATGATCGCCGTCGGCGGGGTGCTGGCGGCGGTGGGCTTCGCGTTCTTAAACGTCGCGGTCGCGTTCTTCATCTCGAAGTTGTTCGCCTCGTTCGGCGCACCCATCAGTTACGCGCTCGGCTTTCTCATCACGGGCGCGCTCTATCTGATCGTGGGTGGCGGCATCATCATGGCGATGAAGAGTCGGCTGTCGGCGCATAGCCCCGCGCCGGCCCGCAGCCTTGAGGAACTTAGAAAGGACAAGCAATGGCTGAAGAACGATATCTAGCAACCGCGCGCGCACCCGAAGCGCCGGAGGACGACGCCGACCAGACGAAGGCGGAGTTGCAGCGGCGCATGGAAGAGGCGCGCGAGTCGATCACGCAGACCGTGAGCGAGATTAAAGAGACAGTGACCAATCAATACCAGAACGTGCGCGAATCGATCACGCAGACGCTCGACTGGCGCGAGCAGTATCGTCGTCGCCCCATCGCCTTTGCGGCGGGCGCGGCCGGCATCGGACTCATCGTCGGTTACAGCGTCGGCGGCGCGCTCTTTGGCGACTCCGATCTGGTCGAGCGTTACTACGAGTCGGAAGGCGCGGACTACGATACGAGCGATGCTGGCAGCAGCGCGAGCGCAGGCTCGGCACAGCCCTATGCCGGCCAAGCCGCAAGCATGGCGTCGTATGCAGTGCCGCCACCTCCGGCGGCTTACCCGGCCGCGAGCGCAGCCGCGTCGCGCCCGTCCTACAGCAGCGGCTACGAAGCGCAAAGCGCATCCGAAGAAGCGGCGGACGACAAGCCCGGTCTGCTTGATCGCTTCAAAGAGACGCAGGCTTACGACCGCTTGCAGCAGGAAGTGGGCAACATCGGCAATCGCGTCGTGGAGGAGTTATCGAAGACGGCGCAGACGGTCGTGCTGCCCATGCTGTTGGGCAAGTTGAAAGACCTGATCGGCGTAGACCTGTCGAAGCAGGGCGCGGGCGGACAGCACGGCGGGCAGACATCACAGGCGGGCAGCACAATGCCCTCAGGCGTCGGCGGCACGCCGGGCGCAACCGGCGGCGCGCAGTCGAGCACCACAGGCGGCTACGGCTCGTCGTGAAGACGCACGGGGCGGCCGGCTGAACTAAGCGCGCTGCGCTCCGGCTTCGGCGCGCGCCGCGCCGGTACGACTCTGTCTGGCGTTTGACGGGCGGGTGGCACTTTTAAGGCGGCCCGCCCGTTTTCTCTTGGCGCACGCGGCACACTTCATGAGCACGATGACCATAGCCGAAGCCGCGCAGACGGCGCGCACCGCCGCCGCGCAACCGGCCGAAGTTGAGATTGTGCTCAACGCGACGGCGGGCGCGGAGGATAAAGAGGCGGCGCGGGCGCGGCTGGCGGAATTGTTCGCGGCGGCGGGCGTGGCGGCGCGCGTCGTGCTTGCGCGCAGCGGCGCGGAGATTGAAGAGTTCGCGCGACGCGCGGCAGAAGGGCCGGCCACGAAGATCGTCGCGGGCGGCGGCGACGGCACGATCAGCGCGGTCGCCGCCCGCCTCGTCGGCACGCAGAAGGCGCTCGGCGTCCTTCCGCTCGGCACGCTCAATCACTTCGCCAAAGACCTGCACATCCCGCTCGACATGGACGCGGCGGCGCAGACGATCATCACGGGGCACACGGCGCGCGTGGACGTGGGCGAGGTCAACGGCCGCATCTTCCTGAACAATTCGAGCATCGGTCTGTATCCGCGCATCGTGCGCCAGCGCGAGAAGCAGGAGCGGCAAGGCCACGCGCGCTGGCTCGCGTTCGCGTGGGCGCTCGTCGTCGGCTTCAAACGCTTCCCCTTCCTCAAGGTGCATCTCAGTGCCGACGGGCGCGAACTCTACCGGCAGACGCCCTTCGTCTTCGTCGGCAACAACGAGTACGAGATGGACAGTTTCAACGTCGGCGCGCGCGCGTGTCTCGACGGCGGCAAACTGAGCCTGCACGTGACGCACAAGGCGGCGCGCTTGCGGCTCGTCGGGCTGGCCTTGCGCGCACTCTTTGGTCGCCTGCGCGCCGCCCGCGATTTCGACTCGGTCTGCGCCCGCGAGGTCTGGATCGAGACGCGCCGCGCCCGGCTGAGCGTGGCCGCCGACGGCGAGATCACCGTCATGCGGACGCCGCTCCATTACCGCGTGCGCCCCGGCGCATTGACCGTAATCGTGCCCCAAAACAGGCAGGAGTAGTTTCACTAAACAGACGTGCGGACGCTGGTTCATCTCTCCGACCTACATTTCGGCCGGCTCGACGAGCGGGTGGTCGGGCCGCTGCTGGCGCAGGTGGGTGATCTCAAGCCGCACGTCGTCGCGGTTTCAGGCGACCTGACGCAGCGCGCGCGCACCGATCAGTTCAAGGCGGCGCGTGAGTTTCTGGACGCTTTGCCGCGCGTGCCGCAGATCGTCGTGCCGGGCAACCACGACGTGCCGCTCTACAACGTCCTCGCGCGTTTCGCGCACCCGCTCGACAAGTATCGCCAGCACATCACCGACGATCTCGAACCGTTTTATGCCGATGCGGAACTCGCTATCTTAGGCATCAACACGGCGCGCTCGCTCACGATCAAGTACGGGCGCGTCAACCGCATGCAGATCACGCGCATACGCGAACGGCTCTGCCCTGCGGGCGACGAGGTGACAAAGATCATCGTCACGCATCACCCGTTCGACGTGCCGGCGGGCGCGGACGAGCGCGAGATGGTCGGACGCGCGGAGTTGGCGATGGAGACGCTCGCCGCGTGCGGCGCGGACGTGCTGCTCGCCGGTCATCTGCACCTCAGTCACACGGGGCACACGGCGCAGCGTTATCGCATACGTGGCCACTCGGCGCTCGTCGTGCAGGCGGGCACGGCCACCTCTACGCGCGGGCGCGGCGAGGCCAATTCGTTCAACGTGCTGCGCATCAAGCATCCTTACATCAACGTGCAGCGCCTCGCATGGCGGCTCGACCAGCAGCGGTTCACGCCCGCTGCGAGCGAGCATTTCCGGCACACGCCCGACGGCTGGGTGCGTCTGTCGGACGAGGCCGCGGCCGGCATCGCCTACGACGAACAGAGCGACGCGCTGCAACCTCATGCGCCGCCGACGGAAACTCGCTAACTAAAAAAACATGCGCGCCCGCCGCGCGCAGGCGACACGCAGCAGATCAACGGTTCATTTGATCTGTTTCGTGTCGTCTTTCGCGCGGCGGGCGCGGTTAATGTTTGCACCCGGCCGCGCGTGCACGATGCATGCGCGGCGGGCGCTCAGGTTTTAGCGGCCGGGCGCAGGTTTGCGCGGCAGTTTATCGTCGCGCATGGCGGTCTGATAGACGAAGGCGGCCATGATGGTGGCGGCCTGTTTCATGTCGTCGGCCTGTATGCGGTCGAACACGTCCATGTTCGAGTGGTGCGTGCGCGTGTCGTACTCGATCTCGTCCTGTATGAACTGGAAGCCGGGCAGCCCGATGCGGTCGAACGACAGGTGATCCGTGCCGCCCGTGTTCGACATCGAGAGCGTCTCTGCGCCCATTGGGCGGAAGGGCTGAAGCCACTGGCGAAAGAGCGCCATGACCGCGCCGTTGCCTTGCAGATAGACGCCTCTGATCTTGCCCGTGCCGTTATCGAGATTGAAGTAGGCGTCGAATTTTTCGTAGCCCGGTTTGGTGACGAGGCGCGAGGGCGCGGGCGTGGGGCGCGGCGCGGCGGCGGGCGTCGCCTCGGTCGCACTCGGCGTCGGCGTGGGCGTCGGCGAAGGCGCGACGAGTTCACCGAAATGCTCTTTGACGTAAGCGGCCGAGCCGAGCAGGCCCTGCTCCTCGCCCGTCCAGAGCGCGACGCGGATGGTGCGGCGCGGCTGCAAGCCGGCCGCCTTGATGATGCGCGCGGCTTCCATGGCGACGGCCACGCCCGCGCCGTTGTCGGTCGCGCCCGTGCCGCCGTGCCACGAATCCATGTGCCCGCCGAGCATCACGACTTCGTCCTTCAAGTCCGTGCCGGGAATCTCGGCAATCGTGTTGTAGCTCATCAAGTCCTGATCGTGGAACTGCACGTCCAGATTGACGGCGAGCCGCACGCGCTCGCCCGCTTGCAGCATCCGCATGATGCGGTTGTAGTGCTCCGAAGCCATGACGATCTGCGGCACGATCTTGGGCACGTCCTTGTCGTAAGGGTTGATGCGGCGCGGCGCACCGGGGCCGAAGGCGGGCGCATTCGGATTCGTGGGCTGCGGCACGCTGGCCGACTGCACAAAGATCGTGCCGCCATCGCCGCGACCGGGATCGACTAACAGCGCCGCGCCCTCGTCCGTGTAGAACTGTAGCTTCAGGGCGTTGAAGCGCGCGGCGGCAACGGCATCGGGGTTCTGCTGGAAGCGGCGCGGCGTGACGGTCGCCGGATCGGGTGCGTCGGCGAGCGCGAGCAGGTCTTTCTCGTCGCGGCGCGTGCCGAGCGGTGTGAAGTGCGCCTGCACTTCGCGCACCGGCCCCGTCAGCACAATCGCGCCCTTCAGTTTGCCCGCATACTTCGCGCGCAGTTCCGCCTCGTCCTTGGCTTCGATGGCAACCACTTCGCCCGTGAGCGCGCCCGTGCCCGGCGACCACGCTTTCGGGTAGGCGATGACGGGGAAGCCCTGCGGCTCGACGACTTCGGCCGAGAAACGCTTGAGCGACCAGCCGCGCCCGAACGGCCCCCACGCTTCGAGGTGCGCGTTCTGCAAGCCCCACGCTGTCATCTTATCGCGCGTCCATTCGTTCGCGCGCTTCGCGTTGGGCGAGTTGGTCAAGCGCCCGCCGATCACGTCGGACAGATAGCTCAAGGTCTGCATGACCTGCGAGCGATTCATGCCTTCGTCTTTAATCTTCTCGATGGGATCGTTCGGGTCGGGCGTTGGCGTGGGCTGCGCCTGCGGCTGTTGCAGCAGGGCGGCGGGCGCGGCCTGCGCGCGGGTTGGCTGCGCGTGCATGATGAAACTCGGTGCGACCAGCGCACAAAGCAGGACGGCGACGACGGTGCGTCGAAGCATGGCTGTGGGTCTCCTTCGTTTGTGAATCGGCGTGCCGGTACGGTCTTACCTTGAGTGAGCGTGATTATACTCCAACTCCGGCCGGAAAGTTTCATCGCGCGCGCGTTCCGTCAGACAACAAAAGGACAGGCCCGGACGCGCTCTACGTCTGGGCCTGTCCTTTTGCCACTGATGGGGCTTGCTTAACTTAACGCGCCACGCGTGAACCCGTGCGCCCCGCCACTGTCGGCGCGGGCGTCGGGGCAACCGGCAGCGCCTCGCTCTGATAGCCGCACTCTTCGTTGGCGCACTTGCGGGTCGTGCCCTTCTTCGTCGTCTTCTCCAACAGGAACGGCGCGTTGCATTGCGGGCACGGCTCGCTCACCGGCTTGTCCCAGTAGACCACGTCGCAGGCCGGATATTCCGAGCAACCGTAGAAGGCTTTCCCGCGCTTCGACTTCTTCACCACGATCTCGCCGCGACAACCCGCGCGCACGCAGGCCACGCCCGTCGTCTCGCGCTTGATAAACTTGCACGTCGGATAGTTTGAGCACGAGACGAACTCACCAAAGCGCCCCTGCCTTCTGACCAGATGCGCGCCGTCAACCGGACACTTCTCGTCGAGCGCGACGGGTGCGGCGGCGACCACGCCGCTCCGGCTGATTTTGCGTATGTTGCGACACTCAGGGTAACCCGTGCAGCCGAGAAACTGGCCGAACCGGCCGCGCTTCAAAGCCATCGGCTTACCGCACAACTCGCACGCCTCTGGCTCTTCACCTTCAGCCCCGCCGTTTGCGCCCGCGCTCGCGGCCTTTGCACTGTCGCCGTCGCCCGTCGGCGCGGTCGTGGCGGCCGCGGGCGTCTTGGCGATCTCGCGCGTCGTGCGACACTCAGGATAGTTCGAGCAGGCGAGAAACTGGCCGAAGCGGCCGAATTTGATGACCATGCCTGCGCCGCAGTTCTCGCAGATTTCGTCGGTCGGAATGGCCTGCTGCTTCGCCGCCTTCATCTGCTGCTCGGCTGTCTTCAGATCGCGCGCGAACTTGCCGTAAAACTCATGCAGCGCCGCCGTCCAACCGAGCTTCCCTTCTTCGATCTCGTCCAACTCCTCTTCCATCCGCGCCGTGTACGTCTCGTTGAAGAGATCGTTGAAGCTGGCGACGAGCAGATCGTTGACCGTCATGCCGAGCGCCGTCGGATGAAACCGGCCTTCATGTTTTTCGACGTACTCGCGGTCGAGGATCGTCGTCATGATCGCCGCATAGGTCGAAGGCCGGCCGATGCCCTTCTCTTCGAGCGCCTTGACGAGCGTCGCCTCGGTGTAGCGCGGCGGCGGCTCGGTGAAATGCTGTTCGGGCGTGATCGAATTCAGTTTCAGCGCGTCGCCCTGCGTAACGACGGGCAAGCGGCGCGCGGCTTCCTCGTCCTCTTCCGATTTCTCGTCGCGCCCTTCTTCGTAGACGCGCAGGAAGCCGTCGAACTTCAAGACCGAACCGCTCGCGCGGAACAGGAAGCGCCCGGCTTCAATGTCAATCGTCGTCTGATCGAAGAGCGCCGGCATCATCTGCGAAGCGACGAAACGCTGCCAGATCAGCCGGTACAACTTCAGTTCGTCGCCGCCCAGAAAGCGGGCGACCGCATCGGGCGTGCGCGTCACGTCGGTCGGGCGGATGGCTTCGTGCGCGTCCTGCGCGTCCTTCTTCGAGCGATAATGCACGGCCTTTTCCGGCAAGTAAGCCGCGCCGTATTGCGTGCCGACGAACGCGCGCACCTCTTCGAGCGCCGCCTCGGAGACGCGCGTCGAGTCGGTACGCATGTAAGTGATGAGGCCGACCGATCCTTCCGCGCCCATCTCCACGCCTTCATAGAGGCGCTGCGCGATCATCATGGTGCGCTTGACCGCGTAGCCGAGTTTGCGCGCCGCCTCCTGTTGCAGCTTCGATGTGATGAAGGGCGGCACGGGGTTGCGCTTGCGCTCTTTCGTCGTCACGTCGGCGACGCGAAACGTTTCGCCCGCCGCCTCGCGCACGATCTCTGCGGCCTGCGCTTCGTTGGCGATCAGCAGTTCGTTCTTTTTAACTTCATTGTCAAACCCGCCGGTCTTAACCGTCTGCTCGCCCACGCGCAGCAACCGCGCATCGAAGGCGGGCGGAAGCTCGGCCGCCAGGTTCGCCGTCACCGTCCAATACTCGGTCTTGATGAACTTCTCGATCTCGCGTTCGCGCTCGACGACCATGCGCAAGGCGACCGACTGCACGCGCCCCGCGCTCAAACGCCCGCCGACCGTCCGACATAAAAGCGGCGAGACTTTGTAGCCCACTAATCTATCGAGCACGCGGCGCGCTTGCTGCGCGTCAACGAGGTGCTGATCGATCTCCTTCGGTTCTTCAAACGCCGCCTGCACGGCGCGCTTCGTGATCTCGTTGAACATCACGCGGAACGCAGGTTTCTTCGGCCGCTTTGGCACGATCTCTTCCGCGAGGTGCTGACAGATCGCTTCGCCTTCGCGGTCGGGGTCGGCGGCCAGATAGATGGCGTCGGCTTCACGCGCGGCTTTTTTCAGATCGCTGACGATCTTCTTATTGTTACGCTTCTTCGTGTCGGGGATAACTTCGTAGGTTGGCTCGAAATCGTGTTCGAGATCGACGCCGAGACCCTTCGACGGCAGGTCTTTGATATGGCCCAGCGAGGCCATGACGCGATAGTCCGCACCCAGATACTTACCAATCGTCTTCGCCTTCGCAGGCGACTCGACCACAACTAAATTCTTACCCATTCTGCTTCCTTTAGCTCAACATATAAGCGCGCAAATCGGTTGCGCGCTGGCTGGCAAAAACGTTCGTAAAATTAGCCGACAAGCCCCTCTCCGGTTGCCCGTTTAGATGTCCTGTTCGCCCGTTTGGCTGGCTCGCCTGTCCGGTCTATTTGCCCGCCGCGCGGTGGGTCAAAGCTTACGCCTGAGCCAGTAAGGTATGGGCCGGGACGTGCCGGCTAAACAATGAACATAACATTAAGCATGGCGGAGAAGTCAAATACGCTGCCGTCGGCACGTGCGAGCGCGGCGTAGCGTACACGATCGGGCCGCCACGCGTTGAATAATTTGTAACCAGCGGGCGGCCGGCCTCGTCTAACAAGGCTATGGGCAGGAAATTTGCCGTGCCTTAAACTCTCTCGTTAACGCTGAGTTTGCCGGGTATATCAAAGATGAAAACCATCGCTTTTTTCTTGCTCGCACTGTGCGCAACGGCCGGCGCGGCCGCCTCTGCCGGCGCACAGGAGACACCGGCGCAACCGACGCCGACGGCTGACGCAGAGGCTGCCAAGGGCGCAGCCGAGAAGCAGGCTTACGCGCTCCTTGAAGACGTGATCGCGGGCGCGCAAGGCTTGCGGCTACCGGAGAATCGCGGGCGCATGCAGGTCGCCGCCGCCGATCTGCTCTGGGCGCGCGACGAAGGGCGGGCGCGTGCGTTGTTTACGGAAGCGGCCGCCGGTCTCACAGACCTGCTGCGCCAGGTGGACACGAGCGACCGGCAAGCATTTGCGCAGGCGCGTTCCGTTATGCAGTTTCGGCAGGAACTCGTCCTCGCCGCCGCGCGCCACGACGCGACCCTCGCCTATCAACTTTTTCAGACGACGCGCCGCCCGCCCACCAGCGAAGATCAGCGCATGCTCGTGCGCGATAGCGACGACGCGCTCGAACAGCGTCTGCTCGCGCAAATAGCCGCCAGCGATCCGCTCGTCGCGCTTAGCAAGGCGCAGGAGATGCTGGACAAAGGCCAGTATTCGCCCACGCTCGCGGCCGTGCTCGCGCGGCTGCAAGCGCAGGACAAGACGGCCGCCGCCAAGCTCTCGGACAAACTCATTGCCCAACTACAGACCGACAACCTGCTCGCCAACCGCGACGCAGACGGTCTCGCGCTCAGCCTCCTGCAACCGGGCCCGCGCCCCACAGCCACGCCGGCCGCAGCAGACGCAGCGCCCGCGCGCAATGCACAGGCGCTCAACGAGGCGGCCTATCGCACACTGTTAGACACCGTCATCACGGCAGCCCTGCGCGCCACCCCGGCCGCCAACACCGAAGCACAGCGCAATGTCGTTGGCTCGATCAGAGCCGCGCCGCAAGGGGGCGGACGCGGCGGTGGCGGGCGTGGCGGCCCGGCTGCGGTCGCTCAGCCGCAACAGACGAACGCGCAGGTCGAACAGGGTAACGCCCACCGTCTATTGACGAGTCTGCAAATGTTGTTGCCGCAGATCGATCAATATCTACCGGGGCGCGCACAGGCCGTGCGCCAGAAGTTGACCGAGTTGGGCGTGAGCAATAATCAACGCGCCGCCTTTACGCAGTTCGGCAATCTCGTCCAGCAGGGCACGAGCGACAACCTGTTGACGGCCGCCGCCACCGCCCCGCCCCAGTTGCAGACGCGGCTCTACCAACAGGCTGCCTTCCGCGCCTTGGACGAAGGCAACGTGGAGCGCGCCCGCCAGATCGCCAGCGACCATCTGGACGCGGACGCGCGCGGCGTCGTCCAGCAAGCGATTGAGGCGCAGCAGACGCTCCGCAAGGCCAAGGCCAACCAACTCGAAGACGTGCGGCAGATGCTCGCGCGTCTGCCGTCTGACGATGAACGCGTCCGGCTGCTGTTGCAGTTGGCGGACGCGGCGCAGGCGGATAATCCGAAACAGGCGCTGCAATTTCTGGAAGAGGCGCGCACGCTCGTCGCGCGCCGCGCGACCAGTTACCAGCAGTTGGAAAATCAACTACAAGTGGCGCACGCTTTCGCCGCGCTCGATCCGGCGCGCAGCTTTGAAGTGCTTGAGCCGGGCATCGGCCAGTTAAACGAACTGCTGCCGGCCGCCGCCATGCTGAGCGGTTTCGAGGTGAACATCTTCAGAGACGGCGAGATGTCCATCACGGGCAACAGCGGACTCGGCGCGATGGTGCAGCGTTACGGGCAGGAACTGGCGACGCTCGCCAAAAGCGATTTCGAGCGGGCGCGCACGACGGCCGACCATTTCCAGTATCCGGAAGCGCGCCTGATGGCCCGGCTCGCAATCGTGCAGGGCATACTTGGCGTGCGCTCGAACGTGCCGCTCAACAACCGCTTCAACCGGCGCGGCTTCGCACAGGGCGGGCCGCTTGGCCGGCAACAATAGCGAGCAGACGCGCGCCGGTTTCTGTTAAGCGTTCATAGCTTACGCACGTAGCACTTGCCGGGTAACTCGCGGACGAGGTCGCGCATCTCCAAACCGAGTAGCGCGATGGCTAAATCTGAGAGCGGCAAAGCGCTCTGCTCCGCCAGCGCATCAATGTGCGTCGCCTCGTCGGCGGTGAGCAGTTTGAAGACGGCCGACTCGCTGGCCGACAGGTCGGTGGGCGCGTTCGCGGCGCGCGCCGCCGACTTCTGTTCGCCCTGTTTCAGTTCCGGCGGCAATAAGCGCACGGCGATCTCTGCTGGCAGTTCCGCCGCCACGTCCTGCCATTGCTGCACGAGTTTTGCGCCGGCCGCTTTGATCAGATAGTTCGTGCCAAACGAGTTGCGCGAAGTGATGTTGCCCGGCACGGCGAAGACCTCGCGCCCCTGCTCCAACGCGAGCCGCGCCGTGATGAGACTCCCGCTATTCTCCGCCGCTTCCACCAGCACCACGCCGAGACTGAGGCCGCTGATCACGCGGTTGCGATACGGAAAATTCTCCGGGATCGGCGGCGTGCCTAAGGGAAACTGCGACACCAGCGCGCCGCCCTTGTCGAGTATCTCCGCCGCCAGTTGCCTGTGATCGCGCGGATAGACCTCGTCCACGCCCGTGCCAAGGACGCCGACCGTGCGCCCGCCCGCTTCGAGCGCGCCGCGATGCGCCGCCGCGTCTATCCCGCGCGCGAGGCCAGATACAATCGTCACGCCCCGACTCGCCAACTCGCGCGCCAGCATCGTCGCCGTGTTCTGCCCGTAAGTCGAACAACGCCGCGAACCGACGATCCCGACACACGGCGCATCGAGACAGGCCGACCAAGCGCCTTTGACGTAGAGCGTGATCGGCGGGTCTGCGATCTCACGCAGGAGCGCAGGGTACGTGCCGTCGTCTAAGACAAGCACGTCTGCGCCCTGTTCACGCACGCGCACAAGCTCAGCTTCGGCCGCCGCGTGCCGGTCGCGCCGCACGATTGATTCCAACGTCTCAGGCCGCAGCCGCAAACGCTCCAACTCCGCGCGTAGCGCACCGAACACAGCCTCGGCCGCGCCGAAGCGTTCCAACAGCCGCGCCGCCACGCGCGGGCCGACGCCCGGCGTCATGTTCAAAGCAATCCAATCATGCATCATGAGGAATAGACAGTAGAGGCTAGGCAGCCAAACGGCGCAGCAGCGCGTGTCCGGTGAAGGGCGGCCGCAGGCCAGAAATTCTTTTTCCGGTCTGCTGCCTGCTGCTTTTTGCTGCCTACTTTAATTTTGGCGGAGGCGTGTAGGAATCGAACCTACCTAAGCCTGCTCTCACAGGCTCACAAGCCGGTTTTGAAGACCGTGCCGCTCACCAGAACGGATGCGCCTCCACGCTGTAAAGCACCGTAACCTATGCGCGCCGGGCCGAACCTGTCAAGCCCCGTCGCTCATCAGCCGCGACTCGTCAGGCGGGCGCGCCTGCGCTGTTTGACCTCAAACGCGCAGACCGTTATTATTAATTCGAACGGGCGTTCGAAAAAGTTGCCGCCGCTATCGTGTTAGCTGTTGCCGGGTCGGCTGTGAATCGCCCGGTCTTAAAGTAAATGTTTGGAGTTCAGGGCTGAATGATAAATTTCGAGACCGCGCCGGAGCGTTACAAGCACTGGCAACTGAAGATCGAAGGCTCCGTGGCCACGCTGTCAATGGACGTGCAGGAAGATGCGACGCTCGGCGAAGGCTATAAGCTCAAGCTCAACTCTTACGACCTCGGCGTTGATATAGAACTGGCGGATGCTGTCCAGCGCCTGCGCTTCGAGCATCCGGAAGTGCGCGTGGTCGTCATCAAGAGTCTCAAGCCGCGCATCTTCTGTGCAGGCGCGAACATCTATATGCTCGGCACGTCCGGGCACGCCTTCAAAGTCAACTTCTGCAAGTTCACCAACGAGACGCGCTGCGCCATCGAAGACGCGTCCATGCATTCGGGTCAACGCTACGTCGCGGCGCTCAACGGCACGGCCTCCGGCGGCGGCTACGAACTCGCCATCGCCTGCGATGAGATCTATCTCGTAGACGACGGCAACTCGGCCGTCTCGCTCCCGGAAGTGCCCTTGCTCGGCGTGCTGCCCGGCACGGGCGGACTCACGCGCCTCGTGGATAAACGCAAGGTGCGCCGCGACCGCGCCGACGTGTTCTCGACTCTGGCGGAAGGGTTGAAAGCCAAACGCGCGCAGGAGTGGGGCCTGATTGACGGCCACTTCCCGACCAGCAAATTCGACGACGGTGTTGCGGCGCGCGTGCGTGCGCTCGTTGAAGCCGACGGCGCGCAGACCGCCGAGCGCGGGATCAAACTCAACCCGCTTCAGGTCGAAGCGACAGCGGATGCGCGCGTATACCAGTACGTTGACCTGAAGCTGCACCGCGCGGGGCGCTACGCCGAGTTGACCGTGCGCGGCCCCGGCGCAGATTTACCCGCGACGCCCGCAGAGATCGCAGCACTCGGCGACTCTTACTGGCCGCTGCAAGCCTATCGTGAACTGGACGACGCGCTCTTGCACCTGCGCATGAACGAACTTGAGACGGGGCTTGTCTGCCTGCGCACCGAGGGCGAGATCGACAACGTGCTGGCGGTTGATCGCGTGCTCATTGCCAACCGTGAGCATTGGCTCATGCGCGAGATCATCCTGCACATGGCACGCGTGCTGCGCCGGCTCGATCTCACCGCCAAGAGTTTCTTTGCGCTCATCGAACCCGGCAGTTGCTTCGCCGGCAACCTGCTCGAACTTGCGCTCTCGGCCGACCGCACCTACATGCTCAACGACCCCGAAGAGCAAGTTGAGTTGGCGACGAGCGAACTGAACGCGGGCGCGCTCCCGATGAGCAACGGTCTGGCGCGTCTGCAATCGCGCTTTCTCGCCGCACCGGAACGCGCCGGCGAAGTGCTCGCGCACACAGGCCGGTTCGACACCGAAGCGGCCGAAGCGGCGGGCCTCGTCACCTTCGCGCCCGACGATCTGGACTGGGACGACGAGGTGCGCGTCGCCATCGAGGAGCGCACGTCGCTTTCGCCCGATGCGCTGACCGGCATGGAAGCATCGCTACGCTTCGCCGGCCCCGAAACGATGGACACGAAAATCTACGGCCGCCTGACCGCGTGGCAGAACTGGATTTTCCAGCGCCCCAACGCCACAGGGCCGCAGGGCGCGCTCACCAACTACGGCAAACCGACGCAGCCGCACTTCGACTACAAGAGGACATAACGGGTCATGGAGTTATACGAACGCATTCCTAACAACGTGAATCTCTCGGAAGACAAGCGGCTGCAACGCGCGCTGGAAAAATGGCTGCCCGACTATTTGAACTGGTGGCGCGAGATGGGGCCGGAAGGGTTTCAGGAGAAGGACGTTTATCTCCGCACCGCCATTGGCGTGGACGCGGACGGCTGGGCGCACTTCGACTTTATCAAGATGCCCGATTATCGCTGGGGCATCTTCCTCAAACCGGCCGAAGCGGACGCGCGCATAGGTTTTGGCGACAACTTCGGTCAGCCCGCTTATCAGGAAGTGCCCGGCGAGTTTCGCAACGCGCTGCGCCGCATCATCGTCACGCAGGGCGACACGGAGCCGGCCTCGGTCGAGCAGCAACGCCAACTCGGCAAGACCTGTCCGTCGCTCTACGACCTGCGCAATCTTTTTCAGGTGAACGTCGAAGAGGGGCGACACCTGTGGGCGATGGTCTATCTGCTGCACAAGTATTTCGGGCGCGACGGGCGCGAAGAGGCCGACGCGATGCTTGAGCGCCGCAGCGGCAACCCCGACAAGCCGCGCATCCTCGAAGCCTTCAATCAGCCCTGCGACGACTGGCTCAATTTCTACTGCTTCACGATGTTCACCGACCGCGACGGCAAGTATCAACTCGCCGCGCTCGCCGAATCAGGTTTTGAACCGCTCGCGCGCACCTGCCAGTTCATGCTCACCGAAGAGGCGCATCATCTCTTCGTCGGCGAGACGGGCGTGGGGCGCGTCGTCAAACGCACGGCCGAGTTGATGGCTCAGGGCGACGTGCGCCAGCTTGGCGGCATCCCGCTCGACATCATTCAGCGCTACATCAATTTCTGGTTCAGCTACTCGCTCGATCTCTTTGGCGGCGAGATCAGTTCCAACTCGGCGGACTTCTTCGCCGCCGGACTCAAGGGGCGCTTCAAAGAGCGCACGCAGTACGACGAGCACCTTATCCGCGACGACAGTTTCACGCTCAACGTTGTCGAGGACGGCAGGCTCGTCCCGCGTGAAGTGCCGCTCAGGAACGCGCTGAACGAAGTCCTGCGCGGCGAGTACGTGCGCGACTGTGAGCGCGCCATGACGCGCTGGAACAAGTATCTCGCGGACGCGGGTGCGCGCGCACAACTCTATCTGCCCAGCACGCGCTTCCACCGGCACGTCGGTGAGTTCGCCGGTCATTACTTCGACGTGACGGGCCAGATGACGACACAAGAGGAGTTTGCGCGGCGCAAAGACGAATGGCTGCCGACGATGGCCGACCGTGAGTACGTCCGCAGCCTCATGCATCCCGTCACCGAACCCGGCAAGATTGCCAACTGGATCGCGCCGCCCGCAGCCGGCATCAAGGGCTTGCCGTTCGAGTTCGAGTACGTGCGCTTGTAATAGAGGCAACAGATATTTGCCGGGGCGGGATTTATGCGCCTGCCCCTTGCGATGCTTACGCCGATGGCAGTTAATTTTTCATCAGACTTCACGCGCTACGATCAGAAGCTTGAGTTCATCCTGCGCACCGCCGCGCGCATCTTCGCCGAGAAGGGCTACCACTCGACCACGATGCGCGACATCTCGCGCGCGACGAAGGTGAGCCTCGCCGGGCTTTATTACTACTGCAAGTCGAAAGACGAACTGCTCTTTCTCATTCAGGACAACTGCTTCGGGCGCGTGCTCGAACGCCTCGAAGAACGTCTGCAAGAGACGGCCGAGCCGGTTGCGCGCCTGCGCCTCGTCATCGAAAATCACCTGTCGTTTTTCGCCGCCAACATGGCCGAGATGAAGGTGCTCTCGCACGAGGCCGATTCGCTCGCGGGCGAGATGTATGCGCACGTCGCGGGCAAGAAGCAGCAGTACACGCGCCTTGTGCGGCGCATTCTCGCCGACGTGCAGGCCGAGCAGAAGCTGGCACGCCCGAAACTCGATCTCACGGTCGCCACCTACGCGCTCTTTGGCATGATGAACTGGATTTACAACTGGTATGATCCGCGCGGCAAACTCTCCGTGCGCGATCTGGTGGACAACCTGACGCGCCTCTACCTGAGCGGTTTCCTCGTCGGGCCGGGTGCCGCCGAACCGCAAGCCGCCGCCCGGCCCGCCAAGGCCGAGCGCCTGAGCGTCTGGCGCGGCGCAGAGGGCTGACTAAAACGTTGAGTGCGCTATCGAGGGCAGCATGGATTCATATCAGCCCGAGACATACGGCGAGAGCGTCGCGGAAGTTTACGACGACTGGTACGCCGATTACGACGAGCACATCATCCCGCTGCTGGTGGAACTGGCCGAGGGGCGACGCGCTTTGGAGCTAGGCATCGGCACGGGGCGTATCGCGCTGCCGCTCGCACAGGCCGGCGTAGAGGTGCATGGCATTGACGCCTCGCCCGCGATGGTTGAACGCCTGCGCGCGAAGCCGGGCGGCGAAAACATCCCGGTCAGCTTCGGCGACTTCGCGGAGGTCAACGTCGCGGGCGAGTTCGGCCTCGTCTACGTCGTCTTCAACACGTTCTTCGCGCTGCTCTCGCAGGAGGCGCAGGTGCGCTGCTTTCAGCAGGTCGCCGCGCGCCTTGCGTCCGGTGGTTGTTTCCTGATCGAAGCGTTCGTGCCCGACGTGACGCGCTTTACCGGCGGGCAGATCGTGAATGCGCTCAAGGTCACGACCGAGCGCGTTGAATTGGAAGCATCGCGGCACGACGCTGTTGCGCAGCGCACCATGAGCCAGCGCGTCGTGTTGACGGATGGCGGGCTGAAGCTTTATCCGGTGCAGGTGCGCTACGCTTGGCCGGCCGAGCTTGATCTGATGGCGCGGCTCGCGGGTCTCGGGCTGCGTGCGCGTTGGGCGGGCTGGCAGCGCGAGCCGTTCACGGCGCAGAGCGGCCGGCACGTTTCGGTCTATGAGCGCGCGGTTTGAGCGGCGCGCACGCAGCCAAGTTGGCGGCGTATATTTCTCTGGGGCGGAGTAAACTCAAGATGGCAGAAGCGGAAGCAAAGGCGCAGGCGACGACGGACGCGCGCGGCGCGCTCGTAGAGTACCGGGTGGCAGAGAGCGTGGCCGTTTTGACGCTCAACGATCCGCCCGCGAACACGTACAGTTACGAGATGATGCAGGCGCTTGATCGCGCCATTCTGGCTGCGCGCATGGACGAAGCCGTGCAGGTCATCGTCATCACCGGGCAGGGAGAAAAGTTCTTCTGCGCGGGCGCGAACATCTCGATGCTCAAAGGCGTGACGCCTGAGTTCAAATACTACTTCTGCCTCCACGCCAACGAGACGCTCTCGCGTCTGGAACAGACGCCGAAACTCGTTATCGCCGCCATCAACGGCCACTGTGTCGGCGGCGGTCTCGAAGTTGCGCTCGCGGCCGACCTGCGCGTTGCGCGCACAGGCGCGGGCAAGATGGGTCTGCCCGAAGTATCGCTCGGCGTGCTGCCGGGCACGGGCGGCACGCAGCGCCTCGTGCGGCTCGTCGGCAAGCCGCGCGCGATAGAACTGATGACCACCGGCGAGCTATTCGATTTTGAGCGCGGCGCGGAACTGGGCTTAGTCAATCACCTCTACACGGCCGAGACCGGCGCGGACTTCATCACGCAGGTGCTCGAATACGCGCGCCGGTTCACGACGCCGGGCCGCGCGGCGCGCGCCGTCGGGCGCATCAAGCGCAGCGTCCAGACCGGCGCGGAAATCCCCTTCGAGGCCGCGCTCGCCCTGGAGCGGGAACTGCAACAGCAACTCTTCCAGTCCGAAGACGCGCAGGAAGGGCTGGCAGCCTACGTCGAGAAACGTAAGCCGAATTTCAAAGGTAAATAAGCACACGCTGGCGCTCGTCACTTATTCGTCGCAGCGCGTGTAAGCTAGAGCGAGCGGCAGCGCACTTGAACAACTGTCTAACGACCAACTGACCGCGCACGTTTTATGTCAGCCGAATACATACAGGTGGCCGAAGCGGCCGGCATCGTTACGATCACGTTGAACCGGCCCGAGAAGATGAACGCTTTCGTCGGGCGGATGCGCCGCGATCTGGCCGAGGCGTTGGAGCAGGCGGGCGGCGACATGCACGTGCGCGTGGTCGTCCTGCGCGGCGAGGGGCGCGCTTTCTGCGCGGGTGGCGACGTGGGCGTGATGGCGGAGTTGATGCAGCGCGGCGACACGGACGAGTTTGCGCGCATGCTCGGCGCGGGTCGCCGTGTGGTGCAGGCGATCCGGCAGATGACGAAGCCGGTCTTGGCTTCGATTGGCGGCGCAGCCACCGGCGCGGGCTTCAATCTCGCGCTCGCCTGCGACCTGCGCATCGCGGGCGAGTCGGCGCGCTTCAGCCAGTCGTTTGTCAAAGTGGGCTTGCACCCCGATTGGGGCGGCACATATTTTCTGCCGCGCCTTGTGCCGCCCAACATCGCGTGCGAGATGTTCTTTCTGGGCGACGCCATCGAAGCACGGCGCGCGCTCGAACTCGGACTCGTCAATCGCGTCGTGCCGGACGACCAACTCGCCGCCGAGACGCAACGACTCGCCGAGCGTCTGCGCGCCGCCCCGCCCGAATCAATCGCCGCCGCCAAGCACGCGGTCTACCTGAGCCATCACGCCGAACTCGAAGAGATGCTGCAATACGAGACGGAAGCGCAACTGCGTTGCTTCCAGACGGCGGACGCGCGCGAAGGCGTCCGCGCGTTTCTGGAAAAGCGCCCGCCCCGCTTCAACAGCCCATGACCCCCGCGCTGCAACTCCAAGATAGATTCGCGCTCATCACCGGCGGCGGGCGCGGCATCGGGCGCGCGGTCGCCCACGCGTTCGCGCGCGCGGGCGCGCAGGTCGCGCTGGTGGCACGCACCGGCGCAGAGGTCGAGCGCGTTGCCGCCGAGATCGAAAGTGAACACGGCGTCGAGACGTTGGCCGCACCGTGCGACGTGGCGGATGCGCGTGACGTGGCGCGCGTCTTCGCCCTGTGCCATGAACGCTTCGGGCGCGCGTGCGAGATACTCGTCAACAACGCCGGCATCGCCGAGAGCGCGCCCTTCCTCAAGACCGACGACGAACTATGGCAGCGCCATCTGGCCATCAATCTAACGGGCACGTTCTACTGCACGCGCGCGGCGCTGCCCGCGATGCTTGCGCGCGGCTGGGGGCGCATCATCAACGTCGCCTCTATCGCGGGTAAGACGGGCGCACCCTACATTGCGGCCTATGCGGCGTCGAAGCATGGCGTGTTGGGGCTGACGCGCTCGCTCGCATTGGAAGTTGCGACCAAAGGCGTGACGGTCAACGCCATCTGTCCCGGCTACGTGGACACGGACATGACGACCCGCGCGCTCGAACGCATCGAAGCGACGACGGGCCGCTCCGCCGCCGACTCGCTCGAAGCGATCAAACGCATGAGTCCGCAGCAGCGTCTCGTCACGCCCGAAGAAGTGGCCGCCCTCGCCCTCCTGCTCGCCTCCGACGCGGGGCGCGGCATCAACGGGCAAGCGATCAACGTGGACGGCGGCACGGTGCTGTCCTGATTCATCGCTCGTCTGGACATTGCATCAATGAACAACTCATTTCAGTTCATCAACCCCGCCGCGCTCGGTCGCCCGCACGGCTATGCGAACGGCGTGCTCGTGCCGGCCGGCGGGGCGTTGTTGTTCATCGCCGGGCAGATCGCCTGGGACGAGCGCCAGCAGATCGTCAGCGCAGATTTTGTCGCACAGTTCGACCGCGCGTTAGCCAACGTCCTGACCGTCGTGCGCGCGGCCGGCGGTGAGCCAGAACAGATCGCCCGGCTCGTCATCTACGTCACGGACAAGCACGAGTATCGCGCGCGCACGCGCGAGATCGGCGCGTGCTGGCGCGCACGCATGGATCGCCACTACCCCGCGATGGCGCTCGTCGAAGTCAAAAGCCTGCTCGCCGACGACGCGAAAGTGGAGATTGAAGGCATCGCTGTCATCCAAGTGACGAGTGACAAGTGACGAGTTAGAATGTCTTTGCTCGTCACTCAGCACTTGTCATTCGTTACCTTTTACTCGTCACCCGTCACTGCACTTTTATGATTTCGCCCAAGAGTTTTCTTTATGAAGCGCGCGCCGGCGTGGCGTGGATCACGCTCAACCGGCCGGAGCGTCTGAACGCGTTGACGTTCGAGGTCTACCGGGAGTTGACCGACACGTTCGCGGCCCTGCGAGCGGAGCGCGGGGTGCGCGTCGTCGTCATCACGGGCGCGGGGCGCGCCTTCTGTTCGGGCGGCGACGTGCGCGACATCATCGGCGATTTGCAGACGCTCGACATCGCCGGGCATCTTGAGTTCACCCGCCTGACCTGCGCCCTCATACGCAACATGCGCCAACTGCCGCAGCCGATCATCGCCTCGTTGAACGGCACGGTCGCGGGCGCGGGTGCGTGCATCGCGTTAGCAGCCGACCTGCGCGTGGCGAGCGCGGAGGCGCGCATCGCGTTCCTGTTCGTCAAGGTCGGCCTATCGGGCGCAGACATGGGCGCGTGCTTCCTGCTGCCGCGCTTCGTCGGGCTGGCGCAGGCGACCCAACTGCTGATGACCGGCGACTTCATCTCCGCGCCGGAGGCGGCCGCGATAGGTCTCTACAATCGCGTCGTGCCGGCGACAGAGCTTGAACGAGAGACGCGCACGCTGGCCGAGCAGCTTGCGCGCGGCCCCGCCTTCGCGCTGGCGATGACGAAGGAGATGCTGAACCGCGAGTTGGAGGTTGGACTGGACACCGCGCTCGAATGGGAGGCGCAGGCGCAGGCGCTCTGCCTGCAACACCCGGACTTCCGCGCAGCCTACGAAGCGTTCACGCAAAAGAGAGAACCGGAATTCAGGTAGTAGTCAGTAGCCGGTAGTCTGTAGGAAGCATCTGTGCTGCTACTGACTACTGGCTTACTGACTACTGACTATTGCACCTATGTCTTCTGATTCCTTCAGCACCGAGTCGCCTTTCTTCACGGACGCGCAGCGCCGGCTGGCGGCGAGCGTGGCGAGTTTCGTCTGGCGCGAGATTGAGCCGCACGCGGCCGCGGCCGAAGAGGCGACGGATGAGGATTATCGCGCGCTCGTGGGTTTGCTGGCCGAGGCCGACCTGCTGCGCCACGCCGTTGCGCGGCCCGGCGCACAACTCGACCTGCGCGCGCTGTGTCTCGTCCGCGAAGAGTTGGCTTACTCGTCGGCGCTCGCCGATCTGGCGTTCGTGCTGCAAGGCTTGGGCACTTACGCATTGAGCCTCGCCGCGCCGGAACACGTGCGCGAGTTCTGGCTGGCGCGCGCCGCCACGGGCAAGTCCATTGCCGCGCTCGCGCTGACGGAAGCCGAGGCCGGCTCGGACGTGGCGGCGATTGCGACTACAGCGCGGCGCGAGGGCGACGCTTACATCCTCGACGGGCGTAAGCGTTTCATCTCGAACGCGGGCGTCGCCGATTTCTACACGGTCTTTGCGCGTACGGGCACGCGCCCCGATGGCCGGGCCGAGTTGTCCGCCTTCGTCGTGGGCGCGCGCATGCCCGGTTTCTCCGTGCGCGAGCGCATGCGCCTGATCGCGGCGCACCCGCTCGGCGAGATCGAGTTCACCGCGCTGCGCGTGCCCGCAGAGGATCGCGTCGGCGCAGAGGGCGACGGCTTCCGGCTCGCCATGCAGACGATGAACACGTTTCGCGCCTCGGTCGGCGCAGCCGCCTGCGGCATGGCCCGGCGCGCGCTCGACGAGGCGCTCGCTTATGCGCAGCGTCGTCGCCAGTTCGGCGCACCGCTCGCGTCCTTTCAACTCATACAGGCGAAGCTGGCCGAGATGGCTACGGCGCTCGACGCCGCGCGCCTCATGGTCTATCGCGCCGCTTATCTGCACGACACGGGCGTGGCCGCCGAAGCTGTCGGCTTAACCGCCAGCCTGACGCGTGCCGCCAGCGAAGCCAAACTCTTCGCCACCGAAGCCGCATGGCGCATCATTGACGAAGCCGTGCAGATTCACGGCGGCGCGGGGCTTGTACACGGGCACACGGTCGAACGTCTCTACCGCGACATCCGCGCCCTGCGCATCTACGAAGGCACGTCCGAGATCCAAAAGCTCGTCATCGCGCGCGAGTTGTTAAAGGACGAGCGATAGCGCACGCCGCGCACTAAGTTAAAAGACGACCGGAATAATCCATGAGGCTCAACATCATCGGCGGCGGGCCGGCCGGGCTGTACTTCGCGCTGTTGATGAAACGGCAGAATCCGGCGCACGAGATCACGGTGCTGGAACGCAACGCGCCCGGCGACACGTTCGGCTGGGGCGTGGTCTTTTCAGATAAGACGCTTGCGTATCTGCGCGATAACGACGAGCCGAGCTACCAAGCGATCACGCGCGAGTTTGCCACCTGGGACAACGTGGACGTGGTGCATCGGGGCGAGCGCGTCACCATCAGGGGCAACAAGTTCTCAGGCATCGCGCGCATCCGTCTGCTCAACATCTTGCAGGCGCGCTGCGCGGAGTTGGGCGTTGACCTGCGGTTTCGGGCGCACGTCTCCGACCCCGAACAACTCGCGGACTGCGATCTGCTCGTTGGCGCAGACGGCGTCAACAGCGAAGTGCGCGCGCGCTTCAGCGAGCATTTCCAACCTGAGTTGAGCCTGCGGCGCAACCGTTATATCTGGTATGGCACGCGCCAACTGTTTCATGGGCTGACGCTGACTTTTCACGAGACGGAGGCGGGCGTCTTTGCCGCGCACTCCTATAAGTTCGACGCGACGACGAGCACGTTCATCGTCGAATGCGACGAAGCGACGTGGACGCGCGCCGGGTTTGCCGCGCAGACCGATGAGGAGACGCGCGCCTATCTTGAAAAGGTTTTTGCGCCAGACCTCGGCGGCCACGCGCTGCTGTCGAACAACTCGAAGTGGCTCAACTTCCTGCTCGTCAAGAACCGGCACTGGCAGCATCGCCACGTCGTCCTGCTCGGCGACGCGCTCCACACGGCGCACTTCTCCATCGGCTCAGGCACAAAACTCGCGCTCGAAGATGCAATCGCGCTCGCGCGCTGCTTCGACGGCGGCCGGCCGGTGGCCGACGCTTTGCCGGAGTTCGAGCGCCAGCGCAAACCCGTCATCGAAGAGTATCAACGCGCCGCCTACGAGAGCCTCGTCTGGTTCGAGCACGCGCGCGACTACATGCCGCTTGCGCCGCTCCCCTTCGCCTACAGCCTGATGACGCGCAGCAAGAAGATCAACTACGAAAACCTCAAGCGCCGCGACCCCGCCTTTATTGCCGCCTATGAAAAAGCAATGCAGACAGGGGCTGAATAAAAACTGATCCTTTTTTATTCAGCCCTCAGCCCTCATCCTTCATCCGTTCCTTCAGCCCTTCCACGTCGGCGCAAGCAAACGACGCCGCCCGTCGGCGCTGAGCGTAACATCCGGCGCGTCTAGGTCAACGCGATCCCAGAGTTTGCACGTCACCTGCTTGTGTACCTGATCAAGTCCCTCGCAATAGTTCGTGTAGGTGCAGCGCCGGACTTCCGCGCCGCGCCCGCGTCTGACCTTTAGCGACCAATCAGGATCGGCGAGCGCCTGCCGCGCCATGCCGATGATGTCGGCTGCGCCGCGTTGCAGAATGCCCTCCGCCTGCTCGAAGGTGGCGATGCCGCCGGTGGCGACGACGGGTGGCTGGTAGCCGTCTGCGTTGACGGCCTGTTTGATCGCGGCGGCGAGCGGGACGTTGCGCCCGAAGGGGCCGCGCGCGTCCGAGAGCACGGTCGGCATGCACTCGTAGCCGCTCTCGCCCGTGTAGGGATAAGCCGCCTGCCCGACCTTCGGCTGGCGCGCGTCCTCGAATTTCCCACCCTTCGAGAGCGACAGATAATCGAAGCCGGCGCGGGCGAACTCGCGCCCGAAATAGACCGCGTCTTCGATGCGACTGCCGCCCGCGATCACCTCGTCGCCGAGAAAGCGCACGCCGACGACGTAATCACGCCCGACGCGCGCACGCACCGCCGCGTAAACTTCAAGCGGCAGCCGCACGCGGCCTTCGCGCGTGCCGCCGTAGCCGTCCGCGCGGTCGTTGCGCGCGGAGAGAAAAGAGGCCATCGTGTAGGCGTGGGCGTAGTGCAATTCGACGCCGTCGAAACCGGCTGTGCGCGCACGCGCGGCGGCGGCGGCGAAGATGCCGGGTAAGACCTGCGGCAGTTCGCGTATATGCGCGAGGTGCGTATCGGTGACGCGCTCGCGGTAGCCCATGCGCAACGCTTCGAGTTCGTGCGCGGTCAACACTTGTTCGAGCAGTTCGTCCGGCGCGGCGGCGAGATAGGCGCGCACGCTCGGTTCGGCGGCGGCGAGCCAGCCCTCGTCGTTCGTGGCGGCGGCGAGCGCGCGGCGGTGCTGCTCTGCGAGAGTCAGAAAGCGGGCGAAGTATTTTGTCTTTTCAGGCCTACGCTTGATCGTGAGGAAGTCTATGATCTGGATAAAGAGCCGGGTTGCGCCGCCGCTGGCACGGCGCACGGTCTCGACCAATTCGCTGAGACCCGGAATGAAGCGGTCGTGCCCGATGCGCAGCAGCGGCCCCGACGCGATGTCGCGCACGCCCGTCGCCTCGACGACAATCGCGCCCGGTCGCCCTTCCGCGAAACGCCTGTACCAATCGAGATTCTCGCGCGTCACGAAGCCGTCCGCCGTTGCGCGCCAGGGAACCATTGCCGGAATCCATGTGCGCTCGGCGAGCGTGAGCGCGCCCACCTTGACGGGTTGAAACAGGAGCGCGCGGGCCGCTTCCGCTTCGGTCGGCCAGCGTGTTGTGGGCAGTTCGTAACGGATCGGGTTGGGCGGATGCCATGTCATATTGTGCGTCGGCCGGGCAAGTGTAACAGCTTCGGCGCGCGCGCAGCACGCCGAGCCGTGCTAGACGCGCGTTGTGCTCACGAAATATATTGTCTGCACACGGGGAGGACGAATCTTTTTGGCCGACGAACTGCTCAAGTGGCGTGCGGAGTTTCCGATTCTCGATAGCGCCGTCTATTTGATCTCGCACAGTCTCGGTGCGATGCCGCGTCAGACCTACGAGAGCCTGCGCGAGTACGCCGAGATGTGGGCGACGCGGGGCGTGCGCGCATGGGCCGAGGGTTGGTGGGAGATGCCTCTGAGCATCGGCGACGAGGTGGCGCGCATCATCGGCGCACCGCCGCGCACGGTCGCCATGCACCAGAACGTCTCGGTCTGCCAGTCGCTCATCCTCTCCTGTTTCGAGCCGCAAGGGCGACGCAACAAGATCGTCTACAGCGAGTTGGAATTTCCGTCCGTGATGTACGTCTATGAAGCGCACGCACGCGACGGGCGGTTTCGCATCGAGCGTGTGCCTTCGACCGACGGCACGACCGCACCGCTCGCGCGCATGCTCGCCGCGATTGACGAAGAGACGCTGCTCGTGCCGCTCTCGCACGTACTCTTTAAGAGCGCCTACCTGCAAGATGCGCGCGCCATCACGGAACGCGCGCACGAGGTTGGCGCGCTTGTTGTCCTAGACACTTATCAGTCCGCTGGCACAGTGCCCTTCTCCGTCACGGAGTTGGACGTTGACTTCTGCACGGGTGGCTCGGTCAAGTGGCTGTGCGGCGGCCCCGGCGCGGGCTATCTCTACGTGCATCCGCGCTGGCACGAACAACTCGAACCCAAAGTGACCGGCTGGATGGCGCACGAAGCGCCGTTCGCCTTTGCCGACGCGCTCGCCTACGCGCCCGGCATCGCCCGCTTCCTGCACGGCTCGCCCGCCATCCCCGCGCTCTACGCCGCGCGCTCCGGCTATCACATCATCAACGAGATCGGCGTCCCCGCGATTCGCGCCAAGAGCGTGCGTCAGACGAACCGCTTGATCGAGTTGGCCACTGAAGCAGGCTTCGACGTGACCAGCCCGCGCACAGCGGCCGAGCGCGGCGGCACGATCACCGTCAACGTCGAGCACGCGGCGGCCGTCACCAAAGAACTGGTGCGCCGCGAGATCATCTGCGACTACCGGCCCGGCGCAGGTATACGTCTGTCGCCCCACTTCTACACGAAAGACGAAGAACTTGAATTAGCCATCAGCGAGCTACGCAAGATCGTTGACACGCGCGCCTATGCCGCCAGCGAGGCGGCGGGCGCAGCGTTTTAGAAAGTCCTGAGGGCTGAGGGTTGAGGGCTGAGTGAAAACTTCCGGCTCGGCCCTCAGCCCTCAGCAGTCACGACTCAGCACTCATGAAAAACTATGGCGGCTCGACGCCGCTCTCATATAACAAGTATTTGCGCGTGCCCGAGTTGATCGGGCTGCAAGCGTGCCTGTCCGACCCGGCGCACCATGATGAACTGCTGTTCATCACGATCCACCAGGCCTACGAACTCTGGTTCAAGCAAATCCTGCACGAGTTGGACGCGGCGCTCGCCTTTATCGAACAGGATCGCGCCTTCGCCGCCGCGCTCGCCTGTGCGCGCGTGGGCGAGATCGAGAAGGTGCTCATCGCGCAGATACACATCTTAGAGACGATGACGCCGATCAGCTTTCTCGGCTTCCGCGACGAGTTGAACCCGGCGAGTGGTTTTCAGTCTATGCAGTTCCGCGAGATCGAGTTCGTCTCCGGGTTGAAGAACGAGGCGCTGCTCGTCAGTTTCAGCGACGACGAGTTTGCCACCGAGCGCCTGCGTACACGCTTCCAGCGCCCGACGCTCGGCCAAGCGTTCTACGCCTACCTGCGGCGGCGCGGGCTGGACGCGCCGGCGGACGACCCCGCCTGCACGGCCGACGAGCAACAGCAGCGTTACGCGCGCCGCGTCCGCGCCGTGCTTGAAGTGCTGACGCACTTTGAGACGCGCGTGGAAGAGTTTCAGTTAGCCGAAGCTTTGATCGCGCACGACGAGTATTTCCAACTCTGGCGCGCGCACCACGTCAAGATGGTCGAGCGCATGGTCGGCTCGAAGCGCGGCACGGGCGGCTCCGAAGGCATCGGCTATTTGCGCACGACGCTCGATCAAAAATTCTTCCCTGAATTATGGGAAGCGCGCACGCATCTCGACACGGGGCACGGCGCAGGCGGTTGCCCCTTTGCCGGGCCGCAAGCTTGAGCGCCAATTTGCACCAGCGCGCGTTAACGATATGAACAAATACGTCGAAAGCAACCGCTCGCTCTGGGACGGCTGGACGCGCCTGCATGCGGACTCCGACTTTTACGACATCGCGGGCTTCAAGGCCGGGCGCTCGTCGCTCAAGCCGATAGAGTTGGCAGAGGTCGGCGACGTAAGCGGCAAGTCGCTCCTTCATCTGCAATGCCACTTCGGGCAGGACACGCTCTCTTGGGCGCGGCTCGGCGCGCAGGTGACGGGCGTTGATTTCTCGCCGGAGGCGATCCGGCTCGCCCGTGCTTTGAGCGCGGAATTAAACATTAACGCGCGCTTCGTCCAGTCGAACATCTACGACCTGCCCCGTGCGCTCGACGACCGCTTCGACATCGTCTTCACGTCCTACGGCGTGCTCTCGTGGTTGCCCGACCTAGACCGTTGGGCCGAGATCATCGCGCACTTCCTCAAGCCCGGCGGCTTCTTCTACATCGTTGAAAGCCACCCTATCTTCGGCATGGTCAACGACGACGCCACCGGCTTCGAGTTCCCTTATTTCAGCACGCCCGAACCGATTGAGTTGGAATCGCACGGCTCTTACGCCGCGTCGGGCGCAGCGGTCGGCTTCGCGCATCCTGAGTACAACTGGGAACACTCCTTGAGCGACATCATCAACGCCGTCATGCGCGCGGGGCTGCACCTTGAATTCGTCCACGAGTTCCCCTTCATGTGGTACATCCCGCTCTACAGCACGCTCGAAGAGTTCGAGCCGGGCAAGGGGCGGCTCAAAGGCAGCTTCGGGCTGCTCCCGCACATGTTCTCGCTGCGCGCCCGGCGCGAGGAGAATTGAGAGATGCGCGTCGAGTTCCCCGAACGCTTCAACATGGCCGACTACTTCCTCTATCACAACGTCGAGGAAGGACGCGCAGACAAGGTCTGTCTCTATTTCAAAGACGAGACGTACACCTACGGCGACGCGGTGGGCCGGTCAAATCGTGCGGGTCATGCGTTGCGCGCGTTGGGCGCGGGGCTGGAAGATCGCGTGCTCATCGTGCTGCCGGACTGCCCGGAGTTCGTGTGGACTTGGTTTGGCGCAAGCCGCATCGGCGCGGTCATTACGATGGTCAATCCGCTCTTGCCCGCGAGCGATTACGAATACTATCTCGACTACACGCGGGCGCGCGTCGCCGTCATCCACGAATCGCTGTTGGAGAATTTCACTGCGGCGGCACGCGGCGCAAAGCACCTGCGCGGCACGCTCGTCGTCGGACAGCAACACGGCGAGTTCACGTCGTTTGCGCAAACCGTCAACCAGATGCCTGCCGAGTTGGCGGCGGCCGATACGCACAGGGACGACATAGCGATCTGGCTGTTTACGTCCGGCTCGACGGGCCGGCCCAAAGGCGCGGTGCATCTGCACCACGACCTGCCCTACAACACCGAATGCTACGCGAAGGGCGTGCTCGGCCTGAATGAACGCGATCTGACCGTCTCCGTGCCGAAACTATTCTTCGGCTACGCGACGGGCACGAACCTGTTATTCCCCTTCGCCGTCGGCGGCGCGACCGCACTCTTCAGCGAACGCTCCACCCCGGAAAAGCTGTTCGAGATGATCGAGCGCTATCGCCCGACGGTGCTAACGAGCGTGCCGACGATGATCAACGCAATGCTCAACGTCGCGGGCGCAACCGAGCGCGATCTGGCGAGCCTGCGCTTCTGCCTGTCGGCGGGCGAGGCGCTGCCCGTCGAGTTGTACGAGCGCTGGCTGCGCACGTTCGGCGTCGAAATTCTCGACGGCATCGGCTCGGCCGAGATGTTCCACATCTACATCACGAACCGGCCGGGCGACGTGCGGCCGGGCAGTCTCGGGCGCATCGTCGCGGGCTACGAGGCCGAGATCGTGGACGCCGCAGGGCGCAGCGTGCCAACCGGCGCGATGGGCACGCTGCGTGTTAAGGGCGACTCGGCGGCGCTGTGTTACTGGCAGGCGCACGAAAAATCCAAAGCGACGTTTGCGGGCGATTGGTGTACGACCGGCGATCAGTTTCACGTGGACGACGCGGGCTACTACTTCTATCACGGGCGCACCGACGACATGCTCAAGGTCTCCGGCGTCTTTGTTGCGCCGGTCGAGATCGAAAGCTGCCTGTTGCAACACGAGGCCGTGCTGGAATGCGCCGTCGTCGGGCACGAGGCGGGCGACGGTCTCATCAAGCCCAAAGCCTTCGTCGTCCCGCGCCCGCCGCACGAGCCTTCAAACGACCTTGAGCAGGCGCTCAAAGAGTTCGTCAAAAACAACCTCGCCCGCTACAAATATCCGCGCTGGATCGAGTTCGTCCCCGCGCTCCCCAAGAACGACCGGGGCAAAATTGATCGCAAGCAGCTTAAGAGCAGTGCTGAGTGACAGGTGATGAGTGCCGAGCAAGCAGGCACAAGTCTTTAACTGGTCACTTGTCACCCGGCACTGTCTTTATCGCTTGTCAGTGGTGACTGTTTTACATATCATGCTCGCCGTTTCTGCATTTCACGCCTTGCGGGTTGCACGTCCGGGGTTGTTTCTCTTCTGAAGGATTAGTCGTAGATGAAAAGATGGCTGTTGGTGTTCGGCTTGGCCGCGTTGGTGGTGTGCAGCGGGCTGTGGCTTGCGTTCGGGCCGGCGTTGAAGGGTCGCGCCGTTGCGCCGCCGCGCCCGCCTGTTGCGGCGCAGCGCGGTGAGCCTTTGACCGTACAGGTCGCGCCCTGGGGGCCCACAGAGGAGCAGATCGAGACCATCTCGCAGCGACTGGCGCGGCGCGGGCCGCTGTTGAAGCTGCTCCGCACGGCGCGCTCTCGCATGCTCTCGTTCGAGTTGCTCAATCCCGACGATAAGAGCAGCGCCACGCCCACGCCGCCCGAACGCTATCGCGCGACGTTCTACGACTACACCAACAATCGCACCGTCTACGTCGAAGGCAGCTTCAACGATCCGGCTACGCTCAATGTCTCCGTCTCCGATTATCAACCACTGCCGAGCAACGAAGAGTTTAAGGACGCCGTCAAGATTCTGAAGACGGATGCGCGCTTTAGCGCGGCGCTGGCGACCGGGCGCTTGCGGCCGTACCAGACGATGCCACCGCTCATCTACACGGAGCGCGGCGCGGACGGGCGCGTCGAGCGCACCATGACCGTTGGCGTGATGGCGCAAGACCCTGTTGACCCGAACGTGGAGCGTACTAACGAAGTGCTCGGCGTGAATCTTGCGCGCCGCCACGTCATCCGCTACGACGCGGGCGCACCGCCCACGTCGGCGGCCATTCCGGAAGCGACCTGCGGGCCGGCGAGCGCGAATCAAACGACGACGAGTCGCGGCGCGGCCGGGCAGTATCAGTTCACGATCATGCAGGGCAGCACAGAGTTGTGGAGCTTTCTCGCCATCCGCCCGGCCGCTTCGTCGGGCCAGAACGCTTCGGGCATTGAGCTATTGAACGTGAAGTATCTCGGCCGGATGGTCTTGAAGCGCGCGCACGTGCCGGTCTTCAATGTGAAGTACGACGCCGACGCCTGCGGGCCGTACCGCGATTGGGCTTATCAGGAGAACATGTTTCAGGCGACGGGCACGGACGTGCCCGGCACAAACGGCGGCGTGCGCGATTGCGGCACGAACGTGGCCACGACGATCCTCGAAACCGGCAACGACACAGGCAACTATCGCGGCGTAGCCTTCTACAAGCAGGGCGACGAGGTTGTGCTGGTGAGCGAGTTGACCGCCGGCTGGTATCGCTACATCAGCGAGTGGGGCTTCCACGCGGACGGCACGATCAGTCCGCGCTTCGGCTACGGCGCGACCTCGAACAGTTGCGTCTGCGCCGGGCATCATCATCACGCCTACTGGCGCTTCGATTTCGACATTGACGGCGCGGACAACCGCGTCTTCGAGCAGCGCGGCGCGCTCAACACCTTCCCGCTCACCACTGAAACCAAGCGGGCGCGCAACGCTCAGGGCATGATCACGTGGCTCGTCCAGAACCCGGCGACCGGCGCGGCCTACATGATCCGGCCAAACGAGAACGACGGTCTGGCGGCGCGCGATGCGACCGGCTACGCCAGCGGCGATCTATGGCTGCTGCGCTACCGCAACACAGAGTTGGACGACTCCGCAACAGCCACCAGCACCAAAGCGGGGCTTGATGCCTTCATCGGCAACGAGCCGTTGGACGATAAAGACGTGGTCATCTGGTACGGCGCGCACTTCGATCATCTCGACGCCGCGAACGCCGTCAACGAGCGTCACATGACGCCCCTCACCATCTCCGGCGAACACGTCCACGGCCCCGACCTGGTGCCCGTGCGTTGGTAAGGGCTGAAGGCTAAGCGATGAGCGATGAGATGGAAGAGAAGCCTTCTGATCTTCTTCAGCCCGCAGCCCGCAGCCCGCAGCCCTTTTCGACGCGCATCGTCGTGCGCTTCGGCGAGACCGACCCGGCGGGCCTCGTCTATTACCCCGTGCTGTTCCACTACTGCCACGTGGCGATGGAAGAGTTCTTCGCGGCGCGCGCCGCTGGCTCTTACGCGCAACTGCTCGCGCGTGGCCGCATCGGCTTCCCGACCGTGCGCGTCGAGGCCGAGTTCTTCGTGCCGTTGGTTTATGGCGACGAGGTTGACATAAGCGTTGCGGTCGCGCGCATCGGGCGCAGTTCTACGACTTTCCGCTACAACCTCACGCGTGCGAGCGACCAGACGCTCTGCGCGCGTGCAACCTGCGTGCAGGTTGCGATGAATCTGGACACGCGCCGTGCCGTCGAGATTCCCACCGAGCTACGCCGGGTCTTTACTGCCAGCGCCGCGTAAACTTCTGCGCTAAACCGGCCCTTCCCGCTTTCTGGAACAACCCCGCCACTAACACTTTCTTCTGCCTGAGACAGACAACAAGGACACCCTCTTCTCAGCGGACGCGGTGCGGCGTGCCGCAGAGTTGCCTACATCTGTCCTTAATATCCTCGTCCAAATTGTTGACCCAAGTTCAGGAGAAACAGGCTCGTGAAAAATTTGTTCGTCGCTTTTGCCGCACTGATCGTTGTCGGGCTGCCCGCCGCCGTGCGGGCCGACACCATCACCTTCCACCCGCCCGCAACCGCAGCCAACACCAACACCAGCACCAGCAATCCGACTAACAGCAGCTATCAGGGCGGTGCGAACCAGTTCGATCTCGATCACCATCGCGCTTACACATGGCAGGTCAACAACGTCGTCATCCCGCAGGGCCAAGTCATCACCGGCGCGACACTGACCTTCACGAGCATCCGCAACTGGGACACCAATCCCAACGTGCTTTTCGTCCATCTGCTCGACTCGGCGCGCACCTATTCAACGTCAACCAGCACGCGCTCGGCGACTTCAAACGGCGTCACCTCTTATCAAGACACCGACCCTAATCAAGCGCCGGTCACGGACATCAGCGACGCCTTCGCCGGCAACGATCTGGCCAACAATCCGCTTGTCGCCTCAGGCACGGGCAACTCGCTGCTGTTCGCGCGCTCGTTTACGACCACGGCGCAGACCTACACGTTCACGTTCTCGGCGGCGCAGTTGCAACTGCTCGCGCAGTATCTCGCCAATGGCAACAACATTGCCTTTGGTCTCGACTCGGACTGCCACTTCTGGAACAACGGCATCGCGTTCACTATCACGACGGGGCCGCAGAACGTGCCTGAGCCGATGACACTCACGCTGCTCGGCACAGGTCTCGCCGGCTTGTACGCGCAGCGTCGCCGCCGCCAGCAACGCCAGCCCGCCTAAGCCATCAGCCTGTCGTTTCTCCTGTTCATGAAAAGCACCGGCGCGCTTGGCCACTCGGCCGCGCGCCGGTGCTTCGTTATTGGCCGGCCTCGCGCCAGCGCGCCATCATCATGCCTTTTGACCTGCCGCCGCACCGCGCTCTACAATCTACTTGTCCGTGTCCGCCTGCTGCGCGAAACATAAAGGAGCAAGATCATGCGTCTGCTGAGAATCGTCCCATCCGTGCTGGCGTGCGCGCTGGTCTTCTGTCTGGCTACAGCGCCCGGTCGTGCCAACTTCGACAACGACGGGGCCAACGCTTGTGCGTCAATCAGTGCCGAGTGGCAACCCGACGGCGTGCGCGCGACCAGGGCCGCGAGCGCAGACGTGACCCTTGCCCCGCTGCCTGCGCAGCAGGCCGCGCCCGCAAAGAAACACGAGAACGTTTTCCTGCGCGTGCTGGCCGCGCCGTTCCGCGCGCTGGCCCGCCTGTTCAGCGGCAGCAAAAAAGATGCGACCGCGCGGCGCGCACCCGCAGCCGCCGAGCAGCCGCAAGTCGCCCGCGCACCACAACCGGAGTCCGCGCCCACGCCGGAGCGCGTGATCGCAAATACGACACAGACAAACGCGAGCGCCGACGCACAGCAGCGCGCACGCACGGCGACGCAAGTACGCCCTGAGATTGCCGGCGGCAACACGCCTTCATTCACCGAGCGCCCCGCGCCGACCACGCCGGCCGCGCCTGCGTCGCCGCAACAGCCGAATCAGTTCACGCCGTTGGTGGAAGGCGTCGCGCGCGATCCGCTCTCGCAGGGGCGCGCGCTGCTTGAACGCGGCAACACCAACGAGGCCATCGCGCAACTCTCGGTCGCCGCCATCACCGGCCCCGATCTCATCGCGGCCAACAACCTGCTCGGGCTGGCCTACGACCGGCTCGGTCAACACCAGCAGGCGCAGGACGCCTACGAACGCGCGCTCATCGCCGCACCCGCCGACGCAGCCACGCTCAACAATCTTGGCTACTCGCTCTATCTGTCCGACCGCTACGCGCAGGCGCTCGCGCGGCTCAAATCGGCCGCGCGGCTCGACCCGTCGAACCGCCAGATCGCCAATAACCTAGCGCTCGTCTACGGCCGGTTGAACAAGTTCGACGACGCCTATAAACAGTTTGCGCGGGCGGGCGGCGAGTTCTATGCGCGCGTGCAGACGGGCGCGTTGCTGGAAAACGCCGGGCGCGATCTGGATGCGATCAAACAATTTGAGACCGCGCGCCGCCTCGACCCGGCCAGCGCGGAAGTCCTGCGCCGCCTCATCAACCTCTATGTCCGCACGGGCCAGCCCGGCAAGGCCGAGGACGCACGCCGCCTGCTCGAAAAGATGCCCGACAACAAACGCGCCGACGGCGCGACATCATCATCAAGTGTCTAGCAGGGCGATTTAAGATGACTAACGAAGGGCTTGAAGGCGCGATGCAATTTATTCTCGAACAGCACGCGCAACTTGCCAGCAAGGTTGACGCTTTAGTTGACGTGCAGCGGCGCGCCGAAGAAAGATGGGAGCGCACCGAGACCAGCGTGCGCGCGCTGCTCGCCATTACTGAGACGCACGAGGGCGAGATTGATGCGTTGCGTGAAGCGCAGGCCGCTACCAATAAGCAGATGTCGGAGACGGATGAACGCATCAACGCGCTGATCGGCGTCATTGAACGTCATGTCAACGACGGGCACGGCGGGCAAAGGTGATGACATTGAGGGCGAGCCGGCGAGTTTGAAGCGGTCAGGCGCGATGCTGAATAGATATGTAGGGGCAGGGCTTGGCTCTGCCCCTACAGTTTTATGCTTGCTTAGTGTCGGCGCGTCAGGTTGTAATCGCGCAAGCGCCGGTAGAGCGTGGAAGGTGAGATGCCGAGGAGTTCGGCCGTTTTGCCGCGATGCCAGTTGGTCTGCTCTAACGCGGCGAGAATCTGCTGGCGCTCGACCTCGCGCAGCGGTGGTACGCCGCCCTGTTCGGTGGCGGCGGTTGCGTTGGCAACCACAGCCGCAGCCGGCGCAGCCGCCGACACGCCCGCCGGTTGCAGGATTTCGGGTGAGAGTTCGTTGACCGTGATGCGCCCGTCGTTGGCGAGCAGCACGCCGCGTTCGAGGCAGTTGCGCAGTTGGCGCACGTTGCCGGGCCAATCATAGCGGCGCAGGGCGTCCAACGCTTCGGGCGTGATCTCTGGCGGGTGCGGGCCGCCGAGTTGCTTGAGCAGGTAGCGCGTGAGTGGCTCGATGTCTTCGGTGCGTTCGCGCAGCGGGGCCAGACTGATCTGAAAGCCGTTGATGCGATAGAGCAGGTCGGCGCGAAACGAACCATCGTTGACGGCTTGACTCACGTCGCGGTTTGTCGCGGCGACGATGCGGACGTTCACCTGCACCTTGCGCACCGCGCCGACGCGATAGAACGAGCGCGTCTCAATCGCGCGCAGCAGTTTCGACTGCAACTGCGCCGGCAGTTCCGTCACCTCGTCCAGAAAGAGCGTGCCGTTGTCCGCGAGTTCAAACAGACCGAGTTTGCGCGCCTTCGCGCCGGAGAACGCGCCCGCCTCGTGCCCGAACAATTCCGACTCCAACAGCGATTCGGTGAACGCGGCGCAGTTCAGATCGATGAACGAGCCGTCGCGCCGCTCGGACAGACGATGAATCGCGTGCGCGATCAACTCCTTGCCCGTGCCCGACTCGCCCGTGATCAAAACAGATGCTTCCGAGGGCGCGACGCGTTCAACCAGCCGCATCGCTTCGCGCATCGCTGCCGAGTCGAACACGATCTCGGGCCCGTCCGACTGGCGTGCGATCTGCGCGCGCAGGCGTTGATTGTCCACGCGCAGACGGCGCTTCTCGGCCGCCTGTTTGACGAGCGCGTCGAGTTCCGTGATGTGATAAGGCTTCGAGAGATAATCGTAAGCGCCGAGTTTCATCGCTTCGATGGCGGTCTCGACGGTGGCGTGGCCCGTGAGCATGATCACTTCGGGCGGGTTCGGGCGTTGGTGTACGCGGCGCAGCAGTTCCATGCCGTCCATGCGCGGCATGTTGATGTCGCAGAGCATCACGTCCACGTTCGACTCTTCCAACAGCTTTTGCGCGGCCTCGCCGTCGGACGCAACGCGCACGTCGTAGCCCGCGCGCTCCAACTCCTTTTGCAGGACGAGCCGCAGGTTCGCTTCGTCTTCGACAACTATGATTCTCGTCGGCTGCGGTGTGCTCAACTCAGTCGTGCTCCCTCTCTTGGCGCTCGCTCAGGGCGGGCAAGGATACAGTAAACGTCGTCCCATGACCGACGGCCGAATCAACCGTGATGTGCCCGCCGTGTTCCGTCACAATACCATAACAGACGGCGAGGCCGAGGCCCGTGCCGCGCCCGACCTCTTTGGTCGTGAAGAACGGATCGAAAATCTTCGCCACGTTCCCCTGCGCGATGCCGACGCCCGTATCGCGCACCTGCAAACGCACGCCGCCGCCTTCGTTGTACGTGCGCAAAGTTAGTGTGCCGCCCTGCGGCATCGCGTCAATCGCGTTCTCGGCGAGGATGATCACGACCTGTTGCAACTGGCCCGCGTCGCCCGCGACCGCCGCCAGATCATCCGCGACCTCGACCGCAAACTCGACGTTGCGCGCACGGCGCTGATGGCGCAGCAGCCGCGCCGCCGCCTTGACCACCTCGGTCAGCGACACGGGCGCAGGCTCGCCCGCGCGATTGCGACTAAAGTCCAGCAGGCCGTTCGTGATCTGCTTGCAGCGAAACGCCTCGCCGCGAATCAGCGCGAGGTATTCGCGCAGATCGGCCACCTCTTTCGAGTCGCCGAATGCGCCCTCGTTCGCGCGCGTCTCCAAAGCCTCCGCGCACGCGGCGATGGTGGCGAGCGGATTGTTGATCTCGTGTACGACGCCGGCCGCGAGCCGGCCGACGGCGGCCAATTTTTCCGTGCGCGCCACCGCGCGGTTCGCTTCGACGCGCGGCGTGATGTCTTCGCCGACCGTGATGACGTGCGAGACGGCCGCGCCGTCGGCGCGCATCGGGATTTTGCTGACGAGCCAGTGGCGCGTGTGCCCGTCGGTGTCGGTGCTCTCCTGTTCGATGCGTTCGATCTGCGCCGTCTCGAAGGCGCGCGCAAACTCGCGTTCAAGGGTGGCGCGCGGCTGGCGCGTCAGCACGTCGAAGATGTTCTGACCCAGCACGCGCTCGCGCGGGATGCCCTGCCCGCCAAGTTCGCGGTTGCGATTCCACGCCACGATCCGGTGCGCGCGATCAACCGCATAGAGCGAAACCGGCAGACTATCAATGATCGCCTCGGTGAAACGGCGCTGCGCTTCGGCTTCGGCCGTGCGCCGCTCAACCTCGCGCGCCAGACTGACGCTCGAAGCTCGCGCCGCCGCGTACAAAGAAGAGATGTGCGTGGCCAGCGCCGCCTGCTGCGCCGCCGCATCAATCAAACGCGCTTCGGTCTCGCCGCAGTCGGCCGCCGCGTCGAACGCGACGACGAGCGCACCGAGCGACTGGCCCGCGAACCGCAAAGGCGCGACGTACTCCGCACGGTGCTTCGCATCAAGCAGGAAAAAGTCGGCGCGCGCGGTGAACATAACGGCCGCCGACGGCTTCGTCTGCAACCAACGACGCAGCCGGCGCGTGTCCACAAGGGCCGCATCCTCGGCGCTGCCCTCGCGGTCGAACACGCAGCCGACGAGTGCGTGCGCCCCGCCCGCATCCGCTTCGTCAACGCCCGTCTCGACAACGGCCGCGCAGAGCGCCGCGTTCGCGGCCTCGTAGGTCGCGCCCGCAACGCGCCGCACGACTTGCAGCGGCTCAAGCGCAACGAGCAAGCCGCGCCCCAAATCTGCGAGAAACGACAACTCGCGGTTGCTGCCCGCCAGCGCACGCTCGCGCCGCGCTGCATCCAGATGCGCGCTCACGCGCGACAGCAGTTCACGTCCCGCCGCCGGTTTGACGACCAGATCGTCCGCGCCCGCCGCGAAGGCGTTCACTTCCAAATCTTCTTCGTCGCGCCCGGCAAGCACGATAATCGGCAACCGCTTCGTCGCCGCCTGCGCGCGCAGCACACGGCACAGGGCGAGCCCGTCCACGCCCGGCATCTCGCTCGCCAGCAGGATCAGATCGCAGCGCGCCGCGTGCAGCAGCCTGAGCGCCGTCGGCGCGTCCGCCGCGCTCAGCACGCGATACGGCCCCGCTTCGAGCGTGCGGCAGACGGCCGCGCGGTCGTGTTCGTCGCCGTCTACGACGAGCAGCGTGGCGATCTGGCCCGACTCATGGTCGGCAGCAGCAGGCATATCTTCGATTCGTAGAGCTTTCCGCATCGGGAACTTGGGGCAGGACGCGCTCGTGTGCGCTTTTGGACTCCGGCGACCGCTTGAGCGTAGCGCACGTGCGATGGCCCGAGCCGACGCCGCGCACACGCCTCTTTTTGATTGAAAGCGATGCGCGCGAGAAAGTCAAGAAGGTAGTCAGTAGCCAGCAGTCAGTAGCCAGTAGAAAAGCATAGGCTCTGCTACCGGCTACTGACTGCTGACTGCTGGCGGCTGACTACCTTCCTCAGTTTATCGCGGCGGAAGTTAGATCACTTATGGGAAGTGTGGCGGGTGTATCTGTGTTGGGGAGACGTTGTTGCCGGTGGTCTGCTTTGACGTTGTACATAGCTTGGTCGGCGGCGATGAGCAGGTGGCTCAAGGTCTCGCCATCTGTGCCGAAGCGGGCCGCGCCGACGCTGATGCCGACGCGCGCGTGCTTATCAGGCAGGACGCGTAACGACAGACGACCAATAGCCTGTTCGATGCGTTCGCGCAGGTCTGCTGCCTGCTCGTCCGTCAACTCCTGCACGATGGCGACAAACTCATCGCCTGCGTAGCGCGCCAAAAAATCGTACTCGCGCAGTTGCGCCTGAAGCACGCGCGCGACCTCGCGCAACATCTGATCGCCGGTCTGATGGCCGAAGGTGTCGTTGACCTGTTTGAACTCGTCCAGATCGAGCATGACGACCTGAAAGGCTTGATTCGTGCGCCGCGCACGCGATTCTTCCTCGCTGAAGCGCAGGTGCAGGGCGCGCGCGTTCGGCAGCCCCGTGAGCGGATCGGTCAGGGCGTTCGACTCGGCTTCGGCGTGCGTCAGCGCGTTGGCGAAGGCATCGGCGGCGAGCCGCGCGACCATGTCGAGCAGGCGCACGTGGTCGTCCGTGTAAGGCTCGTAGGCGGTTGAATAGACGGCGATGACGCCGAGCAGGCGTTCGTCTTTCAGCAGCGGCAGCGCCACCATCGAGCGATAGTGCTCCTCTTCCGGCAGCGCGAACTCGGCGAAGTCGAGCATCGGATCGAAGCCGTTCACGGGGCAACGATTGGCAAGCACGAACCCGATCACGCCTTCGCCCGGCGCAACGCAGCGGTCGCGCAAAACTTCGGCGTGTCGCCCGGCCACGTGTGTCACATGCGCGAAGTTTTTCAACTCGTCGAATAGATAGACGACGCACGTGTCGTAAGGGACGACGTGCCCGACCTTGTCCACGAGCACGTGGGCGCGGTCGGCGATATTTAAGGACGAGCCGAACGTGCGCGCGATCTCGTAGAGCGCATAGACCTCGCGGTGCGCGTTCTTGATCTGGTCGAGATAAGCGGGCGGCGCGGACGCATCGGTCGGTTCATAGCGGCGCATGATGCCGGGCGCAACCAGCATGCGACTGCCCGCGTCCTCGACGGCGAGATGATCGTCCAAACCGCGCGCGGCCACTTCCGCCTCGAACTTCGGCAGGTACTTGCGGAACAGTTCGACCACGTGCGGGTCGAAGCGCGTGCCCGCATCGCGGAGCAACACGGCGCTCGCTTCTGCGCGCGACTTGCCCGGCCGGAACGGGCGTTCTTCGCGCAACGAGTCGTAGCAATCAACGACGGCAAGCACGCGCGCCGTCAGCGGAATCTCGTCGCCGCGCAAACCGTCCGGGTAACCTTTGCCGTCCCAGCGTTCGTGATGATGGCGCACCGCCGGCACGACCGGATACGGAAAATTGATGCGTTCGAGAATCTGCGCGCCGACGACCGTGTGTACCTTCATGCGCTCGAACTCGGCGGGCGTGAGTTTGCCCGGCTTGTTCAGGATGTGATCGGGCACGGCCAGTTTGCCGATGTCGTGCAGGAGCGCGCCCGCGCGCAAAGCTTCGATCTCGGCGTCCGTCATGCAGAGCACGCGCCCCATGCCGGCGGCGTAAAGCTGCACGCGGCGGACGTGGCAATGCGTCGTCTGATCTTTGGCGTCAATGGCGGTCGCCAGCGCTTCGACCGTCGCCAGATGCAGCCGCGCCAGTTCCGCTGCCTCGCGCGTCTTCTCGTTCACGCGCTCGAAATAGATGCGGTAGGTGGCAAACGTCGCGGCGATCACGGGCACGCTCAGCAGCACGTAGAGCAGACCGTAGCTCATCACCGCACGATAGAGCAGGGCAGTTACGACGGCGGCGGCAAAGAAAGTCCAGGCTGTCCAGACGTAACCGTCGCGCCAGAATTTCCAGATCGAGCGGCGGCGCTTCAAAGCCAGGAGCGTAGCGACCAGCAGACCGTTCATCACGTACTGCACGAGCGCCATGACGGCGAGCGGCAGGAGCAGTTCGTCGAACGTCAGCCCCGTCAGCCCGACGGGTTGGCGCTTGATGCCCGCGTAGAAATTGAGCACGGCGTAGAAGGTCGCGGACGAAAAGAGCGTCGTCAAAGACATCGTCGCAGGCGCGGCGAGCCAACTGGTGGCGCGGCGCGTCGTGCGCAGCGAGCTTAAGAGCGAATCTATTGCGCCGAGCAGGACGGCGGCGGGCGGGCCCAACACGATTGCGCCGAGGAAGATGAAGGCGTCGCCGAGCGTGAGGCTGGCGGCATTGTTGGGAATGCGAATGGGGAGAGCAGCCGAGAGAATGACGAAGCTGGCGAGCGCGAGAAACTGTAAGCCCTGCACGCCCGTGAAAGAGAGACAACCGAAGAGGCCCCACGCGCACGCGAGTACGCCTGCGCCCACGACCGCGCCCCAGTAAGCTCCGGCCGCGCGATTGTAATCCGACATATCGATCATGCTCACCCTTGCCTTTTATGCGCGCCGTTCGCGTCTGTCCCTAAAACCCGACATCCGAAGTGCGCGCGACAGGCCCGACTTTGATGTGCGAACGTGTCACGCCTAAGCAGTGGCCCGCGCGCCGTGCTGTTCTGCGCCTACGCCGTGCGGGCTGATAAAAAAAAGGTCGTCGCCGGAAATAAGGGCCGGGAGCAAATCGGCCCTCGTTGCCGGCGACGACTGGGGGCAAGCAGCGAGCGTGTGGCACTCACTCGCTGGAGCAGGGTGAGAACTCTTCCCGCGTCCGACCGGGCGACGGTACTCTTTTCAGTCTGCGCCTCTTAAGAGGCTGTCAAAGGGCGCGGCCGTGCGGGCCTCGTGCGGAAGGCCCGCGAAGCGCATAACGCTTCATGGCCGCGCCAACTTCATTAACAAAGCTTGTGCCGCAACGCATACCGCCGCGCCGCGCCGCCTGCTTGCAATCAAACACGAGTAATTACGCATAAACAGCGCGCAGAGCCGATTGCGCGGGCGCGCGCTTCATCGTCAACGTGACGCGTCAGAATGATGCTTCGGTCAGATTAAGCCGC
>DASVQA010000146.1:0-41854 GCA_036389375.1 Pyrinomonadaceae bacterium | reverse complement strand
CGAGGCGGTACGCAGCGCGCGCCGGCCCGACGGGAGCAAGGCTTGGACGCCGCTCGTGGCCGTTTCGCTGATGGTCTTTTTCGTGCTGGCCTGTCAGTGTATGTCCACCGTCGCCATCGTGCGGCGCGAGACGAATTCATGGCGCTGGCCGCTGTTTATGGTCACGTACATGCTCGTGCTCGCTTACATCGCCTCGTTCATCACGTATCAAGGCGGGCGGCTGTTGGGGTTTAGTTAAGCGCGCGTGCTTAAGTTTGGGCGCGCAAGGTGTGTTTAGAGATGTTGCTGGATTGGCAGAACGTGGCGGTGCTGTTGCTGGTGCTTGGGGCGCTCGCGTATGTGGGGCGGCGCGGGTGGGCGCGGCTGCGTTCGCTCGGTGGGCGCGGCATGGACGCGGCGGGCTGTGCGACGGGCTGCGGCAGTTGCGGCCCCGCCGAACGCACGCCGCAGATGCAGCCTAAAGTGCTCGTGCAGATCGGGCGGCCGGGCACACAAGCCAAACGTTGAGGCACGCCGCGCCGAACAGACGAGCCGTGCCGAGAGCAAAAGGGAGAGGTCAAAATTGATCTCTCCCTTTTCAGTTTTTGCCGTGCGCCGCGTGGCGGTTTACCATTTGACGGGGCCGTTTAATGCTTGCCCGGTAAATCCGTGACCCGCCGGTTTTCATTTACAATCGCGCATTTGCTATATTATGCGCGGCCCGAGCAGAACCGTTAGTCAACCCCGTATTTGGCAGCCAGCTACCCGTCGCTAAGGCCGCCGAGCCGTTGCCAGTCCCCGCGCCGCTCAATGGAAAACTCACAGTTGGACATCTCCACCCTGTCGCCGGAAAAGCGCGACCTGCTTCAGTTGTTGCTGGCCGAAGAGGGCAGCGAGTTCGACGCGCTACCGCTCTCGTTCGCGCAGCAACGTCTCTGGCTGCTCGATCAGTTGGAGCCGGGCAATCCCGCGTACAACATGCCGGTCGCGGTGCGCTTGAAGGGCACGCTGTCCGTGCCCACGCTGCAACGCAGTCTCGCGGCCGTGGTCGAACGACACGAGGCGCTGCGTACCACCTTCATCACCGTCGAAGGGCGACCCGTGCAACTCATCGCGCCGCCGGAGACGCCCGCCCTGCCCCTGCTCGATCTGCAAGCCGTGCCCGCCGAGTTGCGTGAACAGGAGGCTGTCCGTTTGACGATTGCAGAGGCGCACGCGCCCTTTGACCTGCGGCGCGGCCCCCTGTTGCGCCCCAAATTGCTGCGCCTCACCGAGACGGATCACGTGCTGTTGCTGACGATGCATCACATCATCAGCGACGGTTGGTCTATCGCCATCTTCATACGTGAAATGGCGGCCAACTATCAAGCTTTTCTACAGGGCACGCCTGCCCAACTGCCCGAACTGCCGATCCAGTATGCCGACTACGCCGCGTGGCAGCAGGAGGCTTGGGAGGCGCAGACGTTCGCCCCGCAGCTTGCTTACTGGACGGAGCAACTGGCCGGTCTCGCGCCGCTGCAACTGCCCGCAGACTATCTTCGTCCGCCGCTCCAAACTTCGCACGGTGCGCGCGCCACGCGCCTGCTCGCCCGCCCGCTGGTCGAAGACCTCAAGGCTTTGAGTTTGCAGGAGAGCGCGACGCCGTTCATGACGCTGCTGACCGCCTTCAAGGTGCTGCTCGCCCGTTTTGCCGGGCAGACCGATGTGGCGGTAGGCATCCCGATTGCCGGGCGCAATCAAGCTGAGGTTGAGGGCTTGATCGGCTGCTTCCTCAACACGCTGGTGCTGCGCACGGAGGTGAGCGCCGGCTTGAGTTTCCGCGCGCTGCTGCGCCGCGTGCGCGAGGTGGCGCTCGGCGCTTACGCGCATCAGGATGTGCCGTTCGAGAAGCTGCTACAGGAATTGCAGCCGGAGCGCGACCTGAGCCGCACGCCGCTGTTTCAAGTCTTCTTCAACATGCTCAACATCACGCTCGACCGCGTGACGCTGAGCGATCTGGTGTTGGAGAGTTTCGCCGTCTTCGAGCCGGAGGCGAAATTCGATCTCACGCTCTACGTGGACGAAAACGCGGACGGACTGAAACTCACGCTGGTCTATAACACCGATCTGTTCACGCCCGCGCGCATGACGGAATTGCTCGCGCAGTATGAGCACCTGCTCGTGCAGATCAGCGGCCGCCCGGACGACGAGATAAACACGTTCTCGCTCGTCACGCCGCAGGCGCAGACTCTATTACCGAACCCGACCGCGCCGCTGCCCGGCACTTGGCACGGCAGCATCCACAGCCTGTTCGCGGAGCAGGCCCGCCGCCGCCCCGATCATCCCGCCACGAGCGACCCGCGCGAAGTCTGGACGTATGCGGAACTGGACGCGCGCAGCAATCAACTGGCCCATTATCTCTGCGCGCACGGCATCGTGCGGGGCGACGTGGTCGCCGTCTACGCGCACCGGAGCGCGGCGCTGGTCTGGACGCTCTTAGGCATACTCAAAGCCGGCGCAGCCTTCGTCCTCCTCGATGCGGCCTATCCTGCGCGCCGGCTCGTGGACTATTTGCAGGTCGCACGCCCGCGCGCGTGGCTGGCGTTGGCGGCGGCGGGCGCGCTGCCCGACGCGTTGGCCGAACACGTCGCGCAGGCAGACTTTTGCTGCCGCCTCACCGTGCATCCGCGCGCGACGACTGGCGCTGATGCTTTAAGTGCTTACGCGCCCACCGCGCCGGCCGTCGAAGTGGGGCCGGACGATCTGGCTTACGTGTCCTTCACTTCCGGCTCGACGGGGCGGCCCAAGGGCGTGCTCGGTAAGCATCAGTCGCTCAGCCTGTTCACCGCTTGGGCGGAAAAGGAGTTCGGTCTCGACGAGCGCGGGCGCTACACGATGCTCTCCGGTCTTTCGCATGACCCGTTGCACCGCGACATACTCGTGCCGCTACAGTTGGGCGCGACGCTGTGCATCCCAGACCCGGAAGAGATCGGCACGCCCGGCTGGCTGGCGCAGTGGATGGCGCGCGAGCAGATCAGCGTCAGCAATCTGACGCCGGCCATGGGCAAACTGCTGACCGAAACCGGCGCGGCCGGCGACGCGCTCAAACTAACATCGTTGCAGCACGTCTTCTTCGTCGGCGAGATGCTCAAACGGCAGGACGTGGCGCGGCTGCGCGCACTCGCGCCTGCGGTCAACGTCGTCAATCTCTACGGCACGACGGAGACATCGCGGGCGGTCAGCTACTTTATCCCTGCGCCGGAGATGACAGACGTGGACGGGCTTGCGGCTGCGGCGCGCCTGCCGAAAGAGGTGCTGCCCGTCGGGCGCGGCATCAGCGAAGTGCAGTTATTGATCCTGAATGCGGCGGGCCGTCTGGCGGGCGTGGGCGAGGCCGGCGAACTCTATTTCCGCAGCCCGCATCTGGCGCGCGGTTATCTGCACGCGGAGTTGCCCGGCGAGGCGCGTTTCCTGCCGAACCCTTTCACGCACGCTGCGGGCGACAGGCTTTATAAGACCGGCGATCTCGGCCGTTATCTGCCGGACGGCAACGTGGAGTTGATCGGCCGCGCCGACCAGCAGGTTAAGCTGCGCGGCTTCCGCATCGAACTGGGTGAGATCGAAGCGGCGCTCAAAACACACGCGACGGTGCGTGAGTGCGTCGTCTTGCTGCGCGAGGACGAGGGGCAGGATAAGCGTCTGGTCGCCTACGTCGTACCGGCAGAAAGGTCAGAGCTTGCAGCCGAAGAACTGCGCCGGCACTTGCAGCAGATGCTGCCTGCTTACATGATCCCGGCTGCCTTCGTGACGCTCGCGGCGCTGCCGCTTACGCCGAATGGCAAAGTTGATCGCCGCGCGCTGCCTGCGCCTGATCTGTCCGTTGCGCCCGAGGCTGAACACGTCGCGCCGCGTACGGAGGTGGAGGAAGTGCTGGCCCGGCTCTGGTGCGAGTTGCTGGGGCTGGAACGGGTGAGCGTCGAGGATAATTTTTTCTTGCTCGGCGGCCACTCGCTGATCGCCACGCAACTGCTCTCGCGCGTCCAGCAGACCTTTCAGGTCACAGTGCCCCTGCGCCACCTGTTTACGACGCCGACGATTGCCGGTCTCGCGCTCGCCATCGTGCAGCAACAAGCCGCACGGGTGGAGAGCGCCGAACTCGCCCAATTCCTCGCCGAACTCGCGCAACTCCCAGATTAACTTTGCGCCGCGCCGGCCCGCGGCCTGAGCGAAGCAGTAAAACAACGGGGCAGGCTCGTTTGCATGAAGCAAACGAGCCTGCCCCGTTGTTTGTCAGGTGCGCCGCAATTGCGCCGCGCCGGATTTTACGGCAGCCCCTCCACGTTGATGAAGAAGCGGAAGCGACCGTTGGCCGCGACGCCGAGCAGGAAGCGCACGTTGATGGATGCGCCGTTCGCCAGCGTGCCCGCGCCCGGCAGTGCGACCGTCACCGTACTGTTGTGCCCGCCGCCCGCCGTCCCATCGGACGGTCCTTCCAGCGTCGTGCCCTTAATCGTGATCGTGCCGCCGTTGGCGTCCGTGTCAATCGAACTCAACAGGCGCACATCGGCCTGCTGCCCGCCGGGGTTCGGCGTGTTCGTCGTCGTCACGTCCACGATGCGGAAGCGCAGCCGCGAGAGAGCGACGCCCGTCGCGTTCGTAAACTTGCGCCGGACGTCGAGCGTGCCTTGCGCGGTGGCAGAGCCGGCCGGGCCGGGATTCGATATATCCCGGATGCGGTTCGGCGGATCGGTCGAGGACTGCGTCGTGTCGATCAGGCTGGCCTTGATCGTCGCGTTGCGCTGGGTGGGACTCGTCATGTTCTCCGGCCCCGGTGCGCCGCGCTGCGCCTGTACGCCGCCGTAAGTGCCGGCGTCGGGCGCGACGAAGACGAAGTCCTGCGCGTTGTCGTTCGTGTCCTGCGGCAAGCCCGTCGTCAGTTTGCGGACGAAAGCATACTCGCCGTTGCCGGACACGGGCGCAAGTGTCGCGCCTTCGCTAAAGAGCGCGGGCAGCGTGCCCGTCTGCGACGTGAAGCCGACCGCGTCAACGACCGTAGAGAGCGACATGTTGGCTAGGTTCCCCGTGTTGAAGAGGGCGAGGCCGACGTTGTCGGGGATATCGGCCGTGTAGGTTGCGTTCGGCGTGGCGTTACCCGCGCCGCCGTAATTCCCCAGACTATAGCCGCCGACCGAACTGTTGGCGATCAGGTAATGACCGCGCGCCGGGATGGTCGTGTTGTTGGGGATCGTCCCGACGAGGGTGGTGACCGTGCCGGCGGCGTTCAGTGCCGCGACACCCCAACCGGCGGAACCATCGGTGGCGTTGACCGTGAACGGCGAGTTCGACAGGTTGGCGACCTCGATGTACTCGTCCAACGCTCCGGCCGTACCGCGTTCGCGGAACTCGCTAATCACGAGGTTGGTGGACGGGTTGCGCGGCACGACCGTGACCGTGAAGGTCTGCGTGGTGGTGCTGTTATTGCCGCGCGTGCCCGTGACGGTCACGACGGTTGTGCCGATGGGGAAGAACGAACCGGAGGCGGGGCTGCTCGTCACGACCCCGCAGCTACCCGTGAAGGTGGCCGCCGGATAGTTGACGATAGCGCCGTTCTGGCCCGCGTCGGCCGGCACGGTGATGTTCGCGGGCACGTTGAGCGTGCAGGCTTGCGTGTTGCAGACCGGCGCAAGCGTGCTGATGTTAAGCGACCAGCCGCCGGCCATCGCGCCGCTGTCGGCGCTGCGGAAGTCGTCCACGACGTACAGGCTCCAAGTGCCATTGGGGTTCGCACCGTTGAAGGCGGTGGCGAACGTATCCGTGCCGGCCGTGGCCGGGTTCAGATATGGCGCAGCCGGCGCGGGCGCGGGGAACGTGTCGCCCGTGCCGATGTTCACCGGCCGGTACGTGCCGGATGCGGGTGGCCCTGACGTGCCAAGCTGGGTGGCCGCCGCGTCGTCGAGCGTGTAGGTCACGTTGGTGGCCGCGCCGCTGCGGATCGCGTCGGAGACGATGATGAACTTCTGCCCGGTCGGCGAGACGAGCAGCATGTCCATGTCCGTGGCAAAGGCGTGGGTGATGTTGTTGAGCGTGACCGTCACCTTGGACGTGCTGCCGCTCAAGCCTGAGACGCTGATGTTGGACGGGTATGGACTGCTCTCGCCCGCCGTGTTGGCGGCGGCGGGGATGGTGATCGCCGCCGTGTTGCTAAAGGTCGTCGGCCCCAAATTGCTCGTGCCGCCGATGGGGATGGTGAACGTGATGGGCGCAAGTGGGGTCAGCCCGTCCTGCAAGGCGAGCGTGGCGGTAATCACACCGCCGCATGCGCCGACGGCCGTGAAGGTGAACGGCTTGCTGACGGTTGCGCCGAGGCTGGTCACGACGCCGTAGGTCTGCGGCGCGGACGGGGCCAAGACGCCGCCCGTCGGGAGCAGCGTGGCGACGAGGTTCGTCGTGTTGTTGCCGCCGATGTTCTTGAGCGGGAAGTTGACCGTCACGGTCTCGTCCGGGTCAACGGCATTGTTGGCCGGGCTGACGCTCTCCGCCGCGATGGTCGTGGGCGGAGCGGCGATCACCTCCGAGCCGCAACAGATGAAGCGCTTGTTAATCTCAATCGTCACACAGCCGACCGTCCCGGCATCTAGGTTGGCGGTGTCCACGATATGTAGTTTCCAAGTGCCGTTAGCGGCCTTGCCGTTGAGCGAGGCGAGCGAGCCTTCAGGTTTGAACGTACCGGCGAAGGGCGCAACGCCGGTCGTGATCGAGTTGGCCGCCTGATCGTCGAAGACGGTCGGCGTACCGGCGCAGTCGTTCGTGCCCGTGCCGTAGTTGGCCCCGGAACTGCCGCGCTTGTTTGAGAGCGTGACGGACGTGTTGTCGGGATGGACGAGCGAGATAACGAGGTCGCTGTCGAACGTGTGGTTCAGCCGCACGCGCACGTTGATGTCGCTGATCGTGACCGCGTCCGGCACTGTGATGGGGATGTCAACGCCGGCCGGCAAGTTGTCGGGGATCGCCACCGCGATGCCGCCGGTCGAGCGGTTAATGATCGAGAGCGTGCCGACCTGGAAGGTGAAGGTGCGTGTGCCGAGATTGGTTGCGCCGTCTTGCAGTTGCAAGGTGGCGGTGACCGTGCCGCCGCAGGTCGCGCCGACCTGGAAGCTGAAGGGGCGCGCAACGGCCGGTTGCCCGGCGACGACACCGCCGTAGTTCTGCGGCCCGGACGGATTGAGGACGCCGCCGGTAGCTTGCAGCGTGGCGACGAGATTGCCGGTCGTTGCGCCGTCGCCGCCGTTATTGAGTAGCCCGAAGTTGACCGTGACAAGCTCGTTGGGGTCGAGCGTCAGATTCGAGTTGCAGCTATCGGCCGTGACGACGGCCGTGCCGTTGACGATATTGCTGAGCGGCGTGAGTTGGACGTTCTGGGTGGTCGTGTTGCCGACCGTGACGCTGACGTTCGAGATGGTGGCGGGGGCGTAGTTCGGCGCGCTCACCGTTAGCGTAAACGTGCCCGCGCCCATCGGGTCTATGTTGTAGACGCCGTTTGCGCCGGACGCGCGGCTGAAGCCGTTCGAGGCCGTGACGGTCGCGTTGGCGATGGGCGTGCCCGTCGCGCTGCTCGTGACCGTGCCGGTCAGCACGCCCTTCTGCACGGGCGTGCAGGGGCCGAACGTGAAACTGCCGATCCGCGTCTGCCACGCGCCGCTGCTGGTCGCGGCGAAATACTCGTTCGTGTACCAGAAGGTGCAATCGTCGAGCGGGTCAACGGTCAGGTCGCTATAGTCGCCCCAGCGACTAGAGGTGCTGGTCTGCACGCCGCCGCCCGCAACCATCGTCTGCTCGCCCTGCGTGAGACTGCCGGCCGGGTCGCCCGCGAGGCGACCGGCATAGCGGATGGACGGATTGGTGGTCGGGCCTGAAACCGAGTAAGCGACGCCCTGACTGCCCGCGTTGTTGAGCGCGGTGCTGCCCATCCAGCGGCTCGCGGTGTCGCCCGCTGCGCCCGCCATCGTCGCCTGTTCATGCACCGTCCAGGGCGCGGCCGCGCCCGCACGCTGCAATTCGTAGTAACGCACGCCGGCTTGATACAGCGGGTTCGTGGCGGCGTTGACCGTGTGGTTTAAGGCGAGCGATTCGTGGTCGCCAAAGTTGCGATAGGCCAAGCGGAACATCAGGCGATCCATGATCGCATCGAGCGCGACGCCGGGCGCGGGCTGCGGCACGACGTTGCGCGCGCCCGCAGGCACTTCGCGCGGGTCGAAGGCAGCGACGGCGACGGGGCTGCCGGTGCGCTCGGTCAAGGTCGAGTTTGCGGGCGTCGCAAAGTCGGCGTGGAAGTCGAAGAGCCGGATGCTGTCTGTGTGGCCAGCGCCGAATTCGTTGGCATCGAAAATGGCAATCGGCGCGGGCGTACCGGCGGGCGGCGGCGTGAAGCCGTCCAAGTCGGCCGGCAGCATGCCGCCGAAGAGACAGGTCGAGCCGTCGGTGGACGAGGCGCAGCCGTCGGCCTTGTCGAAGTAGATGAAGCTGGCGGTCGGGTCGCCCGCGAGCATCTTGGCGCGGTCGAAGGCGAAGATGCCCGCGCCCTGAAAGATCGTGCCCGCCTGATTGAACTGGTTATCCGTCATGTAGTAGCCATCGGGCCACATGCCGAAGTGCGGATAGTCGTTGAACTTCACGTTCGGCATCACAAAATCGTAGAGGTAATATGCACCGGTCGGGTCGCCCGTCTTCGAGATAGCGATGATCTGATGATTGGGCACGGCGACCGACCAGCAGAACTGCGAGATGAGCCAGCGATCCGCCAGTTGATCGTAGAGCACGATGGGGTCGCCGTCGTTCGTGTTGGCGCAGACGCCGGGCAGGGCGGCAAAGAGCGCGCCGATGGTAGTGAGCGCGGTGGCGGGTGTGCCGTTGCGATTATAGATGCGGAGGCCGACGTTGACCGTCTGGACGAAGTGGCTGGGGCCGATCTCGCCGTTTGTGTCGGGCGGGATGAAGCCTTGCCCGATTGCTTCCGTGTTCACTTCCGAGATGCCCTCGAAGCTGACGTTGGGCACGGGCAGCACCTGCGGCGCAAAGCCCCGGCCCTTTTCGCCCGCCGGAACTTTAGCGAGCGCGCTATCGGGCGTACTCGGCGTGGCGGGGTCGAGGTGCCGAATGATCTCGCGGTTGCGGTCGTTCTTCTCGCGCGCCTCGTCTTCGACGCGCACGCCGGCTGCGCTCAGGCTGCGCTGCTCATTGATCTCGGCTTCGGAGCGACCGGTCTTTTCGCGCTTCTGCTCGATCATCTTTTCCCGGTCGAGCACCTTTGCGTTGCGCTGGTTTTTAAGTTTGGTCTGCGCCTGTGCGATGTCGCTCAGTTTAGGCGACTCGCCAAAATTTACGGCGCGATACATGAGCGGGTTGCCGTCGGACTTGCTCGCGCCGGCCTCTTGTCGGCCCGCGCCTTTGCCGGGCACGGCCGGGGTGCGGCCGCCCGGTTTATCCTTATCTTTCCGCGCCGCGTCCGTGAGTTGCGGCAAGAGGAGCGCCGTGAGTAATAGCGCAGCAGTCAAACAGACTACCAGTAACTTTCGCATTTGCTAATTCTCCTTCGAGGGGGGTAAAAGGCAGCGCCGCTCGTCTTTCAACGCCAGCCTGTCCAACCTGTGCGAGTCACGCCGAAACAGTGACCGCTTCACATATCGCGTCCAGCGCGCCACCTGCACACATTTATTGTGCAGGGCCGGCCGGCCCTAAAGCTTGCTGGTCGCCCGCGCGGGCGGAGGCTAAGTTGACCCTTGTAACTCAGAGCAAGCGCGCGTCGGTTCGTTAGCGGATCAGCTTGCGCGCAGGAAGCGGTAGTGTCGGGTTGCAGGTGACACTGGTTTGGGTACGGGTGGCAACGGGTGCGAAGAAATACACCTCAAGGCAAGCGCATGACAGCAGATAGGCGTGTAGTGTGTATCGCAGGCCGGGGGTTAGCCACATAACAATGACACAAGGTTCAGTTGTATTTATGCAATGAAATTGAAAGGCTTATCCGCGAACGGTTCCGCGAGAGCTTGGTGCTGATGCCCTTCTTACAAGTTCAGCAGAATCGAGCCGGCACTATAACCGCAGACATGTCGGACTGTCAACGTTGGCTCGCAGCCAGCGCGCAACGATTGGCCGGGCTAGAGGGTGAAATTGAAGTTGAGATAGCCGGAGACGCGCACGGGCTGACCGTTGATGAGCGTGGGTTTGAACTTCCAGCGCCGCGCCGCATCCTCCGCCGCCTGCCGCAACAGTTCGGGGCCGTTCGTGCGTTTCACTTCGGCGACCGCGCCGCGCTCGTCCACCGTCAGGAAGACCGTCACGTTGCCCGTCACGCGCGCCGAACGGGCCTGCGCCGGATAACTGGGCGCGACCCGATCCTTCGCCTTAGCAATCAACGCGGCCCCAACTTCGAGCGGCTGCGCGGGCGCGTTGGCCGCCGCACCGTTCGGCTCGTTCGGCTTCGGCGCATTCGTTTGCGGCGGCGTCTGCGACGGCGTATTGGGCTGCGCCGCGTTTGACGTGCCCGCACCCGCCGTCGGATTGGCCGGCGTCGGCGTGAGGGTTGGCGCAGGCGTCGGACTTGGCGTAGAGGTTGGCGGCGCGGCGGTCGAGCCGGTTGCAGCTGCATCCGTCGGCGCGGGTGTAGCTGGACGCACGTTGCTGACCGTCATGCGCGTGTTTGATCCGGCGAGGCGCTGGCGCGCCTCCGTCACCTCGCGTTGCCACTGTGCGCGCTCGCTCGGGTTGCGCGCCAGCCGTGCGCGGACGCCGGCCGCCTCTTCGACGAGCGCCGCCGCTTCCACACTCCGCCCTGCCTCGCCGCCAAGCTGCCGCCCCTGCGCGACGATGCGTTCGAGCAGCGAACGCAGGTGATCGAGATCGCCCGTCGCTTCGGGCGGGAGCGTGCCGTCGGTTACGTCGAGACCGAGCGCGCGGTAGCGCTCCATGTGCGTGCGGACGCCGTTAATGACCTGACCGGCGAGCGCGAAATAGGCGTGCGTCGCTTCGTCGCGCTGCGCCTGCCGGTTGACGAACGTCTCGTTCAGCAAACCTTCGGCATAGCCGTAATCCGCCTGTTCCAGATAGACGCCGACGAGCAGCACCAGCGCGATCTCTCGCACGGACTCGTCCGTCTGCGCGTGCGTCAGCGACTCAAGTTCGCTGCGCGCCGCCGGCAGGTTGCCGACCGCCGCGAGCGCACGCGCGCGCGCGATCCGCTGCTGCACGCTCTCGCCATCGGCCTGCACAAGATACTGTGCGCGTACCGCCCCTCCGGCGGCAAAGGCAAACAAGAGGCTGATTGTGATAACGATTTGACGGGTGTGACTGAAACGAGTTCCCTTCACTGCAAACAACTCCATAAAGACAAAAGCGAGCATGCAAGCTCGCTTTGAAGGTTAGCTATATTCAGCGCGCAGATTATCACCCGAAGCGGCGACTTTTATCAACTCGCGGCGCGCAAATTTCCCCGACCGCCGAGGCCAAATTTTACGGTCGGGCCCGCCGCTTCGGCGCAACGGCGCGCGGCCGCCTGGCACCGCCCGCTGGCGGCGACGGCTGAACGGCGGCCGGCGCGAGGCTCCGCGCGATGCGCTCGCGGAACATGCGGGCCTCGCGTTTGATCGCTTCTTCGTCCAGCGTTAACAACCGCCGGTCGCGCATCACGACGCGCCCTTCGATCACGACCGTCCGCACGTCCGCCGCCTTCGTCGCATAGACGAGGTGCGAATAGATGTTGTAGCGCGGCGTCTGGTGCAGCGCGTCGAGATCGACGATGATCAGATCGGCCCGCTTCCCCACTTCGAGCGAGCCGATCTCGTGTTCGAGATGCAGCGCCCGCGCGCCGCGAATCGTGGCCATCGCCAGCGCCTCGCGCGCCGTCACCACTTTCGGATCGCCCGTAAACTCTTTGTGCAGTTTCGCCGCCGTGTCCATCTCCTCCCACATGTCGAGGTCGTTATTCGACGCCGCGCCGTCTGTCCCTAAACCGACCGCCACGTCCGCCGCCAACATCTGCGGCACGGGCGCAACGCCCGACGCCAGTTTCATGTTCGACTGCGGATTGTGTACCGCGCCCACGTCCATGCGCTTGAGCGTAGCGATCTCTTCAGCCGTCAGGTGTACGGTGTGTGCGGCGATGACGCGGTTCGATAAGAAGCCGATGCGCGCCAGATAAGCGACCGGCGACGCGCCGTGCTCGCGCGTGATGTCGGCAACCTCTTTGCTCGTCTCCGCGACGTGTATGACAACGGGTGCGCCCGTGCGATCCGAGAACTGCCGCACGGCGCGCAGATGTTCCTCCGAGACTGTGTAGGGCGCGTGCGGCGCAATGGCCGGCACGATGAGCGCGTGCCCGCGCCACTTCGCCACAAACTTGTCCGCGTAAGCCATCGCCTCTTCATGCGTCTTGTTATCGGCGACGGGAAAATCAATGATCGTCTCGCCGAGCACGCCGCGCACGCCGGCCCGCGCCGTCTCGTCCGCGATGGCGTCCTCGAAGTAATACATGTCGCAATAGGTCGTCGTCCCGCCGCGAATCATCTCGGCCAAGCCGAGCCGCGTGCCCGCGCGCACGAACGCTTCGGTCACGTTCTTCGCTTCGGCCGGGAAGATATACTTCGTCAACCACTCGTTCAGATCGAGATCGTCGGCCAGCCCGCGAAAGAGCGTCATCGGCACATGCGTGTGCCCGTTCACTAGCCCCGGCAGCACCACCCGCCCGCGCGCATCAATCGTCTCGCGCGCCGCATACCTGCGCGCCAGACGATCAGCCGGCCCGACCTCCACGATGCGCCCGCCCTTCACCGCCACCGCACCGTCCTCAATCACATGCTCCTGCCCGTCCATCGTCACGACCGTCCCGCCGCGCACAAGCAAGTCAACGCTCTGCGGCGCAGCGACACGTGCGGCCGCGAATGGTGCTATGTGGAGGCATATCAAAAACAGTGCGGCAACCTGCCGCGCAAACGACCTGTACGTAGTCTTCATTGATTGTTCGTCTCAGCGATAAATTGCGCGCGCAAGGTGTGTGCCGGTTCGTCCAGTCTGCTAGGACAAGCTAAGGAAAGAGGCATAGGAGTCGTCGTAAAATGTGCTGATTGTGGCAACATGCTGGCGCAATAATCGGGCCACGTCCGAAGTCGAGCAGTTCCCGAGCCGCACCCAGACTACCTTCGGAGGATGCCCGAAAACAAAGCTGCGCTGATGTAGATCGGAATCTTTGGAAACGATGATCAGATCATTGGCCTTCGCATACTCCCAAACCGAGGGATCGTCAGCCGCTTGCAAACCGGCATCACGCACATGTATCGAATCAGGGAAGAGATCGACCAGCAGCCGCACCAACTGAGGCGACAGGTTCTCATCAAACAACAGTTTCATGCGGCCGGCACAGTCACTAACTTACGTTCACGATCCGCCGCGAAGGCGATGCACGCCTTCAAGTCGGCGCGGGTGAGGTCGGGAAAGTCTGCGAGGATTTCCTCTTCGGTCATGTCGGAAGCCAGATATTCCAGCACCTCATAGACCGTGATCCGCAAGCCCCGCACACATGGCTTGCCGCCACGTTTGTTCGGGTCAATGGTAATAAAATCATGGTAATTCATAGCTTGAGATTACGTCTGCGTTCCGAGCAAGGTCAAGAGATATGAACAGCAGAACGCTCAGGCGAGTTAGGCGCGGTAAAGCGTTAAGCATGCCTGAATTGTAACAAGACCGTGACCTAACTCTCGCTGCTCGTCTCTTCTAGAAATTGTGCATCGAAGGGGCGCGGCAGCAGGTAGCGCATCTGTAGGGTCTCTGTATCGCCGCGCAGGTTGGCGAGGATGACCGGGATGTCGCCGCAGAACTCCCAGATGATCTGGCGGCATGCGCCGCAGGGGGGCGTGAGCCGTTCCGTGTCGGCGACAACGGCGATGCGGGTGAAGCGGCGCGCGCCCTCAGAGAGCGCCTTCCAGATGGTCACGCGCTCGGCGCACATGGTCAACTCATAAGCGGCGCTTTCGATATTGCAGCCGGTGTAGATGTGCCCGTCCCCGGCTTCGAGGGCCGCGCCGACGCAGAACTTGGAGAATTGCGCGAGCGCGCAGTTGCGCGCTTCGGTGGCGGCCTTGATGATCTCTTGCTCGATCTTAACGCTCAAACCCTTTTCTCGCTCCTCTCGCATGCACGCTCAGACCAACTGCGCCCGGCCGCGCGTGCGTTCATGCGCCAACCGCTCGCGTATCTTGCCGCTCAGCAGGTCTATGCTCACCAGATTGTGCCCGCCTTCGGGAATGATCACGTCCGCCAGCCGCTTCGACGGCTCGACGAACTGCATGTGCATCGGGCGCACGGTCGCCAGATACTGTTCGATAACGGAATCCACGGTGCGTCCGCGCTCTGCCACGTCGCGGCGCAGCCGCCGAATAAAACGTATGTCGTCGGGCGTGTCCACGAAGACCTTGATGTCCATCTCGGCGAGCAGACGCGGCTCGGCGAAGATGAGGATGCCTTCGAGGATGATGATCAGTTTCGGCTCGACGCGCTCCGTCTCAGGCAGACGCACGTGCTGCTTGAAATCGTAGAGCGGGAGCGCCACCGCCTGTCCCGCTTTCAAAGCGCGCAGATGTTCGATGAGCAGGTCGTTGTCAATCGCGTCCGGGTGATCGAAGTTGACCTGTTGCCGGTAATCGAGCGGCAACTCGGCGCGGTTGCGGTAATAGGAATCCTGCTGCAAGAAGGCCACGTCGTTCGTGCTAACAGATTCGAGAATCTTGTTAGCCACCGTCGTCTTACCAGAGCCTGTGCCGCCGCAGATGCCAATGATCATAACAGGTAGTAGAGTCGCCTTCGCCCAATAGTCTTTACGCGACATTTAACTTCGGGAGCGTGCGCCGCAGCAAACCCGTAAAGGTTTCGCGCACGCGTGCGCCCGTCTCCATTACTTCGGCGTGGTCAATCGGCTGGTCGCTCACGCCCGCAGCCATGTTGGTGATGCAGGAGACGCCGAGCACCTTCAGCCCCATGTGACGCGCGACGATGGCTTCGGGCACGGTGGACATGCCGACGGCGTCCGCGCCGAGCGCGCGCAGCATGCGTATCTCGGCGGGCGTCTCGTAGCTTGGGCCTGACAGCGCCGCGTAGATGCCGCGCCGCAGTTCCAGTTTCAGCGCGTGGGCTTCGTGAATGGCCGTCTCCTGAAACTCGCGGTCGTAGACTTCGGAGAGGTCGGGGAAACGCGGGCCGAAGCGCGGGTCGTTTGGGCCGCGCAAGGGGTTCGCGCCGAGCAGGTTCAGATGGTCGCTGATGAGCATGAGCGAGCCTTGCCGCAGACTGTTGTTCAAACCGCCCGCCGCGTTCGTCAGCACCAGCGCCTTGATGCCGAGCAGCCCCAGCACACGCACGGGGAACGTGACCTGCTCCCAGTCGTAGCCTTCGTAGTAGTGAAAGCGGCCCTGCATGGCCGCGACCGGGACGCCGTCAACCGTGCCGCAGACAAGTCGCCCCGCGTGCCCTTCGACGGTCGAGCGGGCGAACCCGGGAATCTCTGCGTAGTCGAGCGCCGCTGCGTCCGTGAGATCGTCGGCGAACGCGCCCAGCCCGCTGCCCAAGATGATGGCCACGCGCGGCTCAAAGGGCCAACGCGCACGGACGACGCGCGCCGCGTGTGCGGCCCGTTCGTAGAGCGTCTCCGGACTTAATTGTTCGGACATCATTGACATTAGATAGCCGGCAGCGGGCGGGCGGCAGTTAAAGCGCGCGTTGTTCTTTGCAACTGCCTACTTCTCCTTCTGGTACGGGATACCGAGCGCGCGCGGGGCGCGACTCTGACCGATGAACCCGGCGAGCACGATCATCGTCAACACGTAAGGCACGATCTGGATGAACTGCACGGGGATACGCACGACGCCCTGCATCTGGATCGACACGGCCTCCGCGAAGCCGAACAACAGACACGCAAGCATCGTCTGCACGGGTCGCCACTTGCCGAAGATGAGCGCGGCGAGGGCGATAAAGCCGCGCCCCGCCGTCATGTTGCGCGTAAAGAGCGACGACTGTCCGATGGATAGGTACGCGCCCCCGATGGCCGCGAGCGCGCCGCTCAGCAGCACGCCCGCGTAGCGCACGCCTGCGACGCTCACGCCCGCCGCGTCCGCCGCTTCCGGGTTTTCGCCCACCGCGCGCAGGCGCAGCCCGAACGGCGTGCGATAGAGTACGTACCACGTGACGGGCACGAGCGCGAACGCGATCACGACCGGCGCACGGCGTAGCAGATCGGCCAGCGGAATCTGCGGCGTCGCGCCCGTCGATTCAAAGAGCGCCCCGCTCAAGAGCGCCGGCACGCCGATCATCAAGATATTGATCGCCATCCCGCTCACTACCTGATCCGCTTTGAAACGGATGCAGACCAGCGCGTGAATCGCGGCGATGAACAGTCCCGCGCCCATGCCTGCCGCCAGACCGATCACGGGGTTGTGCGTGTAGTGCGTGACGGCGGCCGCAGTGAACGCGCCCGCGAGCATCAAGCCTTCGAGCGCGATGTTGATGACGCCCGCGCGCTCCGAGTACAACCCGCCGAGCGCCGCCAGCAAGAGCGGCGTCGCCGTGCGAATCGTTGAATAGATCAGCCCGATGCTGAACAGTTCGTTCATCGTGTGCTATCCAATTAGATTTTAGATCGTTTGAGCAGGCCGAAGCGGTTGAACCGGCCGCGGAACAACGCCTCGGCCGCGACGAACAGAATGACCAGCGCCTGCAAGACCGCGACCAAATCTTTCGACACGTTGGTTGTAAAGATGTCTACAAACAGCGCCCCGCGCTGCAACGCGCCGAAGAGTAGCGCGGCGAAGATCACGCCGACCGGGTGGTTGCGCCCCAGCAGCGCGACCGCGATCCCTGTGAAACCATAACCCACGCCCGACGAGAAACTGTCGTAATAGCGATAACGATAGCCGAGCACTTCGTTGATGCCGACCATCCCGGCCAAGCCACCGGAGACGGCCATCGCCAGTACGATCTGGCGCGCCGTCGAGATGCCGCCGTATTCGGCCGCCGCAGGGTTCGCACCCGTTGCGCGAATCTCGTAGCCCCACTTCGTCCGCCACAGAAAGACATAGACGAGCGCGCACGCGACGAGCGCGAGCAGAAACGCGATGTTGAGCGGGATGCGTGCCGGCAAACCCGGCACGAACGTGCCGAGCCGGGGGATGTGCGCGGCCGCGCCGGTCGGCACGGTCTGCAAGATCGGATCCCCCTGCGCCTTGTAGTGGTACTGCGTCAGCCAACTGACGAGCGCGAGCGCGATGAAGTTCATCATGATCGTGTTGATGACTTCGTGCGCCCCGGTCTTCGCCTTCAGCACGCCCGGAATTGCGCCCCACAACGCGCCCATCAGGATCGCCGCCAGACACGCCAGCGGGACGAGCAGCCACGCCGACAGATTCGCCACCGATTTTCCTTCCACCCCGCCAAATGTGATGCCGACCCACGCGGCGGCAAACGCGGCGACGTAGAGTTGCCCCTCCGCCCCGATGTTCAAGAGACCGCAGCGAAACGCGACCGCGACCGCCAGCCCGGTGAAGATGAGCGGCGTGGCATAAAAGAGCGTGTAGCCGATGCCGTCGGGCCAAGAGAGCGCGCTGCCGATCAGGAGTCTGTAAGTCAGAATGGGATCGTCTTTGATGAGCAGCACGATGAGCGCGCCGACGAGAAAAGCGGCCAGCACGGCGATGAGCGGAAAGAGCAGTTCACGGAGCAGTTTCATGATGAAGTAGTCAGTCGCCAGCAGTCAGTAGTCAGTAGGTTTTTAGCGTGCGCGTCCTTCGCGCTTAGCCGCCAGCCAGCAACGTCAGCCATGTTTCTGCTACTGACTACTGGCTACTGGCTACCGACTACTTCTTGAAGTCCAGAAACTCGATGTCGTCCGGCGATAGTTCGATAAACTTCCGGTGGCCGAAGATCGCCACGCCGACTTCCAGCTTCTCCTTTGGCTGATTCACGTTGGCGATGAAACCCGTGAAGCTGGCGAACGGGCCGGACTTGATGCGTACCGCGCGCCCGATCAGTTGCGCGCCGGTCGGCGCAAGCACGCGCGCCACCTCGACGGCGGTTTCAAAGTCGAGCACAGTCTTCACGATGGTTGCCGGGGTGACGCCGAGCGGGCCGAGCAGGCTGAACAGATTGGCCGGGCCGTGCAGCGCCAGCGCGACCAACAGATCAACCGGCTCGATCTTCCGGCGGCGATAACTCTCCGCGCGCCTGAGCGCCAGCTTGCAGACCTCAATCGTCTCCGGCGCGAGCCGCACGCCGCGCCCCGTGTAGCGCGGCCCCGCAGCGAGGCGTTGTTCCAGAACGGCTTGAAAGGCGGCGCGCTCAACCTGCATGTTGGCCAGCACCGCATCAAACGAGCCGGCTTCGATTTCGACGAGCGCCGCGATCAGGTGCTCTGTGACGACGCAGTTCTGCTCGCGCCGCCGCGCCTCTTCGAGCGCGCGCGCAAACACGCGCCCACCGCCCTCGCTGAATTTGTTCAGATAAACCTTGATGTCAGCCATCAACTACCTCTGCACGTTTGCTCCCACGCCCCGCTCATGCTCCGTCGTCCCTACTTGTGCCCGCCGGTCATCAGCAGACCGATCTCTTCGACGGTCGTGCGCACTGGATCGACTTCGCCGACGAGCGCGCCGTCGTGGATGACGAGCAGACGGTCGGCCAGCGCCGTCACTTCTTCAAGCTCGGCGGAGACAAGCAGCACGGCGCAGCCTTCGTCGCGCAGGCGCACGAGTTTGCGGTGGATGAACTCAATTGCGCCGATGTCCACGCCGCGCGTCGGCTGCGAGACGAGGAGCAGTTTTGGTTGCAGCACAAACTCGCGTCCGATGATCAGCTTCTGCTGGTTGCCGCCGGAGAGCGAGCGCGCCGCGAGCGCCGGGTTCGCGGGGCGCACGTCGAAGTCTTCGATGATGGCGCGCGTGCGCTGGCGCATCGCGCTGTCGCTCATGAGCACGCCGCCGAGACCCGCCGAGATGGGCGGGCGATAATGGACGCCGAGCACGGCGTTTTCGGTGAGGTCGAAATCCAGCAGCAGCCCGCGCCGATGCCGATCTTCGGGGATGTGCGCGATGCCGAGTTCGCGCCGCGCGCGTGCGTCTCTGCGTGCGATGTCCTGCCCCAGATAGTTGATGACGCCGCTTAGCTGCCCCGGCGGGACAAGCCCCGCGAGCGCCTCGATTAGCTCCGTCTGCCCGTTCCCCTCCACGCCCGCCAGCCCGACGATCTCGCCCGCGCGCACCTGAAACGAGATGCCCTTGAGCCGCCGCGTGCCGTCGCGCCCGCTCACAGACAGGTGCTCGACGCGCAGCACGACTTCGCCCGCGTCGGCGGGCGGCTTCTCGACGCGCAGCAGCACGTCGCGCCCGACCATCAGGCGTGCAAGTTCCGCCGCGTCCGTCTTGCTCGTCTCGACCTGCCCGACGACGCGCCCATCGCGCATCACCGTCACTTCGTCCGAGATGGCAAGCACCTCCGACAGCTTGTGCGTGATGATGACAACGGTCTTCCCTTGCTCGCGCATGCGGCGCAGGATGGCGAACAGTTCTTCGACCTCCTGCGGCGTGAGCACCGCCGTCGGCTCGTCCAGAATCAACAGCCGCGCCTCGCGGTAGAGCGCCTTCAGCAACTCGACGCGCTGCTGCTGCCCGACCGACAGGTGCTCGATGATCGCCTGCGGGTCAATCGCCAGCCGGAAATCTTCCGAGAGCGCACGCACCCGCTTGGCCGCCTGATTCAGATCAAGCGCGACCGCGCCGCCCGGTTCTGCGCCGAGCACGATGTTCTCCGCGACGGTCATCGGCTCGATCAGCATGAAGTGTTGATGCACCATGCCGACGCCTAAGGCAATGGCATCGTGCGGCGACTGTATGCGGCGCGGCTGGCCGTCAATGACGATCTCGCCCTCGTCCGCCGTGTAGAAGCCGTAGGCGATCCGCATGGCGGTAGATTTGCCCGCGCCGTTTTCGCCCACGATGGCGTGAATCGTGCCCGGCTTGACCACGATGTTGACCTGATCGTTCGCCAGCACGTCGCCGAAACGCTTCGTGATGTTGCGTAGCTCAAGCATCAGTTGATCGCCTGTCCCTGTTGCTGCATTCCGTCCTGCGGCAGACGCCCGTCAACAAAACGCGCGCCGCGCCAGACCGTGTAAGGCAGCGCCAGACTCGTGCCCGCCCAGCGCAAGAAAGCCTTCTGCGTCTCGCGCCCTGAGACGAACAGCACCGCCAGCACGATGCTGCCGACGACGGCGCACGCGATCTCGCAGAACAACACGAACGCGCTCTCGCCGCCCGGCTGCGCAGGCCCAACCGGCGACGTTGATATGGGCGCGCAACGTCTTTGCCCGCGCCGCGCGTACTGATAGCCCGTCGGGGCAGCGGCGGGCGACAGCCCGCGCCGTTGCAACTCGGCCGTCGCCAGTCTGACCGCGACGGGCCGGTAAGAGCGCCGCCTGAGCGATACAATGACGAGCAGTTCATCATCGCTCAACTGCGCCGTGCGGCGGCGTAAATCTGCCACGTCGAAAGTCATAATCACACAGTAGAGCTTAGGGCAGACGAACGCGGCGCAACCACCCCAACAGTTGCCCGGCCCAGTCGAACATCACCGATAGAACGACTAAAGCGACCCCGCAACCGGCAACCATTCTGAACAACCATCTGTAGGTCGGAAAGACCCATGTGGCGCTGGTGTTGAAGATAATCATCAGTATGACCAGGCCGCAGGTCGCCCAGAAGACCCGCCTGATGATCGTAGCGTTCCGGCTCCGCGCGCTGACCGGCTTGGGCGCTGCGGGCGGCGAACCGGTGTACGACAGACCCCGCCGCCTGAGTTCCGCCTCGGCCAGATTGAGCGTCGCTGGCACGTACTGAGCGCGCTCGTGCGTTACGATATCGAGCAACCGCTCGTCCGGTTGGCTCACGATGAAGCGGCGCAAGTCTGCCGGATCGTAGTTTGCGCTCGGCTGTTGCTTCGTCGGTCTGTAACTCAGCACGGGTAGCCACCTCGCCGTGCGGCGCGAAGTCCGCTATTTCGCCATCGCGTCCGGCACCTTGATCTGCCCGCCGATGATCTTCTGCTTCGCGGCTTCGACATCTTTGAGCACATCCGGCGGGATCAAACTCTGGTTATATTGATCCAGCGCATAGCCGATGCCGTTGTTGTCAAGCCCGAAGACGTGTACGCCGCCCTGAAAATGGCCCTGCACGGTGTCGCCCACGATCTGATAGACGGCGTTATCAACGCGCTTGACCATGCTCGTCAGGACGTAACCGGGTTTGACCCAGTTCTGATTCGAGTCCACGCCGATGACGAGTTTGCGGCTCTGCTCGGCCGCATCGAACGCGCCGAGACCGGAGTTGCCGGCCGCCGTGAAGATCACGTCCGCGCCTTTGCCGATCTGCGCGACGGCCAGTTCCTTACCCTTGCCGGGATTGTTCCATGCGCCGTCGTTGACGCCGACGTAGTTCTCGATCACGCGAATGTTTGGATTGACCGCGCGCGCGCCCTCTTCGTAGCCCTTCTCGAAGCGATGGATAAGCGGAATGTCCATGCCGCCGATGAAGCCGAGCGTGCCGGTCTGCGACTTGCGCGCCGCGATCATGCCGACGAGATAAGAGCCTTCGTGCTCCTTGAAGACGAGCGAGGCGACGTTCGGTTGTTCGACGACGAAATCAATAATGGCGAACTTCAGGTTCGGATAATCCCGCGCCACGTCCGCCATGATCGGCCCTTGCGCGAAGCCGACGCCGATGATCAGATCGTAGCCGCGCTCGGCAAAGGCGCGCATGGCCGGTTCGATGGAGGTCGGGTCGCCCGGCTCTACGTCGCGCAGCACAATCGGATAATCTTTCGCCGCGCGCTTCACGCCTTCCCACGCGGACGCGTTGAACGAGCGGTCGTCTTTGCCGCCGATGTCGAAGACGATGCCGACGTGGACTTTCGATTTATCGTCGGTGCTGGCCCGGCCCGAGTTGCACGCGGGCGTAACGACCAGCGTCAGCACGCACGCGAGCGCGAGCACGATTGCGCCATAGGTCTTCATGCGGTGATGACCTCCTTGATCAGCTTGAGCGGAACTGCGGGCGACTCTGTGCCGATGGTGTACGCCGTCTGGATGCGTTGCCGAGCTGCTGCGCCTTGCGCCTCGGTGCGACAGTAGAGCGTGCCGAGCGCATCGCCCGCCGCCACCTCGTCGCCGCAGCGCGCGTCGGCGAGAAAACCGATGGCCGGGTCGATCTCGTCTTCCACACGCACGCGCCCGCCGCCCATCGCCGCGACGGCAAAACCCACTTCGGCCGCATCCACCTGTAACACAACGCCTGCGCGCGGCGATTCTACCTTAACCGCGCGCAGGCCCGAAGCGAATAAACGGTCCGGCTCATCGCACACGCGCGCGTCGCCGCCCTGCGCCACGACGTTCGCACGAAAACATTCGAGCGCCGCGCCGGACGAGAGCGCGCGTTCGACGCGCTGCCGCGCCGCCACGAGCGTCTGCTCAACACCAGCGAGCGCAACCATGCGCGCCGATAGCTCAAGCGACAGGTCGAGCACAGGCCGCGCACGCTCGTGCCCCGCGCCGCGCAAAAGTTCCAGACACTCCTGCACTTCGAGTGCGTGCCCGACGGCCCGACCGAGCGGTTGATTCATGTCGGTCAGTAACGCTTCCGTGCGGACGCCTGCGCCGTTGCCCGTCGCCACGAGCGCGCGGGCGAGCGTGCGCGCCCGCTCTTCTTCGCGCATGAACGCGCCTGTGCCCGTCTTCACGTCGAGCACCAGCGCATCAAGCCCGGCGGCCAGTTTCTTCGACATGATCGAAGCGACGATGAGCGGAATGGCTTCGACGGTCGCGGTCGCATCGCGCAGGGCGTAGAGCTTACGGTCGGCCGGCGCGATCTCTGCGGTCTGCCCCATCATGGCGAAGCCGACCTGCTTGAGGATGGCGCGAAACTCTGCGAGCGACAGACGCACGCGATAACCGGGGATCGCTTCGAGTTTGTCGAGCGTCCCGCCCGTATGTCCCAGCCCGCGCCCCGAAATCATCGGCACGCACACGTCGCACGCGGCCACGAGCGGCGCGATCAAAAGCGAAGTCTTATCGCCCACACCGCCGGTCGAATGTTTATCGGACTTCGGTTGGTCGATGTCCGAAAAATCCAGCAGCGTGCCCGAACGCAGCATCGCCTGTGTGAGCGCGCCCTGCTCGGCATCCGTCATGCCGCGCCACAGGATGGCCATCAACAGCGCCGCCGCCTGATAGTCGGCAAACTCGCCCGTCACCACGCCGCGCACAAAGAACTCTACTTCGGCGGCCGACAATTCGCCGCCGTCGCGTTTATGCCGGATGACATCCTGTGGGTTCATAGCAGTAGAGGGCAGAGGTTAGAGGTCAGAGGTCAGCAGATCGGTTTTCATGTTAACTGATCTCTGACCTCTAACCTCTGCCCTCTGCTTTTTCCAGCAGCACGACGGCTTGCGCCGTGACCGCGCGCCCTTCGCCGACGGCATCGAGGCCCTCGCCGGTCTTCGCTTTGACGCTGACGCAGGTGCAATCAACCGCGAGCGTCTGCGCCAGCCGCTCGCGCATCGTTTGAATGTAGGCGCGTAGGCGCGGGCGTTCAAGCATGACGGTCGCATCCACGTTGCCGACGCGGTAGCCGCTCTGCTGTGCGAGCCAGACGACGCGCGCCAGCAGTTGCAGACTGTCGGCATTCTTCCAGCGCGGATCACGGTCGGGGAAATGCACGCCGAGATCGCCCTCGCAAAGCGCACCGAGGATCGCGTCGGCAATCGCGTGTGCCAGCGCATCGGCGTCAGAGTGGCCTTCCGCGCCGCGCTCAGACTCGATCTCCACGCCGCCCAGCACGAGCGCCCGCCCCTCCGTCAACCGGTGCGTATCGTGGCCGATGCCGATGCGAAACATAAGAGCAGGGGTCAGAGGCTAGAGGTCAGAGGTCAGAAGTTTTTTTCGCTAACCTCTGACCTCTAGCTCTAACCTCTGTTTTCAAACTCCTGTAGCAAAATTTCCGCCAGCGCGAAATCCTCCGGACGCGTGAGCTTGATGTTGCGCGGGTCGCCGGCGACGGTGGTGATAGGGACGCCGAGTTGTTCGACGAGCGCGCTACAGTCGGTCGCATCGAGTTTGTGCGCCTGCGCGTGTTCACAGGCGCGGCGGAGCAGGTCGAAGTGGAAGCACTGCGGCGTCAGTGCGCGGCGCAGTTCGGCGCGCGGGAGCGTGCGCGCGATGCGCTCACCCGTCACCTCTTTGATCGTGTCCACGACGGGCGCGACCAGTACGGCCGCGCCGTCCGCTGTGGCGGCCCGCACCGTGCGGTCAATCTCTGCGGCGGTGACGAATGGGCGCACGCCGTCGTGGACGGCGACGACCGTGCGCGGCGCGGCGGCGACGGCGGCAAGCCCGCGCGCGACCGACTCGGTGCGCGTCGCGCCGCCCGCGACCACGCGCGCTACCTTACGCAGTTTGAACTGGGCCGCGATGGTCAGAAAATTATCCGTCTCCGTGGCCGGGACGACGACGATGCAGGCGGCAATCGTGGCGCTCTGCTCGAACCGTCTGAGTGTGTGGATGATGACGGGGACGCCCGCCAACGTTTGAAACTGCTTGGCCCGTGCGCCGCCCGCGCGCGTGCCCTGCCCCGCCGCGACGATGATCGCGCTGTTCATAAGAACAGTGACGAGGGGCGAGTGACAGGTGGCGGGCAAGCAGAAGTTTTTAACTTGTCACTTGTCACTGGTCACTCATCACTCGTTTTTCAGCCTTGCTGTTCGCGCGGGGTGGTCGTGGCGGCGGGGGCGCGCGAGTCGCGGTAGGGGCGACGGGCTGCGCCGTTGACGTTGCGCGCGTCGGTCGTGTGTATGCCGGCGCTCTCCGCGCCCTCTTCCCAGAGTTTCCCGAAGATCATCTTGCCGGCGGTGGTCTGCAAGACGCTGGTGACGGCGATGTCGGCGTTGCGCCCGATCATCTTGCGCGCGTTGTCCACGACGACCATCGTGCCGTCGTCTAAGTAAGCCACGCCCTGATTGTATTCCTTGCCTTCTTTGAGGATGAAGACCTTCATCGCCTCGCCGGGCAGCACAACGGGCTTCAAGGCGTTCGCCAGTTCGTTGATGTTCAGGACGGAGACGCCGTGCAGTTGCGCGACCTTGTTGAGATTGAAGTCGTTGGTCACGACGACGGCATCGAGGTGCTTTGATAGCTCAAGCAGTTTCAGATCGACCTCGCGCACGGCCGGAAAGTCCGTGTCCACGACCTGTATGTCGAGTTTGGGGTTCGATTGCAGGCGGTTGAGCATGTCCAGACCGCGCCGGCCGCGCTGGCGTTTGGATGAGTCGGGTGAATCCGCCACCTGTTGCAGTTCGCGCAGGATGAATTGCGGGATGATGATCGTGCCGGAGAGGAAACCCGCTTCGGCCACGTCGGCGATGCGCCCGTCAATGATGACGGACGTGTCCATAATCTTCATGTCGCGCCGCGTCGCTTTGTCGCTGAAGATGCCGCCGAGCGCCGACAGATCGAGATAATCGCCCTTTGCCGCGCCGACCACTAATCCGATGTAAGCCATCAGGAAGGTGAGCACGAGCGTTAGGTACGACTTGGTTTCGACTGTGACCGCTTTCGGGTCTTGATGGCTGATCAGCGTGCCGATAAAGTAAGCGCCGATGATCCCCAACAGCGAACCGAACGCCGCGCCGATCAACGTCTTCAGCGACGCGCGCTGAATCCGCATCTCGAACAGAATGATCGCGCCGGCGATGAGCGCGCCGACTACCGCCGAGATGAACCTGTTGCCGGGCAACGGATGCAGCAGGTAGCCCGCCACGACGAGGATCGCGATGAAGATGGAGCGGATGATGATGAGGTCTGCCTGCATAACGCCCGCGATATTAACACGCCTGTCACACGCACGTCACGGAAAAGCGTCGGCGCGGGCGACTGCCAGCTTTAGAACAGTTCCGCCAACGCTTCTTCCACCGAGCGCACGCCGACGATGCGCAGCCCCAAAAGCCTTTGCAGGCCGTCCGTGTTCGTGGCGGGCATGATCAGCCGTTTGAAGCCGAGCGCCTGCGCTTCGCGGGCGCGCACCTGCGCCTGCATCGCGCCGCGCACCTCGCCCGTCAGACCGACTTCACCGAACACGACCGTCTTCGGATCGACCGTCTTGTTCTGATAACTCGACACGATGGCGGCGACCACGCCGAGGTCGGCCGCCGGCTCGTCCACGTCAAGTCCGCCGGCGATGTTGAGGAACACGTCTGTGCTCAACAGGCGTTCCAGCCCGATGCGCTTGCCGAGGACGGCGAGCAGCAGCGCGACGCGGTTCGCGTTAAAGCCTTGCGCGTTGCGCACGGGGTAGTTGAATTTCGCTTCGGAGACGAGCGCCTGCACTTCGATGAGCATGGGGCGCGTGCCCTCCATGCAGGCGGCGACCACCGAGCCGGAGACGTTTTCGGGTCGCCCGTGCAGGAACATCTCGGATGGGCTGGCGACCGGCACAAGCCCCGCGCCGGTCATCTCAAAGATGCCGAGTTCGTTGGCTGCGCCGAAGCGATTCTTGGCCGCGCGGATGATGCGATGATTGTGATGGCGCTCGCCCTCGAAGTAGAGCACCGTATCAACAATGTGCTCCAAAGCTTTCGGGCCGGCGATTGCGCCCTCCTTGGTGACGTGGCCGATCAGGAAGACGGGCAGGCCGCGATTCTTCGCCAGCAGCAGAAACTGCCCCGCGACCTCGCGCACCTGCGAGACAGAACCGGGCGCGCTCTCGACTCTGGCGGAGAAGACCGTCTGAATTGAATCAACGATGATCGCGCCCGGCTCGGCGCGCTCGATCTCGTTGAAGATGTTTTCGAGGTTCGTTTCCGGCAGCAGGTAGAGGTGCTGCGCGGTCAGCCCCAACCGCTCGCCGCGCATCTTGATCTGCCGCTCCGACTCTTCGCCCGATACGTAGAGCACGCGCAAGCCCTGCGCGCTCAGTTTGTCTGCCACCTGCGCGACGAGCGTTGACTTGCCGATCCCCGGTTCGCCACCGATGAGCACCAGACTGCCCGGCACGATGCCGCCGCCCAGCACGCGATCAAACTCGTCTATGCCGGACGAGAGCCGCACGTCGTCCTGCGTTTCGATGTCGCCGTAAGCGACCGGCTGCACCTGACGCAACTTGAAGGCGCTGCGTCCCGCGTCGGCTTTCGGCGCGACGCGCTCCTCCGCCAATGAATTCCACTCGCCGCAGTCCGGGCACTTGCCGACCCACTTGCGCGCCTGATGCCCGCAGTGCTGGCAGACGTAAACCGTCCCTGTTCCCTTCGCCACTCGTCTCTAGTCTCCGCAAAAATTTAATCGCCAGCACTTACGCTGGCGACAGCCTCAACACGCTCGGGATCGCTGCAACTGTGCCTGTTATTTTACCAGCTTTAAGAGCGAATCTCACGCGCGCGGCGCAAAGGACGCAAAGAGAGCGCAAGACGAGTTAACTGCTGCTTTTTGCATGCTTGCCTTTGCGTCTTTGCGCCTTTGGCGTGAGGCCATTTTGTCAGTTGTACATCAAGCACGAATCGCTTAATCTGCCGCCGCTTGCGTACAGCCATGAACCAATCTCGCTGGCGTGAACTGTGGTCGCGGCGACGCGCTGATGTCGGCGCGCTCCTCTTTATCGTCTGCTTCTTCCTGCTCTTTTTCTCGTGGCTCGCCTTTGAGCGCAAGCTGAGCGTCGGCAGCGACTCGTTCGGCTATTCGTTTCCGCTACGCACCGTCGCCTGGCAGTTGATCCGGCAGGGCGCGCTGCCGCTCTGGACGCCGCACGTCATGGCCGGCTACCCCCTGCTCGCGGCCGTGCCGCTCGCGCTCGCCTACCCGCTCACGTGGGGCTATCTCATCCTGCCCGGCCACTGGGCAGAAGAGGTCTACCTGCTCGCCCCTTTCCTGCTCGCGCCCGCCTTCACCTACGCATACGCGCGCGAGTTGCACTTGAGCCGCACGGCGGCGCTGCTCGCGGGTCTGACGTTTGGCTACGGCGGCATCATGATCGGCGTGCTCGGGCTATACGGCTTTATGGGCAACTCGATCCTCTGGCTGCCGCTCGTGCTGACCGCCATCGAGCGCGCGCGCGGTCGCACAGCTTTCATTCCGTGCCTGTTATGGGCGGCGGCGACCTTTGCGCTCTCGCTCCTGAGCGGCTACCCGCAGGGCTTCGCCTACCTCGTCGTGCTCGCCCTCGCTTACGCCGCTTTCATCTCGCTCGCCTTGCCGCCAGACGCAGACACTAAAGCGCCGGGCCGGCAACGCTGGACGCGCTGGCGACCGCTCCTCGTCGCGCTCGGCGGACTAACACTCGCGCTCGGTCTGGCGGCTTTCCAGATACTCGAAACCATGCGGGCCGTGCGCCGCAGCACGCGCGTAACGCTTAGCGAGGAACTCTTTCAAAACAACACGCCGCAACTGCACAGCTACGAACTCGGCTCGCTCCTTGCGCCGCTCTACTACTGGGAGATTCCCACTTACGTCTCGCCGCTCGCGCTGCTGCTGGCGCTGCTCGCGGCGGCGACTCTCGTCCCACGCGGACGGCGCGAGGTGCGCGTAATATTCTGGCTGGCGTGCGCCTTCGTGGCCGGTCTGCTGCTGAGCGCCAACACGCCGCTCACGCAGTTGTTCAACCACGTGCCCGTCTTCAAATCGTTTCAAGTGCCCATGCGCCACGCCTTCGAGTGGACGTTCGCGCTCGCCATCCTCGCCGCTTACGGTTGGGACGCGCTCACAGCCCAACCAGGCCCGCGCCCGACGACCACACGACCAGACGGACGCAAGCGCACGATCATCGCCGCGCTGCTCCTCTGCGCCTGCCTGCTGCTCGCCGCGCGCTGGTGGCACGCCGCTCAAGCCATCAAGATACCCGCCACGTATCTCCCGTTCGCCGCGCTGCTTCGTGCGCCTTACATGCTCTGGAAAGTCAGTTTCACGCTGCTCCTGCTCGCCGCCGTCTGGCAGGCGCGGCGCGTCTGCGGCGCACGCACACGGCACGCGCTGCTGCTCGGCGTCATCGCCCTTGCCTGCTTCGTCGAGCCGCACATCACCGTCTGGCACTGGTGGCGCTTCTTCGCCAAGCCGCCCGCGCGCTACACTACGCCCGGCGCAGCCACGCGCTTTCTCCAACAGTTTCCGCCCGAAGCGGGCCGCGTCTACACGCGCGTCAATCTCTTCGTCGAAGAATTTCCGTCTGCGCCGCGCCTCGACCCGGCCGACGTGACCGCGCTCTTTGGGCTGCATAACCTCGCGGGCGCAGAACCGCTCGTGCTCGAACGCTACAGCCGCGCGCTCGGCGACGTGCTCTCCGACACGGTCACGCAACGCACGGGCGCACCCTCCAACCTCTCTCTGCTCGCCCCACGCGCGCACGTGCTTGACCTGCTCAACACCACGCACTTCGTCTCCTTCGCCGGGTTCGCCACCGCGCCCAACTTTCTGCTCAGCAAAGACGGCATCAAGTACAGCGACAATCTCAACCTCGAACTGCCGCCCGGCGCGCACGTCACGCTCAACTGCCTCGGCGACGAAGCGGGCGACACGCTTGCGCTCGTCACCGAACTGAGCCGCAGCACCGACACGCCGCAGGATGCGACCGTCGCCCGCGTGCAGTTACGCACAACAGACGGGCGCATCATCGAGCGCGAGTTGCGCGCCGGCCGAGACACGGCCGAGTGGGCGCACGAACGTGCAGACGTGCGCGCCGCCATCAAGCACCAACTCGCGCCCGTCTTCGACGCGCGGCCGGGCGACGCCGCCAACAGTTTCACCGCGCATCGTTATCTCGCCCGCCTCGCGCTCGCCGGCGCAACACAGGTCGCGCAGGTCGAGATCACAAACGTCGCGCCCGGCGCGGTGCTCCACCTCTCGGCCGCCACGCTGTTCGATTCGACCGGACGCACCTCCACGCTGCTCGCGCAGTTCGATCCCGCACGCTGGCAGACGGTCTATAACCGCGACGACGTGCTTATCCTGCGCAACCTGCGCGCCTGCCCGCGCGCGTGGCTCGTCGCCGAAGCGGAAGCGGTTGATGGTGAGGAAGCATTACGGCGGATACGCGGCGCGGGCGCGCACGAATTTGATCCACGCCGCACGGCGCTTTTAGAAGTTCGGCCCGAAGAGTTGCCGCGCTTGCCCGGTGGCGCACCACCGCCGCAGGCGACCGCGCAAGTCGCTTACAGACCGAACGGCATTGACGTTGAGACGGAGTCGAGCACGCCTGCGCTGCTTGTCGTGAGCGAGATGACTTATCCCGGTTGGGTAGCGACGGTGGACGGCGCGGCGGCGCGGCTCTACACCACCGACTTCATCCTCCAAAGCGTGCGCGTGCCGGCCGGAAGACATCACGTCAGCCTGCGTTACACCGCGCCCGCCGCGCGCAACGGCGCGCTCGTCGGTCTCGCCACGCTGCTGCTCATGTGTGCGCTCGGCCTCTATCAACGACGCGGGCGCGCGTCAGAGCAACGCACGGATGTTCTCGACGGGCCGACCAAGCACGGCGCGCGCCCCGCGCTCGACGATGGGCCGCTGTAGCAATTCGGGCTGCCGGACGAGGAGCGCGATGATCTCTTCATCCGAGAGCGCACGCGCATCAAGCCCCAGCGCGCGGAAACTCGGTTCGCTCGTGCGCAGCAACTCGCGCGGCGCAATGCCCATTTTGCCGATCAACTCGCGCAGTTTCGCTTCGCCGATTGGCTCAAGGATGTAGTTGATCTTGTCGAAGTCCACGCCGCTCTCGCGCAGCAGTCTGTTCGCCTCGCGGCATTTCGAGCAGGTGGGTTTCTCATAGACAGTAATCTTGTCAGTCATAACGCACGAACCTTTTTACGGGAAGATGCCGCGCACGCGGGTCGCTTCGGCGACGCGCCCGACGGCGAGGATATACGCGCCGGTACGCATGTCCGTCCGGTACTTCTCGGCGGTCGCATGGACGTGCTCGAAGGCCGTCTTCATCGTCTTTTCCAGCGCCTCGTCAACCTGACTCTCCGACCAGAAATACGAGTAGAGGTCTTGCACCCACTCGTAATAACTCACGGTCACCCCGCCCGCGTTGGCCAGTATGTCGGGCACGAGCAGCACGCCGCGCTCGGCGAGCAAGGCGTCCGCGCCCGGTGTGGTCGGCCCGTTCGCCAGTTCCGCGATGATACGCGTGCGGACGCGCTCGACGTTGGCGAGCGTGATGCTGTTTTCAAGCGCCGAAGGCAACAGTATATCGCAGTCAACTTCGAGCACTTCGTCGCGCGCCATCGGCTCTGTGTTCGGCGTGCCCTGCAACGACTGCGTCTCCGCCTTGTGCCTGAGCGCGGCTTGTACGTCAATGCCGTGCTCGTTGTAGATGCCGGCGCGCGAATCGGCCATGGCGATAACGCGTGCGCCCTCTGCCGTCACGATCCGCGCGATGTTTGCGCCTGCGTTGCCGAAACCATGCACGGCCACGCGCGCACCGTTGAGCGCGACGCTGCGCACGCGGCACGCTTCGCGCAGCGCAAACAGACAGCCGCGCGCCGTCGCCTCTGCGCGCCCGTGCGAGCCGCCGAGCGCGACCGGCTTGCCCGTGACGACGCCGAGTTCCGTGTGCCCGCGAATCATCGAGATCGTATCCATGATCCACGCCATCGTCTGATCGTCCGTGTAAACGTCGGGCGCGGGGATGTCGCGGTCTGGCCCGATGATCGGCGCGATCTCGAAGGCGTAGCGGCGCGTCAGGCGTTCCAGTTCAGACTGCGACATTGATTTCGGATCGCAGATGATGCCGCCCTTGCCGCCGCCATAAGGGATGCCGACCGTCGCGCACTTCCACGTCATCCACGAAGCGAGCGCCTTTACTTCGTCGAGCGTCACGCGCGGGTGAAAGCGTATGCCGCCCTTGGCGGGCCCGCGCGCGATGTTGTGCTGCACGCGGTAGCCCTCGAAGACCTGCACCTCGCCACCGTCCATCTTCACGGGAATAGACACGATCAGTTGCCGCTTCGCGTGCTTCAAGACCTGCCGCATTGATTCGTCGAGTTTGAGCAGGTCGGCGGCGCGGTCGAACTGTTGCTTTGCGATCTCGAACGGGTTGAGTTCCTCTTGCGCTTGCGTGGCAACCATAAGCTGTGTCCTTTCGCGGGCGGATGAAGCGAACGCGTCCGATCAGACCCTTTGTGTCAAATCACGCGCGAACTGCGGGAACAAGCGCGGGCAGGGCGGAGTCTAAACAAGCCGAGTCCGCTCCCGCAAGACCCGCGTGGCACCGGCACACAGGAGAGAGGACGTTACAGATATGTTCAAGCAGTTAGTTGAATCCGGCTCGCACCGCACAGACTTGGCCCGACGTGGCACGTTCTTCGTCGGCACGCTCGTCTGCTACAGCCTGCTGCTCGTCACGACGGGCATCGCCAGCGTCTACACTTACAACGCACAACTCGACAACCAGAACATGGAAGTGTTTGCGCTCGTCAGCCCTGCCCCGTTGCCGCCCGCGCCCGCGCTGCACCCTGAAGAGGGCCGCCCGGCCGCCGCGCCCAATCGCAATAACGCCAGCGAGCGCACCGATCTCATCGCGCGCCTCGACAACAATATCAAACCGCCTGACCGCATCTCGACCACGCCCAACACCGTGCCTGAGTTGCCAAGGTTCGGCACGGTCTTCATCGGCAACCGCAACAGCGGCGGCGACGATTCGGCCGGCAACCCCACGGGCCCGCCCGGCCCCACACGCATCGCCACGACGCCGACGCGCGTCGTCGTTGAAGACGGCGTAGATATTCTCCCGCCCGCGCGGCCGACACCGACGCCTGCGCCCGCGCCCGTACCAGAGCGCATCCGCGTGTCGAGTCAGATACTGAGCGGCAAGGTGATCAGCAAGCCCGTGCCGCTCTACCCAGTCATCGCCCGGCAGGCGCGCGTCTCCGGCGTCGTCACGGTCGAGATACTGGTTGACGAGCAGGGGCGCGTCGTCTCGGCGCAGGCGGCGAGCGGGCATCCACTGCTGCGTGAAGCGGCGCGTGCCGCCGCGCTGCTCGCGCGCTTCACGCCCACGCAGCTAAACGGCCAGCCCGTTAAAGTCTCCGGCGTTATCAACTACAACTTCCTGCTGCAATAACGCAGGAACTGGCGGCAGCACGCGCCACGAAACCACACGCGCCATCGCACGCAACCGAAGGCACGCGCAAGCGTCGCCGTGCTGCGTGTGGTTTCGTGGCTCAGCCTTTGCGCCGGAACTACTTTGCCGCGCGGACGCCGATGGCCTGATACAAAGCGGCCGTTTGATAAACCGTGCCGTCCTTAACAACCGTCGTGACGCGGCGTATGTCACCGATGCGTGCGGCGGGCGCACCATCAACCACCACGAGGTCGGCCAGTTTGCCGGGCGCAATCGTGCCCAACTCGGCGTCGCGCTTGAGCACGCGGGCCGCGCCCAGCGTGGCGATCTGAAGCACCTGCGGGGCGGGGATGCCGGCCGCGACGTACAACTCCAATTCACGATGCAGCGCAAAGCCCGCCAGCGAATCTGTCCCCGCCACAATCGGCACGCCCGCCTCGTAGAGCGTCTTGACCATCTTCAGGAGCGCCTGAAACGAATCACGAAAACGCTGATCGCGCCCTGCGGGCACGGGCAGGCCGCCGCTCAATAAACCGCGCCGCACCTGTGGCGGCAGCCGATCCGCGACCGCCGCGAAATCCGGCGAGACTGTGCCCGGCCGCCCCGTAAACATGCCTTCAAAAATACTGACCGTCGGATCAACTACGATCTTGCGCGTCTGCAAAAGCTGGACGAAGGATTTGACGCGCGCCGATTGCAGGTCGAGTTCCGCCGCGTGCTCGGCCACGGCCGTGAAGCGCACGGCCGTGCGCGTATCTTTGACCGTATCGAAGAGAAAGTTCAGGAACAGAAAGTTGGTGTGTTGTAGCTCGTCCACACCCGCGCGCACGAACTGCTCCGCGTTCATGAAAGCCGGCACGTGCCCGCTGACGCGCAAGCCGCGCGCGTGCGCCAGCGCCACGATCTTCGGCACAAGCTCCGGCTTGATCGAGCTATAGATTTTTATCTGCACGTAACCAAGTTTGGCCGCCTCGTCGACGATGGCGCGAGCTTCTTCTTCCGTGTCCACCAGATTTTTCGTCGGGCCGGTGAAGGGCCCGCGCCCGTCTATGAGCGCCGCCATCGAGACGCGTGGGCCGATGGCCTCGCCGCCATCGAATTTCCGGCGCATCTCAAGCAGTTGCGCGCTGTCGTTGCCCAGATCGCGCACGCTCGTCACGCCCGCCGCCATGTGCAGCAAACCGTCAATGCCGCTGTCGAGGTGTACGTGCATGTCGCAGAGACCGGGCAGGAGCGTCTGACCGGCTAGATCAAGCACTTCCGCCTGCGCGGGTATCTGCACCTGCGCGTTGGGGCCGACCGCCGTGATGCGGTTGCCGTTGATGACGACGGTCGTGTGCGGGCGCATCGTCGCGGTCTCCGCGTCGAAGAGGTTCGCGTCTTTTAAGACGAGCGCGCCGCGCGGACGATGCGCGAGCGAATTGGCGAGGGCGCTGTTGCGCGCAGTTTCCGCCCCGGTCTGCGCGTTTAAGAGCGCGGGCACGCTCCCTTCCCAACCGGCCCGAATCACGGTGAACCAACTGCTGACCGACGCGAAGAAATTCCGGTCGGCGTCGAGCCAGATGGGATACGGCACGAAGCCAAGACCGGAGATACTGTATTGCATGACGGTGCGCGTCTGCCCGTTCGCCGCGACCTTCAGTTCACCGACGCGCGTGATCTGCGCTTCACCTTCCGGCAACAGCGCCAGCTTGCCGCCGGGCGCAGCCAGCAGCGCCTGTGCGAGCAGCCCGTTCTCTTCGGGCGAGCCATCCATACTGATGTAGAACGCGCGCCCCGCGACGGACTTCTCGCCCTGCTCGGCCTTGTTTTTCCAGACCGCCTGACCGCCGCGCAAAGCGAAACGCTCGGCCACCACCCCTTTGAAATAATCGTTGCCGTCCGTCTCGATCAGCGTGGGGATACTGTCAGCGCCAAACGAGATGCGCGAAGTCAACTTCGGCCCACGCCCGCGATCATTAAACTCGAAGGAGACTTGCCGCTCGCCCGCAGCCGTGCTGGTGGCCGTCTGCGTCCCGGCGGGCTGTCCCATCATCAACACGGTGTAGCGCGTCGGATTGGCCGCCTCACTGTTTGCAGGTGGCTGCGACTGCGCCGGAGCGTGTGCGGGTAAAGCGAGGTAAGCGCACCACAGGAGCAGCGCGATCAATAATCTGTTCATGTTGCCTCCCTAAAGAGTCGCCGGCAATTCAGGCGGCTGCATCTTTGGGCAAATATCTATTTGCGTCAAGTAGATTATGGCCTACGGGTGCAATGTTACGGCAGGTAGTGACGCGGCACGCGGCGACTGATGCCGCACGTGATCTCGTAGGCAATGGTATCGGCGGCGCGTGCGAGTTCGTCGGCGGGGACTTCGAGCGCGCCGGCCGCGCCTAGCAGCGTGACGGGATCGTCTTCCGAGACGCCCGCCACGTCGGTTACGTCCACAAGCGTTAAGTCCATCGAGATGCGCCCGATGACCGGCGCGAAAGATTCGCTGACGACGACGCGCCCGCGATTCGATAGCGCGCGCGGATAGCCGTCGTGATAGCCGACCGGCAGCGTCGCCACGCGTGTGCGGCGCGCGGCCGTGAACGTGCAGCCATAGCCGAGCGTGTCGCCCGGCGCGATCCATTTCAACAGCGCGACGTGCGTGCGCCAGGCCAGTACGGGCCGGAGCGCGGGCGCTGTGCCCTGCGGCGGCAACACGTCGCGCCATAGGCCGTAGAGCACGCCGCCGGGGCGCACCATGTTGCCGCGCGCCGACGGGTGCGCGAACGCGCCGGCCGAGTTCGCCAAATCTTCATAGCGCGGCGCGTGACCGCACGCGCGAAACGCGGCGCAGGCTGCGTGAAAGCGCGCCGTCTGCTCTGCGGTAAAGGCGTCGCGCGCAGGCTCGTTGGCCGCCGCGAAGTGCGTCATCAGACCGTCAACGCGCAGGTGCTTAAACTCGCGGAGCGCACGCGCAAACTCGCCTGCCGCCTCGTAGCGCACGCCGAGCCGGCCCATGCCTGTGTCAATCTTTACGTGTACGTCCGCGACCACGCCTGCGGCGCGTGCTGCGCTGTCGAACGTCTGCGCGGTGTCGAGTTGAAACAACGCGGGCGTGAGTTGATGGCGCAAGCACAACTCGGCTTGGCCGGCCCAGAAACCTTCGAGACAGAGAATCGGCTGCGTGATGCCGGCCGCGCGCAGTTCGACGCCCTCTTCCGGCAGCGCCACGCCGAACCAGTCCGCGCCCGCGCCCGCGAGCCGACGCGCACACTCGACCGCACCGTGCCCGTACGCGTCCGCCTTCACTACCGCCAGCACCCTGACCGCAGACCCGACGACGCGCCGCACCGTCTGCAAGTTCGCGGCGAGCGCCGACAGATCGATCTCGGCCCACGTCGGGCGCTGACCCTTCGACGCCGTCATCCGGCGCAGCTCATCTCTGTTCATAAGCGTTGCAAGTTGGCCCGAAGCGCCAGCGTGCCGCACGCCACCCGCGCTTGTCAAACAAACGGTCTGTTGTTCATCATAAGTCAGCTACTAAAGCACAGGCACATGATTGATCGAGGCCGGGCGCTAGAGGGGCGCAAACGACCATGATGACAGAGACAAACGCACCCACCCTGCCCACCCTGTTCGTTTCACACGGCGCACCGTCGCTCGCAATCGAGCGCAATGCGACGGTCGCGTTCCTGCGCGAGTTGGGCGCGCAACTCGCCAGACCGCGCGCCATCCTCTGCGTCTCAGCCCATTGGAACACGCCCGTGCCGGCGGTCAGCGCGGCTGAGCAGCCGGAGACGATCTACGACTTCGGCGGCTTCGCCCCGGAGTTGTACCGCATGCGCTACCCCGCGCCCGGTGCGCCGTGGCTCGCTGAACGCGTCGCGGCGCTCCTTGCTGCCGCAGGCATGACCGCGCAGGTCGCGCCCACGCGCGGGCTTGATCACGGCGCTTGGGTTCCGCTGTCGCTCATCTACCCGGCGGCGGACGTACAGGTCACGCAACTATCCGTGCAACCGCAAGCCGGCCCCGCCGCCCACTTCCACCTGGGTCGCACGCTCGCGCCTCTGCGCCGCGAAGGCGTGCTCATCATAGCGACGGGCAGCGCCACGCATAACCTCGCGCGGCTTGCGAGCGACGGCACGCCACCGCCCGCCTGGGCCGTAGAATTTGACGAATGGCTTTATGAGCAGATCACTGGCGGCGCACTGGCGGAGCTATTGAACTATCGCCAACTCGCCCCGCACGCCGCACTGGCCCATCCGACCGAAGAACATCTGCTCCCGCTATTCGTCGCGCTCGGCGCAGGCGCAGCCGGCGAACAGGTACGAGGGCGGGCCCTGCATCGCGGTTGGACGCATGGCAGCCTGAGCATGGCGAGTTACGCTTTCGGCGCAGAGCAGCCCTAACGCGCGAACCCGCGCGCCGGGCCGGCTCACTACTCGTGCCACATGTTCTCGAAGCGGGTGAACTCTTTGAGGAAGGCCAGCTTGATCGTGTCGGTCGGGCCGTTGCGCTGCTTGGCGATGATGATCTCGGCGAGGCCGGCGTTCTCCTCCGTCCGGTTGTACTGCTCCTCGCGGAAGATGAAGGCGACGAGGTCGGCGTCCTGCTCGATTGAGCCGGATTCGCGCAGGTCTGAAAGCTGCGGGCGGTGATCGCTGCGCGATTCGGGCGCGCGCGAAAGCTGCGAGAGCGCGACGAGCGGCACGTTTAATTCTTTGGCCAGCCCCTTCAGTTCGCGCGAGATTTGCGAAACCTCCTGCTGGCGCGATTCCACGCGGCGCGACGAACCGGACATCAGTTGCATGTAGTCCACGATGATCAGGTCGAGTTGCTTCTGCTCGGCCTTCAAGCGGCGTGCTTTGGCGCGCATCTCGAGGACGGAGATGCCGGGCGTGTCGTCAATAAAGATTTTCGCCTCCGCCAGTGTGCCGAGCGCGCCCGCCAGCCGCCCCCACTCTTCGCGGTTTAAGAAGCCGCTGCGGAAACGATGCGCGTCCACGTGCGCTTCCGAGCAGAGCATACGCATGACCAGCGATTCTTTCGACATCTCCAACGAGAAGACGCCGACCACCGCGCCCGCCTGAATCGCCGAGTTCTGCGCGAGCGTCAGACACAGACTGGTCTTGCCCATCGAGGGCCGGGCGGCGACGATGATCAGGTCTGACGGTTGCAAGCCTGACGTGAGCCGGTCGAGTTCGGTGAAGCCGGTCGTCAGCCCCGTGAGCATCGCGTTGCGGCCGGACATCTCCTGAACTTTTTCAAGGATGTTCTCGGCCACGGGCTTGATGTGCGCGAAGCCCTGCCGGGTGCGCTCGTCGGCGAGCGCGAAGATCATCTGTTCGGCGTGGTCGAGGATTAGCTCGGCCTCGTCCTCTTCTTCCAGCGCCTCGCTCGTGATCTTGTTGGCGGCGCGGACGAGATTACGCAGCAGCGATTTGTCGCGGACGATCTTGGCGTAGTGCGCGAGGTTGCTGAAGTGCGGCAGCCCGTAGGTCAGTTCCGAGATGAAAGCGACGCCGCCAACCTGTTCGAGCCAGCCTTCGCGGCGCAGTTCTTCGCCGAGCAGGATCGGATTTATCTCCGAGCCGCGCTCAGACAGCGTGATCATGGCGCGAATGACGAGTTGGTGCGCGCGGACGTAGAAATCATCGGGCCGGAGCAGTTCGATGGCCTGATTGATTAAGTTGTTATCGAGGATGATCGCGCCGAGGATGGCACGCTCCGCGTCCGCAGAGTGCGGCAGCGGGCGTTCGAGCATCTGATCGCGCGGCGGATCGGCGGCAAAGTTTCTGGCCATCGGGAGACTGATTCGGCGGACGCTGAAGAAAGAAAAAGGGCGTGAGTGCTAAGCGCCTCAGCCCATGTTCGCGGCAAGCAAAACGGGCGGTGAGCGCACTCACCGCCCGCACTATACATGAGCCGCGCGGGCGCGACAACGGTCATGTTGCGCGCCCGCGTTTTTGTTGGCTTTTACTCGCCGGCTTCCGGCGTCGGCTCAGTCGTCGCTTCAGGCGAAGTCTCGGCTGCTGTCGCATCGGCCGTGTCCGTCGCTGTTTCCGGCTGCGCTGACGAGGCGGCAGGTGCGCTGCCGCCTTCGGGCGTGACCCTGACCGGCAGTTCGACCGTGACCTCGCGGTGCAGCCGGACGTTGACGGTAAATTCGCCCGGCTCCTTGATCGCATCGCGCAGGTTGATGCGGCGACGATCAATCTCGTAGCCTTGCGCGCGCAAGGCTTCGGCGATGTCCATTGACGTGACCGAGCCGTAGAGCATGCCGTGTTCACCGACCTTGCGCTCGAACGCGAGCGAGAGCGCACGCAGTTGCCCCGCTTGTGCTTCGGCCGTGGCGCGATCCTTCGCTTCGCGTTTCAAGAGCGCCTTGCGCTCGCCTTCGATCTGTTTGACGTTGCCGGCGCTCGCTTCGACGGCGAGCTTGCGCGGCAGCAGGTAGTTGCGCGCGTAACCCGCTTTCACTTTCACGATCTCGCCGCGCGCGCCCAGATTGTCCACGTCTTCGCGTAAGAGGACGTTCGTAGTAGCCATGATAGTTTCTTCTCCCCTCCTCTTAGTCGGCCGTGTAAGGCAGCAAGGCGATGTTGCGCGCGCGTTTGATCGCCTCGGCCAGCATGCGCTGGTGCGGCGCGCACGAGCCGGAGATACGACGCGGCAGAATCTTGCTGCGCTCAGGCACGTACCCCTGCAACAGTTTCACGTCTTTGAAATCAATGTAATCAACCTTGTCCACGCAGAAGCGACAGACCTTGCGGCGACGGAAACGTCGGCCGCCAGAGCGCCCCTGCGGGCCGCGCTCCTCGCGCCCGGGCCGGTCGTCGTCGCTCATAAAATCACGATCATCTCTATTCCTCGACATCTTTACGCTTCCTCCTCTTCCGCGCTCGGCGCGGGCGCTGTCGCCATGCCGCCGCGCTGCCCCGACCCGCCGGAGAACGGCCGCTTGTTGGCTTTGCGCGTGCGGCGCGCTTTGAGTTTCTCGGCGCGCTGCCGATCTTCGTCCACGCGCACGGTCAGGTAACGCAGGACTGGATCGCTGACGCGCATGCGCCGTTCAAGCTCTGCGATCTCGCGGCCCGAGCCTTCGATCTCAAAGAACACGTAGTTGCCTTCGGTCTTACGACCGATCCGGTAGGCCAGCGCGCGCCGCCCCATGCTTTCGTTTCTGATGATCGTACCGCCGAGGTCTGTGACGGTGCGTTGCAGCCCATCGATCAGGCGGGTGGCTTCGTCTTCGCCAGTCTCGGTGTCGAGAATGAAGACGACTTCATAAGTTCGCTTCTCTGCCAAAATGCATCCTCCTTCTGGATGTCAAGCCGCCGCCTCAAAAGGCAGCAGCAAGGAGATTGAAAGACAGTGATGAGTGACAAGGTGACGACTGACGAGCAGGCAGCAGTGCTTAACTCATCACTTGTCACTCGTCACTTGTCACTGTTGTAGAGTGCCATCGCTTTGTCAATGCCGTCGCGGAGGACGGCGCGGAGCGCGTCTGCGCACCGCTCTAAAATTTTGCCCACGTCGGCGCGGGCGCTTACAGGGAGCCGTTCAAGCACGAACCGCTTGGTGTCGCCGACGGGGTGGCCGGGCTGTATGCCGATCCGCAGGCGGATGAACTCGTCGGTCTTCAACCCGCCGATGATCGACTTCAGCCCGTTATGCCCACCGCTTGAACCGCGCGCACGCAGCCGGATCGTGCCGAAGGGCAGCGCCAGATCATCGCTGATGACGATCAGATCGCGTCTGATCTCCAACGCGCGTTTCTGGACGAGACAGGCGACCGCGTCGCCGCTCAGGTTCATGTAGGTCTGCGGCTTGACCAGTTCGACCTGCTCGCCTTCGAGTTCGGCGCGCCCGACGAGCGCGCGACATTCCGTGCGCCGCACGTCGCGCCCCGCCGCGCGAGCCAGCAGGTCAACCAACATGAAGCCGAGGTTGTGGCGCGTCCATTCGTAGTCCGCGCCCGGATTGCCCAGCCCGACAATGAGCCGCATCGAATTTCAGCTTGCAGCGGCCGGCGCAACTTGCGGTCATAGCCACCAGCCGCGCGCCGCCACCGCCAAGCCCCTTAGCTGCCCGCGCCGTCTTCGTCTTCCTTCTTGCCCTTGCCGATCACTTCCGGCTCGGCCGCTTCACCTTCCGGCGCAGGCGCAGGCGCGACCTCTTCCTCGCGCACGATGCCGACGGTGGCGAGCACCGTGTCCGGCGCGCTCAGAATCTCTATGTTTTCATCGAGCGGAATGTCCGAGACGTGCAGCACGTCGTGGACGCCCAAGTGCGACACGTCCACGTTGATCGCATCGGGGATGTCGCGCGGGCTGACGCGGATATCAAGTTCGCGCGCGATCTGTTCGAGCACGCCGCCGCCTTCGCTGACGCCGATGGGTTCACCAGTCAGATGCAGCGGCACGGTGATCTCGATCTTCTGCCCCGCGACGAGCCGGCGCAGGTCTGCGTGCATCAGCCGGCCGCGGATGGGATCGATCTGCCGGTCGTGGAACAGCACTTCGCTTGCGCCCACGCCCTCTACGTCGAGCGTGAAGATCGTGTTGTGCCCCGTGTCGGAGCGCAGGATCGCGGCCAGTTCCGCAAGCGGCGCGGCGGCCGAGAGCGCCTCGCCGTCGCCGCCATAGATGGTTAACGGCACAAGCCCTTCGCGGCGCAGCCGGCCCGCGTCGTTTTTGCCGCGCCCCGCGCGCCGTGTGGCGCGCACGGTAATCTCTTTTCGTTCAGCCATAATCTCT
>DASVQA010000145.1:0-34025 GCA_036389375.1 Pyrinomonadaceae bacterium | reverse complement strand
CAGGGACAGCAGGGCCAGGAGCGCCAGCAGCTTGGTGCGCACGTCCAGGCGAATCCTTTTGAGCGTCGTCCCCATCACGTCTCGTCCCGGTCGCGGAGACTTGCGCGGCGGCGCGCCGGCGGCCAGACCGTCATGCGCGTCTGTACAGGCGGGCGCAAGGAAGCGGCGTAGGTGACCAACGCTTGCGCGACCAGCTCGTCTAAGAGCGCGTTGGTGCGCCTGAGCGCGTCGCGCAACTCCCAGAGGTCGCCATCTGTGGCGATGGGGCCTTCACGCCACAGAAAATCATGCAAGACTCCGCGTAAAATCATCAACTCGCGTGCCACTTCGTCGAGCAGGCAGCCCTGCTGAAAACGAACCTGCGTATGCCGGCGCAAATAGCGCGCAGACTCTATGATCTCGCCCTCGTTCGCCGCCTCGTCCAGCAGGCGGGCCAACTCGTCGAAGACCTCCGGCAGCGGCTCGACCAACTGCCGGTAAGACAACAGCGCAGGCAAGTCCGTCCGCCGCTCGGCATAGACGCCGTCCACCCACGCGCGCGTCAAGGCGTCCTCGTGCGCGCGCAGCAACGCTGTGAACCGACCGGGCATAAGCAGTCCGCAGGGCAGAGGTTAGAGGTTAGAGAGCAGTAAAAGTTCCGCGCTCTAAGTGTCGCATTTCAAAGCCAGCTTGAGATTGGCGTAAGCGGATTTAACCACGAAAGCACACGAAACAGCACGAACGCGAAGAAAGCCGGAAGAAAGGTAAAAAGTGTGCGTGTTGTTTCGTGTGCTTTCGTGGTTCAAATCTTTCTGCTTTCAGTATATAGACGCAGCACTGAGTTATGTTTGACTTCTTAGTCCTTCAGTAATTCCTGCAAGAGACTTTCCAGGCGGTCGAAGTCCACCGGCTTGGTCAGGTACTCGTTGCAGCCGGCGGCGAGGGCGTCGGTGCGGAAGTCGCTGGTGTCGTGGGCGGAGATGGCGACGATGGGTGTGTGGGCCAGACCGTCGAGTTGGCGAATTTGCCGCGTGGCGGCGAGACCGTCAATCTGCGGCAGACTCAAATCCATCAGGATCAGGTGCGGGCGCTCCTGAGCAGCCATCGTGACCGCTTCCTGCCCGTTGATCGCCTCGATCACGCGGTAGCCGCCCATTTCAAGCAAACGCCTCATCATGAAGCGGTTATCCTCGAAATCTTCGACCACCAGGACAGTCTTTGCCGCACCGTTCTCCGCGCCCATCGGCGGACTACCTCCAGACACTCTTTACCCCCCAGCCGACCCGCCCATGCGTCCTGCGCCGTATCACTAGCAAACACACCGCATTTTTGTTAAGATGCCGCATCGAAACGCAACACTGAAGACACATCCATCGGGTTCAATTCGTACAGCCCACGTGCTTTATATTTGGCCGCGTCGCGTGATGTACGGATGCCTGACGGCCGAGAGATTCATAAGCAAAATGAAGCCGTTAATGTCGGAATCGCGCGACGTTGAAGCCTTACAGGAGTTGGGTCGCGCCGCCACGCAGATCATCCACGACCTCAAAAATCAGCTTAACGGTCTCAAACTTTATGCCACGTTCCTGCGCAAGCGTTTGGAGAAGACCGAAGGGCGGGCCGACGAGCTAGAGACGGTCAATAAGCTACTGGCCGGACTGGAACATGCCGCCGCCGACATGAACGCGCTCGTGCGCTACGGTCGCCCCGTCGAACTGCGCCGCGCGCCGCACGTCGATCTCAGGCGCGTCTTGACCGCCGCACTTGCGCGTGAGCCTGACGCAACCGATTGCGACCAGTGTACCGGCGAGTTCGATCAGGCGGCACTCAAGGAAGCGTTGCAGCAGATCAACACGGCGCTCGCGGCGACTAAGCGGGACGCGGCGCAGCCCGTCGTGCATCTGCGGCAAGAGGCGCACGAGGGCACGCGCAGCGGCGTCATCGAATGGCGCGGCGGCCAGTTAACCGACGACGATCCGTTCAATTCTTTTGCCGGCAGTCATGGTTTGCACCTCGCGCTCGCCGCCAAACTCATACGCGCGCACGGTGGCACAATCGAACACGACGCGGGCGCTGTGCGCGTGCGTTTACCATTAGCAAGTCGGGACAAGTGACGAGGACGGGTTGGCCGCAAGTGACAGGCCCTCTGCGCGCCTGCCACCCCTCGCTTGTGCCCTGTTACTTATCATGAGGAGATAGATGGTGGATCGTAAAGACGTGCGTATTCTAGTGATTGACGACGAGCCGATGATGGCGGACTCGCTGAAGCAGAATCTGAGCGAGGACGGCTATTCGGTGGACACAGCTTCGACCGGCGCAGAGGCCATCGAACTATTCGACACGGCCGGGCATCATCTCGCCATCTGCGACATACAACTGCCCGACATGGACGGCATCGAAATCCTTCGCCACATCAAGGACACGCGCCCCGCCACAGAGGTCATCATGGCGACCGGCTACGGCACGGTTGACCGCGCCGTGATGGCGACGAAGGCCGGCGCGTTCTGGTTTCTCGAAAAGCCGTTCGAGTATGAGGTCTTGCAGAAACTGGTCGAGAAGGCGTTCGAGCGGCAGGAGCTAATGGCCGAAACCGAGACGATGCGCCAGCGCCTCACCACGCGCACCGAGTATTACAGCATCATCGGCGGCTCAAAGCAGATGCAGACCATCTACGAGACCATCGAGTCGGTGGCAAAGGCGGATGCCAACGTGCTCATCGTCGGTGAATCTGGGACGGGCAAAGAGTTGATCGCCAATGCCATCCACTACAACTCGCTCCGCGCCAAGAAACCTTTCATCAAGGTCAACTGCGCCGCGCTGCCGAAAGAGTTGATCGAATCTGAACTGTTCGGCCACACCAAGGGCGCGTTCACCGGCGCGCACGCAGACAAAGACGGGCTGATCCAGCACGCGGCCGGCGGCTCGCTGTTGCTCGACGAGATCGCGGAGATGCCGGTCGAGTTGCAGCCGAAGCTCCTGCGCGTCCTGCAAGAGCGCAGCTATCGCAAGATCGGCTCTGAGAAGACGCACGCCGTCGACTTCCGCCTGATCTGTTCGACCAACCGCCCGCCCGCCGATGCGATCCGCGACGGTCTCTTACGCGACGATCTTTTCTATCGCATCTCGACCATCACGATCCACGTGCCGCCGCTGCGCGAACGGGCCGAAGACATACAACTGCTCACCGAGCACTTCCTGAAGATGTACGCGCGCAAGTATCAACGTCCGATCACGGGCGTGTCGCAGGCAGCTTATCAACGTCTCTTTGGGCATCCGTGGCCGGGCAACGTGCGCGAGTTGCAGAACGTGATCGAGCGCGCGGTGCTGCTGGCGAAGGGCAACAAGATCGAGCCGGTCGATCTGCCGTTCGACAACGGCGCGCTGCCGGAACGCGCGGCGGCCGGCGCGGCGTGGGACGTGCCGCCCAACATGACGCTCGAAGACATCGAGAAACTGGTCATCGAAAAGACGTTGCAACGCACCGGCGGCAACAAGCAGGCGGCGGCCAACCTGCTCGGCATCTACCGCCCGCGCCTCTACAGCAAAATTCGCAAGTACAACATAGACATCAACGCGCTCACGGCCGCGCCCTGAGCATCAGGCGCAAGGGCAGCGCACCACAGGGTAAAAGTTAAGACAGCCGGCCGAGCGTGGCAATTCCGTTGCGTCCACCGCTCGACCGGCTGTCTTTTGTTGTCTCTTAACTGCCTGTTTACTCCACCTGATACGTCGCCACGCTCGTCGGCGTCTCGAAGCAGCGCACCTTGAAGACCTGCACGCGCTCGTCACCGACCTGCGCGGCGACGCGTTCGAGGATATAGCGGGCGAGGTTTTCGGCCGAGGGGTTCAAGGCTTCGTCGAACGGTGGCAGTTCGTTGATGTTGCGATGGTCTAGATAGCGCACGATCTCGTCGGCGGCGGTTTTCAATTCGCCGAAATCTACGAGCAGACCGATATTGTCGAGTTCGCGCCCGCGCGCATAAATTTCAATCTTGTAATTATGCCCGTGCAGGTTCTCGCACTTCCCCTTGTAGCCGCGCAACTGGTGCGCGCTCGAAAAGTTGCGTTCGATCATCACTTCAAACGTGCCGGCCATGTGTCTCTCGCGTCCTTCCCTCTATGAACCGCGCGCCATTATCGCGCCAACGCCTCGTGCGCTTCAAACACGCGCGCCACTTCCGCAAGGTCGCTCGTCACGCGACAGGGCGGCAGGCTCTTCAGAAAGAGGCGACCGTAAGGTTGTGTGCGCAGGCGCGGATCGAGCACGGAGAGCACGCCGCGATCTGTCGCGCTGCGGATCAAACGCCCCAAGCCCTGCTTCAACGTGATGATCGCCTGCGGCACGCTGTACTCGTAGAAGCTCGACCCACCCGTGTCTTCGATGAAGCGTTGCCGCGCGGCCACGACCGGGTCAGTCGGCACGGCAAAGGGCAGCTTATCAATGATGACGCACGAGAGCGCCGCGCCGCGCACGTCCACGCCCTGCCAGAAACTCGCCGTCGCAAACAGGACGGCGTGCGGTGTCGCACGAAAACGATCAAGCAGCCACGACTTTGATGCCGCGCCCTGTACGAAGCATGGAAAATCAACCTGCGCCGCCACGCGCTCGTAGAGCGCACGCATCCCGCCCGTGCTCGTTGACAAGACGAACGCGCGCCCCTGTGTCACGTTCAGGATACGCACCACTTCCGCCGCCGCCGCGTCCGTCCACTGCGGCGCGCGCGGGTCGGGCATCTGCGGCGGCAGATAAAGCACCGCCTGATTCTGATAGTCGTAGCTCGCGGGCGCAACCAGCTCGTCCGTCTTCTCGGCCAGAGGATTCTGCTCGCCCGCTTCATCGAGCGCGGCGAGGCCGAGCCTGCGCCGGATGAACTCGAACCGGCCGGCGCTGGCGAGCGTCGCCGACGTGAGCACGACTGTCTCGATGCGATCAAATAATTTGTCCTGCAAGAGCGCCGACACGTCAATCGGCGAAGCGCGCAGGAACAAGCCCCGCCCGCGCCGCTCAAACCAGTAGACGTAGCGTTTGTCGTCGCCCGCGACGATGAAGTCCAACGCGAAGCGCGCCTCGCGCACACGCCGCAGCAGGTTATCAACTTCCGGCGGCTTATCGCGCAGCGCATCGAGCGTCGTCTCCATGCGTTGCAGCGCACCGTCGAGACTCAGGTACGATTGGCCGAGCGGTGTCGCTTCGATCTCGCCGTGCGCGTTCTTGCGCGCAAACGCGCCGGGCAGAATCGGCGCGCGCCCTTCCTCGCTGCGCCCCTCTTTGAAACCGAGCCAGAAGTTATCCGCGAAGCGCGAGATGCGCCCGGCGGCGCGCGTCAACTCCTTATTCACCTCCGCGTCGTTGATCGGCAGCAGTTGCAGATCGCGCAGAAGGTCGTCAATCTGGTAGCTCGACACCTGAAAACCGAAATACTCGGCGGCCACGTCCTCGATCTGGTGCGCTTCGTCGAAGATGACCGCGCCGTAATCGGGGATGACCTGCCCGTACTCGCCGCCGCGCAGAGCGAGGTCAGCGAAGAAGAGATGATGATTGACGATCAGTATGTCTGCGTCCTGCGCGCGCTGGCGCATGCGCGTAATGAAGCACGGCTCATAGTCGGGGCACTTCTGGCCGAGACAGGTCTCGGAGCGCGCATCGATGTGTCGCCAGAATGTGAGGTTCTCGGGTAGCTCGGTCAACTCGGCGCGGTCGCCTGTGCCGGAATCGCGCGCCCATTGCCGCACCTCGTCGAAGTGATCCACGTCGTCCAAGCCTTCGAGCACGGGCGCATGCTCGGCGCGTTTGATGCGTTGCAGACAGGCGTAATTGCTGCGGCCCTTCATGTACGCGGCCGTGAACTTCTTCGGCAGCACGCGCTGTAAGAACGGAATATCTTTCTCCATCAACTGCTCTTGCAGATTCTTCGTGCCGGTCGAGATAACGATGCGACCGCCGCGCCCCAGCGCCGCCGCCACCGCCGGCACAAGATACGCGAGCGTCTTTCCCGTCCCTGTGCCCGCCTCCACGATCAGATGACGGCGCTCCTCAAACGCGCGCAGCACCGCTTCTGCCATCTCTATCTGGCCGGGCCGATACTCATATTCAGGATGCGCGCGCGCGATCAGACCCGCGCGCCCGAAGATTTCTTCCATACGTTAGATTATACAGGAACGAGGCTGGTTAGACGCGCGCCGGGAGGAACTACGCGCAGCCTGCTGTTCTGACGTGAACCGCATTAGCTATGCGCTCGTGTTCATTTGAGGTTCGACTCAAGACAGTCCGCGCCGCTCCGGCTGGTGATGATCTCAATGGCCATGATTTTCCGGCTCAACAGCCGTTTGGGGCTATCTGCCTCTGTCCCCTTGCGCTCGACGTGGAATTTGATGCCGGGGTATTCGTAAACCGAAGCTGCTTCATCATTCGGGGTGCTGTGCGCTTCTGTCTGCCCGTAAGCCTTGAACACGTCGCGCAGGGTACTCTCGCCCAGCACGATGCCTCTGGCGGTGAAGCCATTGAAGGGCGCGCGACATTCTATGTCGAAGATGCGCTTCTGCTGGTCGGCGCGACAGTAGTAGAAGGAGAGGCCCAACTGCGCGTACCTGATCTCGTCCGCCTGCTCGCCGTGCGGCACGAGTTCGTAGTCCTTCCCGTAAACCGCCACCACGTCGTCCAACATCGAATGCCAGACATAGACGCTCCCCAGCCCCAACCCCTCGCTGATGAGTTGGCGACTAGCCGCATCGTCTTCCGCCCCGACCGCCGCCGCAGACGACAAAGCACACGCGCCCACAAGGGCGACGCACAACAGACAGACCGACACACGCTTATTCAGCATCATTCTCTTCATGTTCTGCATCGCTTCAGGCTGTTAGTCCGCACCCATCGCTTCCATTTCGGGTCGCCGCTTCAGCCTTTGCGGGTAGAGCGGGAAGCGGGCGGCGAGTTCGCGCACCTGTTGCGTCACCTTGTCGCGCACGGCTTCGGACTGCGGTTCGTGCAGGACGGCGGCGATGAGTTGTGCGACCTCGCGCATCTCGGCCGTGCCCATGCCGCGCGTGGTGAGCGCAGGCGTGCCGAGCCGGATGCCGGAAGTGACGAAGGGTTTGTTGGTGTCGAACGGGATCGTGTTCTTGTTGACCGTGATGCGCGCGGCTTCGAGCGCCTTCTCGGCGTCTTTGCCGGTGACGCCTCGACCGTCGAGGAACACGTCAACCAGCACGAGATGATTGTCCGTGCCGCCGGAGACGATGCGCAGGCCCTGCGCTTGCAGTTCGCCCGCGAGCGCCTTTGCATTGGCTAGAACCTGTCGCTGGTACTCCTTGAAATCCGCCTGCAAGGCCTCGCCAAACGCAACCGCCTTGGCCGCGATGATGTGGACGAGCGGGCCGCCCTGCACGCCGGGGAACAGTTTCTTGTTCACTTCCGCCGCGTGCTCTGCACGGCAGAGGATCAGCCCGCCGCGCGGCCCGCGCAGCGTCTTGTGCGTCGTCGTCGTGACGTAGTCGGCATGCGGCACGGGCGAAGGGTGCAGGCCGGCAGCGACCGGCCCGGCGATGTGCGCGATGTCGGCCATGACACGCGCGCCGATGCTCTGCGCGATCTGGCCGATGCGCGCAAAATCAATCGTGCGCGGATAGGCACTCGCGCCGCAGACGATCAGCTTCGGTCTGTGTTCTTCGGCGAGGCGTTGCAACTCGTCGTAATCAATCTGCTCCGTCTCGCGCGCCACGCCGTAGTCGGCGACCTTGTAACTGAGACCGGAGAAGTTCAACGGATGCCCGTGCGTCAGATGCCCGCCGTGCGAGAGGTTCATGCCGAGAATCTGATCGCCGTAAGAGATGGCGGCGAGATAGACGCTCATGTTCGCCTGCGCGCCGCTATGCGGCTGGACGTTGGCGTGGTCTGCGCCGAACAGTTCCTTCGCGCGGTCAATCGCCGTCTGCTCGACCACGTCCGCGAATTCGCAGCCGCCGTAGTAGCGCTTCTTCGGGTAGCCTTCCGCGTACTTGTTCGTAAAGACCGAACCCATCGCTTCGAGCACGGCTTCGCTCACGAAATTCTCCGAAGCAATCAACTCCAAGCCTTCGGCCTGACGGGCGACTTCGTCATCAATCGCGCGGCTGATGACAGGGTCAACGGCGGCCAGCGGCGCGTTCCTGCGGTCGGTCATGGCTTTCTCCTCCAAAGTCAGGCGCGGTCTTCATCTGAGCCAGCGATTAAGTGGTGCGTGTTCGAGCGATGTTAACTCACGCATTCCAAGCGACGCAACGAGGCCAACCGGCAACTGCGTTGCGGCGGCGGGCATTTGCCTTGCGCCGCGTGCGTGCGCGACAATGCCCGTTCCTTTACGAGCAAGCTTTTGCAGCCAAGGAGACAGAGGCAAACTTTCATGCGCTGGTCACAGTTTTTCATTCCCACGTTGCGCGAAGACCCGGCCGATGCCGAGGTCGTCTCGCACAAACTCCTGCTGCGCGCCGGCATGGTGCGCCAACTCGCCGCTGGCATCTATTCGCTGCTGCCGCTCGCGCAACGCGTCCGCCAGCGCATCGAGCAGATCATCCGCGAAGAGATGAACGCCATCGGCGGGCAGGAATTCTTTCTGCCCGCCTTGAACCCGCGCGAGATTTGGGAAGAGTCGGGGCGCTGGACGGTGATGGGCGACAACATGTTTCGCCTCAAAGACCGCCGGGGCGCAGACCTCTGCCTCGGCATGACGCACGAAGAGATTTTCACTTCGATTGCGCGCCACGAGTTGCGCTCTTATAAACAACTGCCGCAGGTCTGGTATCAGATTCAGACCAAGTTCCGCGACGAAGCGCGCCCCAAGAGCGGCGTCCTGCGCGTCCGGCAGTTCATCATGAAAGACGCCTACTCGTTCGACGTGGATCAGGCAGGTCTCGATAAATCCTTCGAGGATCAACGTGCGGCTTACATCAAAATCTTCACGCGCTGTGGCCTGAAGTTCGCCATCGTCGAAGCCTCATCCGGCGCGATGGGCGGCTCGGCGTCGAACGAGTTCATGGTCAAGACGGATGCGGGCGAAGACCTGATCGCTACGTGCGAGGCTTGCGGCTACGCAGCGAACCTTGAGAAAGCGACTTCAAAGCTCGACGCCATCACGGACGAGCCGTCGAGTTTGAGCGCGCCCGAAGAGTTCCCCACGCCGGGCGTCCGCACCATTGAAGATTTGACGACGTTCCCCGGCGGCGCAAGTGCCGACCGCCAGATCAAAACGCTCGTCTATGTGGCGACCGACGCTAACACAAACGCGGCGTTCACCGTGCTCGCGCTGCTGCGCGGCGACCATTCGTTGCACGAGACGAAACTGGCCGACAACATCGGCGCGTCGGATGTGCGGCCCGCGCAACCGGAAGAGATACGTGCGCTGCTCGGCGCGAGCGCGGGCAGCCTCGGCGGCGTCGGCGCAAAACAGCGCGTGAAAGATGTCCGCATCATTGCCGACCGCGCGCTCAAAGGGCGCACGAACATGACGACCGGCGCGAACAAGGATGACCATCACCTGCGCGGCGTGGACATAGAGCGCGACATCAAGCCGGACAGTTGGGCCGACCTGCGCACGGTCGCGTCGGGCGAGCGGTGTCCGAACTGCGAGGCGGGCACGCTCGAAGTCTTCAAGGCTTTGGAGATCGGGCACATCTTCAAGCTAGGCACAAAGTATTCCGAGTCAATGGGCGCGCGCGTGCTTGATCAGAATGGCAGGGAAGTGCCGATCATCATGGGCAGCTATGGCATCGGCGTCGAGCGCATCATGGCGGCGGCGATTGAGTTGCACCATGACGCGGACGGCATCATCTGGCCGCGCGCGATAGCGCCCTTCGATGTCGTTGTGACTGTTACGAACACCAAGCAGCCGGAGATGAAAGAGGCGGGCGAGCGACTTTATCAGGAGTTGCAGCGCGCCGGTCTCGAAGTGCTTTTGGACGACCGCGACGAGCGCGCGGGCGTGAAGTTCAAGGACGCGGACTTGATTGGCGTGCCCTACCGCATCACCGTCGGCAAGAAGATCACGACCGGCGCGGTCGAACTGTTCCAGCGCGCGACGAAGGAGACGCTGGACGTGGGCCTCGATGAAGTCGCCCGCCGCGTACAGGAACTCGCGCTCGCGGGGCTGTAAGCGGCAAGAACCTGATGACAAAGGTCGCGCAAACGCGACTGAACTACCGGGAGCGCGTGCAATTACATGCCGCGCTCTCGCCCTTTCAAACCACTCTAATTCATCACTTCATTGACGAGCAGCGTGAGCGCGTTGTCTTGCAGCGTCTTGTTGTTCTGTAGCTGGCTGTGCAGGTCGCAGATGAAAAGCGCGTAGGCAAGCGGAAGCGGCGTGTCGAAGAGTGGGCTGCGCCGCTCTGCGCCGAGATGCGCGCCTAAGAGCGAGTCGCGCGTGACGCGCCCGTCGCCCGGCTCGTACATCGCCCGCAGGACTTCGGCGCGTGTCAGCGTGCGCCCTGCGCCTGTGCGCAGCGTGCGCGGCGCGGTCAGGGTCAGCCAGTCACCGCTTTTGCGGTCGCGCGTAATGACGAGCGCGGCGAGCGTCTCTTCACAGTCGCCGCCGAAGGCGTAGAGCGGCACGGGCGACGGCGTGCCGGGCGTTATGTCGAGCGCCTCGTGGAAGCGGCGCGCGCGCGCCAGCACCGCAGCGAGATAAGCATCGAGCGTTTCGAGTTTGCCCGCCGGCCGCAGCGCGTTCTCGTCGCGCACCTGCCCGGCGGCATAGCGCGTGCGAAAGTCCGGCTCGTGCAGAGCCGACCAGCGATACTGTCGCCAAGTGGCCGGATCGTAGAGATCAACTGTCAGCGGGGCGAGGTTTTCATCGAGAAAGCGCGCGCCGCCTGCGTGCGGCAGCAGTTGAAAGACGGCCGGCGTGGTGACGATGTCCTCGCGCGAAAATTTCTTGAACAGCGGCAGGTGCGGGCGCAAGCCTTCGTTGACGGAATAACCTCTGAGCAGCGTGGCGAGCGCATCCATCGAGCCTTCGTTCGGCGTGGCGAACATGAAAATCTTGTTGATGTCGCGCGCGCCGGCCCAGGTGACAGTGGGTGGGGCGAAACCGGCGGGCAGATCAGCGTCGCCGTAGCGCGCGGCGTAACGCGCGACGAGGCCACCCATCGAATGCGCGATGATGTTGAAACGCAGGTCGGGCCGTTTGAGCTTCTGTTTCAACGCCGCGATCTTGCCGACGAGCATGCGCGCCGTCTCGACGTTGTCGCGTCGCCAGTCGTAGGCAAAGATGTAGAGCGTATCGTGATCGCCTGAGGGGCCGGGGTCGTCCCAGTTGCCGTCGCGGTAGCCGCCGTAGGTGCGTAGCGCGTCGAGCAGTTGATTGTAGACGTAGACTTCGGGCGCGTACTTGGCCAGCTTCGCCGTCTCGATGATGCGTTCGGGAAAGAGATCGTCGTGGTTCGCTGCAAGGTCGGGCGAGAGCGGCAGCCCCAGCCCGTCCACGTCCGAGCGGAAGGCTGAAGGCCAGACCACTTCGCCCGTCTTGCGATTGACGAGCCGCGAGCCGAGTATGCCGGGGATGACGATGACGGGCGGCTTGCCGGTGCGCGCTTTGGTGGCCGCAAAGATGCGCGCCAGGTCGGGCGTGCGACGCGGGCCGCAGGCCGTGAGGAGAACGCAGACCGATGAATGCAGAATGATGAAGGACAAAAGGATCGCGCGGTGCTGTTTAGTCATCGCTCATCACTCATCGTTCATCACTCGACGTTCGTCGTTTCTTCTGGGGCCCAGCGGCGATTGATCAGACTGGCGACAAAGCCCGCGCCGAAACCGTTGTCTATATTAACGACCGTGACGTTTGACGCGCACGAGTTGAGCATGCCTAAGAGCGCCGCCACGCCGCCGAACGACGCACCGTAACCGATGCTCGTCGGCACGGCCACGACGGGCACGCCGACCAGACCGCCGACGACTGAAGGCAGCGCCCCTTCCATCCCCGCCGCGACGACGACGACTCGGAAAGCGCGCAGCCGTTCGCGCTCGGCGAGAAGGCGGTGGATGCCCGCCACGCCCGCGTCCCAGATGCGCGCGACGCGGTTGCCCATCGCCTCCGCGGTGAGCGCGGCCTCTTCGGCCACGGGGATGTCGCTTGTGCCCGCCGTGACGATGCCGATCTCGCCCGTGCCGCGTTCGCTGCGGTCGCGCCAGATGCGGATGAGCCGCGCGGCCTCGTGCCACTCGGCGTCGGTCACGACGTTGCGCACCTCGCCAAACGTGGCCGCATCCGTGCGCGTCACGAGCACATTTGGCGCACGCGCCACGAGCCGTTCGACGATCTCCACGACCTGCGCGCGCGTCTTCCCCGCCCCGAAGACCACTTCGGGAAAACCCTGCCGCGTCGCCCGCGCATGATCCACGCGCGTGTGCCCTATGTCCTCGAAGTGCAGCGCGCCGAGCGCGCGGGCCGCGTCCGCCGTATTCAACTCGCCGCGCTTGTGCGCGTGCAATAATTGTTCGATAGCCTGCAAGTCCATGCTGACAACTTTACGCCCTTAAAGTTCGCGCCCGCGAGCGCGACTCATCTTAGCATCGAACGAGAGCGCGCCCGAAGTTCGAGCGTTTACGCTTGCGCAAGATGGGCATTGCGTCATAGCGGTCAGCGCCCTTTTGCTTTACCATGACCAAGTCCGCGTGCATTAAGCCGACGCGGGCCGGCCAAAGCGTTTCACGTATCATGGAATTGACCGTCGGCATTACCGGAGCATCTGGCGCGCTCTACGCGCAGCGCACGCTCGTCCATTTGGCGGCGAGCGGCGTGGTCGAGCGCGTGAATCTGATCATGTCGGCGGCGGCGCTACTCGTCGCGCAGGTCGAGTTGGGCGCGAACCTGCGACATGGCGACGAGCGCGCGCTCAACGAGTGGCTGGGGCTTGCGCCGGAGTCGAAATTCATCCGGCTGCACCGGCTGGACAACATGGCGGCGAAGCCCTCTTCCGGCTCGCACCCGCAGGTCGGCATGGTCATTGTGCCCTGCTCGATGGGCACGCTCGGCGCAATCGCATCGGGCGCGGGCACGAACCTGATCCATCGTGCGGCGGACGTGACGCTGAAAGAAGGGCGCAAGCTCGTCATCGTGCCGCGCGAGACGCCCTATAACGCGATCCACCTTGAGAACATGCTGCGCCTCGCGCGGGCGGGTGCGCGCATACTTCCCGCCAGCCCCGGCTTCTATCATCGCCCGCAGACGATCCTTGAGCTGGTCGATCACCTCGTCTTCCGCATCCTAGACCAGTTTGGCATCCCACACTCAAGCGCGACACAGTGGCGCGGCGACGCGTCCATCAGTGAACCCGCCGCCATCGAAGGCGATTAAGCGCACGCAAAGCCGCAAAGACAAGAGCGCGAAGAGAATCATGCAACTCCTTTGGGCCCTTCTTTGCGCCTTTGCGTGCGGCTTCTTCTTTCCAGCTTGGCAGACTGCGACCAGCGCGCAGCACCGATGGCAGTTTGCAAAGCTGGGCCGCCGTCTAGCCAGCGTCCGCCCGCCATTTTGCGCCGGCCCCGCGTTTGCCTTATCGTTACGCGTTCGGCCGCTCAAGGTCATTTGACTGACGATTGCGGGCGCGGCGCGAATCACATTTCCGATGGTCGTTAAAATCTCCAACGCAGGGCGCGACATACGCACGACGCTCGAAATGATCAAGATCGAGCACACGCTGTTTGCGCTGCCGTTCGCGCTGCTCGGCGCGGTGCTGGCCGCGCGGGGCTTGCCCTCCTGGTGGCAACTGCTCTGGATCACGGCGGCGATGGTCGGCGCACGCTCGACCGCCATGGCCTTCAATCGGCTGGCGGATCAGGCGTTCGACGCCGCCAACCCGCGCACGCGCATGCGCGCGTTGCCCGCCGGGCTGCTCTCGCGCAAATTCGTCTGGCTCTTTACAGCGACGGCCGCCGCGCTCTTTTTTCTCGCTGCCGCGATGCTCAACCGGCTGACGCTCCTGCTTGCGCCCGTCGCGCTCTTAAGCGTCCTCCTTTACTCGTACACGAAGCGTTTCACGTCGCTCTCGCACCTAGTTCTCGGCTGGTGTCTGTGCATCGCGCCGACGGGTGCGTGGATCGCTGTGCGCGGGACGCTCGACAGCGCCGTGCCGCTGCTGCTCTCGCTCACGGTGCTGCTTTGGACGGCCGGCTTCGACGTGCTCTACGCCTGTCAGGATTACGACTTCGACCGCAACGCAGGCTTGCGCTCGCTGCCCGCGCGGCTCGGCATCGCGCGCGCACTCTGGGCCGCAAGACTCTTGCACGCGGGCGCGTTCGCTGCGCTCGTCGGGTTATACTTGCTGACGCACCTCGGCGCGCTGGCGCTCGTCGGCGTCGTCACGACGGCCCTGCTGCTCGTCTATCAGCACCGACTCGTGCGCGCCGACGATTTAAGCCGCTTGAACGCGGCGTTCTTTACGACGAACGCGTTCGTGAGCCTCCTGCTGTTCGCCACGTTCGGCGGCGCGGTGCTGTGGCGTTATTTCAGCTTCGGGAGTTGAGGACTCGAAACCGTAGTCATGCAATTTTCACACGATCCAAAACTTAATGCGCTGGCCCCGAAGGTCGCGGCGGGCGAACGACTCTCTTACGCCGACGGGCTGGCGCTCTACGCGACCGATGACCTGAGCGCGCTCGGCAAACTGGCCGACACCATCAGGCGACGGCTGCACGGGCGGCGGACTTATTACAACGTCAATCGCCATTTCAACTACACGAACGTCTGTTATGCCGATTGCAAATTCTGCGGCTTCTATCGCACGCCGCGCCAGCCCGATGCTTACACGCACAACGTCGAAGAGGCGTTAAAGATCGCGGGCGCGGCCGTGGCCGAAGGGGCGACCGAGTTGCACATCGTCGGCGGTTTGAACACGAAGCTGCCGTTCTCTTACTACACAGATTTGCTGGCCAGTCTGAAGCGCGCCTATCCGCGCCTGCACCTGAAGGCGTTCACGATGGTCGAGCTTGATCACATGGCGCACTTCTACAAACTGGCGGACGCCGACGTGATCGCGCAGTTAAAGGCGGCCGGCATGGACTCGTGTCCCGGCGGCGGCGCGGAGATTTTCCGCGAGCCGACGCGCTCCGCCATCTGCGCGCACAAGACTGACGCCGCGCGCTGGCTCGATCTGGCCGGTCAAGTCCACGCGGCGGGTCTCAAGACGAACGCGACGATGCTCTACGGGCACATCGAATCAATCGAAGACCGCGTGGATCATCTCATCCGTCTGCGTGAGCAGCAGGACAAGACGGGCGGCTTCCAGTGCTTCATCCCGCTCGCCTTCTATCCGCCGGGCACGAAGCTCGCGCATCTCGCGGGCCCCTCCGGTGTTGACTCGCTGAAGACGATGGCGGTTGCGCGGCTTATGCTCGACAACTTCCCGCACATCAAAGCCTACTGGGTCATGCTCGGCAAGCGGCTCGCGCAGGTCGCGCTCCATTACGGCGCAAACGACGTGGACGGTACGATCACGGAGGGCGGCGAGTTGACCGAAAGCTACTCGGTCGAGATGGGCAACGAAGTCCGCATGACGAAAGACGAGATCGCCGCGCTCATCCGCGACGCGGGCTTCGATCCCGTCGAACGCGACACGCTCTACCGGCCCGTCGCGGAACTATCTGCTGCCTAGCTACTCTTTGCGGCTTTGCGTGAGCTTATTACTTGACCGAAGCGAGTCCTCACGCAAAGCTGCAAAGAGAGGGCGCAAAGAATTTGATGATTGAAACGACGGCCAGAGATTCGATCCGGCGCTTTGACGAGCGGGTGGCGAACTACATCGCTTACCGGCCGCATTATCCGCGTGCCGTCGCGGACTTCTTACGCTCTGAACTCGCGCTCAACGCAGCGTCGGTCGTGGCCGATGTCGGTTCGGGCACAGGGATTCTGTCAGAGTTGTTGTTGGCGCAAGGCGCGACGGTCTTTGGCGTCGAGCCGAACGCGGCGATGCGCGCGGCGGCCGAAGAACTGTTGCAAGGCTATCCGAACTTCAAGAGCGTCGCCGCGACGGCCGAGGCGACGACGCTCCCGGCCCTGAGCGTTGACCTCGTCACCGCCGGACAGGCATTTCACTGGTTCGACGCCGACGGGGCGCGGCGCGAGTTCAAACGCATACTGAAACCGGGCGGCGCAGTCGTGCTCGTGTGGAACATGCGCCGGTTGGATTCGACCCCGTTTCTGCGCGACTACGAAGCACTGCTCCGCAAATTCGGCACGGACTACGCGCAGGTCAATTGCGAGCAACTGCCCGAAGAAAAGATCGCCAGCTTCTTCGCGGGCGCATACAAACAGCGCAGCTTTGCTAACGAGCAGGTCTGTGCTTACGAAGGCGTGCGCGGGCGTTTGCTCTCGTCGTCCTACGTGCCGCTCGCGGGGCAGCCTGAACATGAACCGATGCTCGCAGAGTTGCGCCGCATCTTCGACTTACATCAGCGCGCCGGGCGCGTTACAATCGAGTACGACACGAAACTCTATTACGGCCGGCTCGCTTAGCGGCGCAAACCGAGCCTGCGCCGCCGCTTCTTTTATGACCACCGCAACCGATAAACGCACCATCACCGTCGCCCACTCGCCCGACTCGGACGATGCCTTCATGTTCTACGGGCTGGCGACGCACAAACTCGACACCGGCAACCTGCGTTTCGAGCATGTGCTCGAAGACATACAGACGTTGAACGAAAAGGCCATGCGCGGCGTCTACGACGTGTCCGCGATCAGCTTTCACGCCTACGCCTACGTGGCCGACAAGTACGCGCTGCTGCCGCACGGCGCGAGCATCGGCGACAACTACGGCCCCATCGTCGTCGCGCACGAACAGGTCAAGGCCGAAGACCTCGCGCGGCTCAAAGTGGCCGTGCCGGGCAAACTCACGAGCGCCTTTCTGGCGTTGCGTATCTTCAACCCGGATTTCGAGTATGAAGTTGTGCCGTTTGATCAGATCATCAGGCACGTGCAGGAGGGGCGGGCAGACGCGGGGCTGTTAATTCACGAGGGCCAGCTTTTCTATCAGGAGTTGGGCTTGCATAAGGTCATAGACCTCGGCGAGTGGTGGCACGCGCGGACGGGGCTGCCGCTGCCGATGGGCGGCAACGTGATCCGGCGCGATCTGGGCGCGGAACTGATGCGCGAAGTCTCGCGCTACTTGCACGATTCGATCCGCTACTCGCTCGACCACCGCGCCGACGCGCTCGAATACGCCTTGCAGTTTGCCCGCGACATGGAGCCGGAGTTAGCGGATCGATTCGTCGGCATGTGGGTCAACGAATTGACGCTCGACTATACGGAGCGCGGGCGCGCGGCCGTCGAGCGCCTGCTGGACGAGGGCGCGGAGCGCGGCATCATCCCGCAACGCGTCAAGGTCGAGTTCGTGGGCTGAGCAGGCAGGGCGGTAGCTCTCTGCCCGCCCCACTTTTCCCTGTCTAACGCCTGCTGTTCGCTGGCAACACCTCGGTAGGGGCGGGGCATCTTAGGTCTTCACAAGCAGGGTCGCTCAGCGCTAGGGTCGCTTAAGGACGCGCGCAAACTCCCACGAAAAACGCTATGAAACGCTCTCTAAGATTGCTGTTGGGGGCCGTTGTTGCGGCCCTTGCGTTGTGTGCCGGCGCGGCGGCACAGAAGCCGGAAGAGTCGCACGTGCGCAATGTGCCGCTGCCGGCGGCGGAGATTGACCGCATCGTCCACGCCTTCACCGGGAAAGAGACGCAGTTCCGCGTGGCGCTCAACAACTACGGTTTCAAACGCGACGCCGTCGTGCAGACCATCGGCTGGGGCGGGCAGATCACGGGCGAGTATCACCGCGTTTCGCGCTTCTCTTTCGACGACAGCGCGCATCGCTTCGAGAAGATTCTCAGTTTCCCGCTGCCGACCCTTCAAGAGATCACGCTCACGCCCGAAGACCTCGAAGACCTGAGCGGCGTCGAGACCTTCGCGCTCGAAGCGCACAAGCTCCCGCAGTACAATTTCAACTATCTCGGCAAAGAGAAGATTGACGAGCTAGACCTCTACGTCTTCGACGTGGGGCCCAAAGTGCTGCCCGATCCGAAGAAGGTCAAGGAGCGTTTCTTTCAGGGGCGCATCTGGGTGGACGATCAGGACTTGCAGATCGTAAAGGTGCGCGGCAAGGGCGTGCCCGAAGGGCAGCAGCGTTTCCCCGTCTTCGAAACCTACCGCGAACAGATCGACGGCAAATACTGGTTTCCGACCTACACCTATGCCGACGATCAACTCGTCTTCCCGAGCGGGCAGGTCGTACACATACGCCTGCGCATCACTTTCAACGACTACGAACGCTATAAAGCCAAAGTCCGCATCGTCGAAGAAGGCACGCCCGGCGACATGACCGAGCCGAAGCCCGCACCCAGCGCGCAGCCGACGCCAACGCCAACGCCTGCAAAGAAAAAGCCGCCACAGTAAGGAGCAAAGGTCAGAGGTCAGTAATAAGACGCCGTTCGCCGTAAGCGGATTTAGTTAGTTTTTCTCCGCCCTGTGCGCGGACTGAGATTGCTGAACGACCTTTACTAACCTCTAACCGCTGACCTCTGCTCTCTTAACTCCGCTGCGACGCGGTCGCGCGTCTCTTCGGCGAGGCGTTTGATGTCTTCGTCGGTGGTGCGGTCTGCGGTCGGGATCGGCGGGAGCAGCACCATCTCGATCACGCCCGGGTGGAGGCGGCCCGTGCCCTTACCCATCAACTTGTCCGTATGTTTGATGGCGACGGGCACGACCGGCACACCTGCGTCGCGCGCCATGTAGAACGCGCCTTTTTTGAACGGCAGCAGTTGACCGGGCAGCGCGCGCGTGCCTTCGGCAAAGACGCCGAACGAGACGCCGCCGCGTATGCGCTCGGTCGCGGCGCGCACGGTCTCAAGCGCCCGCGCGCGGTTCGAGCGGTCAATCGCCATGATGTTCACGTAGCCCATGCCGTAGCCGAAGATCGGCACTTTCAATAGCTCCTTCTTCGCCAGCAGCCCGACGCGCCGGCCCGTGTAGCAAAAGAGCGTCGCGGTGTCCAGGTAAGAGCGGTGATTCGCGGCGAAGATGTAGGTCTGCTGCGGATCGAGATTTTCCAGCCCGCGCACGCGCACCTCCATGCCGCTCAAACGCAGCCACATGCGCCCGCCCCAGTCCGCCCACGGATAGACCACCTGTGCGCGCCGGCCCGTGAGCCACCCGACCAGAAGCACGGGCGGCGCGATGATCAACAGGAGCAGCGCAGCGACCGTGAACGACCACCAGTAGCGCAGCCGGCCGCCGCGCGAGTGCCCCGCGTCTGTGCTAGACTCTGCGCCCGAAGCACGCTGCTGCTCGACCTTATCTTCAACCACGTTTGCTGAAAGAGATTCAGAATGTCTCGTCATCCGCTTAGACTCGCGCCGCTCGTCTGTGTCGCGCTCGTGCTCCTGCTGGCCTGTGGCTCGTCGCCCGATGTATGTGCGCAGCGGCGGCGCGCGCCCGCCCAAACCACCGCCGCGCCGCCCAGCCCGCAATCCTTGCTCGGCTTCACGCCCGGCGATGACCGCACCATCGCCGATTGGACGCAGATCAGAAATTACTTTGCGCGCCTCGATCAGGCGAGCGACCGCGTGCGCGTCGAAACCATCGGGCAGTCGAGCATGGGCCGCCCGCTCATCGTCGCCTTCATCAGCGCGCCTGAGAATATACGCAATCTGGCGAACTACCAAGAGATGCAACGGCGGCTGGCCGACCCGCGCAAGGTGCGCGACGCAGCCGAGCGCGAGCGGCTGATCGGCGAGGGGCGCGCGGTCGTCGCCATCTCCTGCTCGATCCACTCGACCGAGATCGTCGCCTCGCAGATGTCCATGCAGCTTGCTTATGAACTCGCGGCGGCGCAGGACGAAGAGACGCGCAACATCCTGCGCAACGTCATTCTGCTGCTCATCCCTTCGCCCAACCCCGACGGTATAGATATCGTCGCCGACTGGTATCGCAAGACGCTCGGCACGCCCTACGAAGGCTCAGACCCGCCGGAGCTTTATCACCACTACGCCGGGCACGACGACAACCGCGACTGGTTCATGCTCAACCTTGTCGAGACGCAGAGCGTGACGCGGCTGTTGTGGCAGGAGTGGTTTCCGCAGATCGTCTACGACGTACATCAACAGGGGCAGACCAGTTCGCGCTTCTTCGTCCCGCCCTTCTTCGATCCGCCGAATCCGAACATCGCGCCGCTTTTGCTCCGCGAAGTCGGTCTCATCGGGCACAAGATCGCCGCCGACGAGCAGGCGGCCGGGCTGCAAGGCGTCATCACCAACGCGCTCTACGATACATGGTGGCACGGCGGCTTTCGCACCGCGCCCTATTTTCACAACTCCGTCGGCATCCTGACCGAAGCCGCGAGCGCGCGCCTGATGACGCCCGCGACCGTGACCAGAGAGCAGCTTGCGCGTTCCTCAACGCGCGGCATGGACTCGGCGCTGCCGAAGTATCCGACGACCAACTTTCCAGACCCTTGGCCGGGCGGCAAGTGGCGACCGCGCGACATCATGAAACTTGAGATGATCGCGGCGCGCGGCATCCTCTCGCTCGCCGCGCAGTACCGGACGCGCTACCTGCGCAACTTCTACGGCTTGGGGCGCAGCGCCGTTGACTCGGAGGCCGGTTCGCTCGCCTACCTGATCGAAGCCGGGCAGGGCAAGGACGAGAACGTGGCGAAGCTGATCGGCGCGCTCGTGGCACAGGGCGTCGAGGTCGCGCGCATGGACAAGGAGTTGCACGTCCGCGATTTCGATCTGAGCCGGCCCGAAGGGCAACTGCCCGACGCGCGGGAAGCCCCCGCCGGCAGCTATCTCGTCTTTCTCTCGCAGCCTTACGCCGCGAACGTGCGTGCCCTCTTTGAGCGGCAGTCCTACCCCACGCGCCTGACCGCGAACGGCGAGGCCGAGCGCCCTTACGACGTGGCCGGCTGGACGCTGCCGATGCAGATTGGTCTCGAAGCCCGTTGGATTCGCATAGACGAACCCGCCGCGCAGAGACGACTGACGCTCATCAAGGATGAACAGGACGTGCGCCGCGACCTGAGTCTGCCGCTCCGGCAGGGCAAAGGTTCACCCATTGCCAACCCCGTATCGCGCCCCGTGCGCGTGGCGCTCTATCGCAGTTGGACGGCTTCGATGGACGAAGGCTGGACGCGCTACGTCTTCGACACGTTCAACGTGCCGTACCGGACGCTGCGCGACGCGGACGTGCGCGCCGGCAGCCTGCGCGCGCAGTACGACGTGATCGTGCTGCCTTCGATGCGCCTGCGTGAGATCGTCGAGGGCAACGCGCAGGAACGCTACCCGGCAGAGTTCGCGGGCGGCATCGGCGACGGCGGCGTTACGGCCTTACAACGTTTCGTCGAGGCGGGCGGCACGCTCGTCTGCTTCGATGCGGCGACGGAGTTGGCCATCAAACGCTTCAACCTGCCGCTCAAAAACGTGCTCGAAGGCGTCAAGTCGTCGGAGTTCTACTGTCCCGGCTCGATCCTGCGGCTGACGGTGGACAACGCGCACCCGCTCGCGCGCGGCTTCGGGCGCGACGTGGATGCCTACTTCATCAATAGCTCCGCCTTCGACGTGCGCGACGACGGCGCGGGGCGTGTGCGCGTCGTCGCGCGCTACGCCGACAAAGACGTGCTGCGTTCCGGCTGGCTGCTCGGCGAAAAGTATCTGGCGGGCAAGGTGGCGCTCGCCGAGGTCGCGCTCGGACAGGGGCGCGTCGTCCTCTTCGGCTTCCGCCCGCAGCACCGCGGCCAGACGTGGGGCACGTTCCCCTTCATCTGGAACGCGCTCCAACGCGGGCCGTCCTGAGCCAAAATCATGCTTTTGCGCCAAAGACGTGCAGGCTAAAGGTCGTGCAGGCTTGGGCAGCGGGTGGGATTATCTTGCCCGGTCGTCTCTCCCTCTATTTTCGCGTGCATCTTTTGAGTTTGCCGCGCATCAAACGGACGGCTCGCGCCTGCAAATGTCCGTACCGCCCGCGAGGAGTCTGCTATGAGAAAGTTCGTCGGCCTATTGCTGCTCCTCTCCCTGCTCTGCCCCGTCGCGTTGCGCGGCCAGACGCGCGCACGCCGCGTTCCACAGCCCGACAACTCGAACACGCCAGCGAATCCCGCGCCCGCCAGCGCGCCGCGCCGCGACCATCCGCCCGTGCTCGGCGGTGCGCCCGTCTCGAACGAGCGCACGTCCGGCCAGAGGCAGACGCAGCCGGACGGCCCCGTCGAGGTGGACGAGAACGAAGTCGTGCGCGTGAACACGACGCTCGTGACCATCCCTGTGAGCGTGATGGATCGGGACGGCAAGTACGTGCCCAGCATCCGGCAGGACGAGTTCCGCATCTTCGAGGACGGCGTCGAGCAGCAACTCGCCTACTTCGCCGCCGTGGAAAAGCCTTTCACGGTCGCGCTCGTGCTCGATAACAGCACCTCCACCAAGTTCAAGACCGAAGAGATGCAGGACGCCGCCATCGCGTTCGTGGATCAACTGCGCGCCGACGATCGCGTGATGATCGTCGCCTTCGACACGGACGTGCACGTGCTGGCCGAGCCGACGAGCGACCGCCGCGCCCTGCGCGCCGCCATCAGGCGCACGCGCAACGAAGGCAACACGAGCCTCTACGATGCCGTTGACTTCGTCATCCACCAACGCTTCAACCACATTGACGGGCGCAAAGCCATCGTGCTGTTCACCGACGGCGTGGACACTTCGAGCCGCCGCGCCAGCTACGAGTCGAACGTGAGCGACGCCGAAGAACTCGACGCGCTCATCTACCCCATCGCCTACGACACCTACAACGACGCCAACTCCGGCCGGACGACGAGCGGCGGCGGCAATTCGTCGCCCTCCATCAGCCTGCCCGACATCCTCGGCACGATCATCTTCGGCGGCGGCGGCCGGCGTAATAACCGACGCGGCGGCGGCGGTGGCGGTGGGGGCGGCACGTGGCCGCCCGCCGGTGGCGGTGGTGGTGGCACGTGTTCCGGTTGCAGCCCGGCAGAGTACGAGCGCGCGGATCATTACCTGCACGACATGGCGCGCGTCACGGGCGGGCGGCTCTACCGCGCCGACACAACGCGCAACCTCGCGCAATCGTTCGCGCTTATCGCCGAAGAGTTGCGCCGGCAGTACAGCCTCGGCTATTACCCGAAGACGCCGGCTCAGGTCGGGCAGCGTCGTCACATACGCGTGCGCGTCATGCGCCCAGACCTCGTCGTGCAGGCCCGCGACAGCTACATCTTCAACCCCAATGGCCCGACGCAGCAGGCCGACACCAACGGTCAACGCAACAAGCCCGTCCTGCAAGGTCGCCCGTTCAGCGCACCCTGAGCCGGGCGCACACGCGCCCGCAACGGCAAATCTCATTGACATTTCCAGCCGGTCGGCATCCCTCTGCGCACTCGTGCAGTGCTTTATGCTAACGACCGTCCTCGCAATCGTTAGCCTCACGCAGTTTTTAATCAACAATCCAAGCGTTAGGAGGCTGAGCATGCCGGGGAAACTAACCGACGTAGACTATCAAGCGGCGCGAAGCTATTGAAGTGCGACGTGGCGGACATCAAGGCGGTCGCCGAAGTCGAGAGCCGGGGCGACGGCTTCTTGAGCGACGGCCGGGTCAAGGTGCTCTTTGAAGGCCATCAGTTCTACAAGTTCACCAAAGGGGCTTACGCGCAGTCGCACCCGACCATCTGCTACAAAAAATGGACGACCGCCTTTTACACCAAAGGGCCGAACGCGGACGCGCGCGGCGCAGGCGAACTGGCGCGTTTGAACGAGGCGATGGCCTTGAACCGCAACGCTGCGCTGTTGTCCGCCAGCTACGGCAAGTTTCAGATCATGGGCTTCAATTTCGCCATCTGCGGCTTCACCACCGTTGACGATTTCTACAAGGCCATGCAGGTCAGCGAGGGCGAACATCTGAACGCTTTCTGCAACTACATCAAGGGTAACGCCATCGACGACGAGTTGCGCGAACACAGGTGGGCGGCGCTCGCGGCCCGCTACAACGGGCCCGATTTCAAGAAGAACAAGTACGACGAAAAGCTGGCCGCGGCCTACGCGAAATACAAGTAAGGTGCGCCACCCGAGCGCGCCCATAATCGGCCGGGCTGCGCACTAAAGCTACCAGAAGACACCGACGCCCCGTTGCGGCGTGCGCCAGACGCCGCAACGGGGCGTTCATCTTTGGGCGCTAATATTCGAGCCGTTAATCTTCAGGCCCGCCCGTTCGCTAGACGACCGTGCCAGCGGGTACGGTCGCGTTCTTGGGCACGATGATGATGCCGTCGCGTATGTAGTAGCCGGCGTCCGGGTTGTCAGCTTCCTCTATGCCGCGTTCGTTGACGAGGCGGCAGCCTGCGCCGATGCGCGCGTTCTTGTCGATGATGGCGCGGCGGATGATCGTGCCTTCGCCGACGCCGCTGAGCGGTATGCCGGCGGCGTGGTTCGCGCGCAACTCTTCGATAGACTCGTACTCGTCCGCCCCCATAAAGACCACCTCTTCCAGATAAGCGGCCGGTTCGACGCGCCCGCGCAAGCCGACGATGGAGCGCACCACCTTCGCGCGATTGAGGATGCAGCCTTCGCTGATGATCGAATCTATGATCTCGCAGTGATGGAGTTTTGAGGGCGGCAGATAGCGCGCGCGCGTGTAGATCGGCGCTTCGGTGTTGAAGAGGTTGAATTTCGGCAGGATCGCGGTCATGTCTATGTTGGCCGCGTGGAAGGCCTTGATCGTCCCGATGTCCTCCCAGTAGTCGTCGAACAGATAAGCCTGCACGTTGTAGCTCTCGATGGCGGCGGGGATGACCTGCCGGCCGAAATCAACCCACGTCGGATCTTGCGAGAGCAGTTCGACGAGCCGCTTGTAGTTGAAGACGTAGATGCCCATCGAGGCGAGGAAGGGACGGCTCGCAGCCTCTTCCGCGCTCAAGCCGAAGGCGGTCGTGTCCACGCGCATCTCTTCGAGGGCTGCACCCTTTGGCTTCTCGCGGAACTCCGTGATGCGCCCCGACTCGTCCGCCTTGAGTAGCCCGAACTCTTCGGCCGCCGCGCGCCCGAACGGAATGACCGAGACGGTCACGTCCGCTTTCGTTTCGATGTGGCGCGCGAGAAACTTCTCGTAATCCATTCGGTAGAGATGGTCGCCGGAGAGAATGAGGAGCGTGTCAATCTTCCAGTCGTGTATGTGCGGCAAGACCTGCCGGACAGCGTCGGCCGTGCCTTGAAACCAATCGGGTCTGTCCGGCGTCTGCTCGGCGGCGAGAATCTCGACGAAGCCTTCGGAGAAGCGCGAGAAGCGATAAGAGCGCGAGACGTGGCGATTCAAACTGGCCGAGTTGTACTGCGTCAGCACGAAAATCTGGATCACGTCCGAGTTGATGCAGTTCGAGATCGGAATGTCCACGAGCCGATACTTGCCGCCGAGTGGCACGGCCGGCTTCGAGCGATGTTGCGTCAACGGAAACAGGCGCGTGCCTGCGCCGCCGCCGAGGATAACCGCCAGAACGTTGTGATTCGAGGGCATGGGCTTCTTTTGCTCACCGTACGACTGGACATGGACAGAGCGTTTTTTGTGTGTGCAGCATAGACGCAACGCGGCGCGCGTTTCAAGCGCAAGGATGCGCGGCGCGCACGTTTGCGCGCCAAACTGCGACCTCGCTGCGGCAGGTTGCGCCAGCGCCAGTCTGAAAAATATTCCACCCGCCCGCCAACTAAAACGGCCCGCCCTGTGTCTATTGAAGCAGACAGGAGTTTAATGGGGACTGAAGGCTTAACGAGCGAGCGCACACTGATCGAGCGCGCACAGGGCGGCGACCGCGACGCCTTCTGCCTGCTCGCCGGGCGCTACGAACGGCGCATACATTCGCTCGCGCGCCACTACTGCCGCGACCCGCACGATGCCGAAGACCTCTCGCAAGAGGTGTGGCTGCGCGCCTACTGCGCCCTCGCCGGCTTTCGCGCCGAAGCCTCTTTCTACACATGGTTGCGCCAGATCACGATCAACACTTTCCTCAACCACCAGCGCAGCGACACGTTCACGGCGCGCACCGTGCAGGACGTGTACGCCCCGACGCACGAGGGCGCAGCCGAGACGACCTTGCACAATCAACTGCTCGTCGCAGAGGTCATGCACGCGCTTGCGGCGTTGCCGACGCAGCAACGCCTCGTCTTCCTGCTCAAGCACCACGAGGGCATGACCTATGAAGAGATCGCGAGCGCGCTCGGCTGTCAGCCGGGCACGGTGAAGAAGGCGCTGTTCCGCGCGGTCGAGAAACTACGCGCGCGCCTGCACGTGGGTGCAGATGCGGCAGACGCGGCGCAGGGCCTAATGCCGTGCGCCGCCCGCGAGAACTGACCGCAGGACACTTTGACGGAGCAACACGATGCACGATTGCCGACAGACACAAGGGCAGTTAAACGACCTCGCCTTCAATGAGCTTGCGCCCGCTGCGCGCGAGCGTGTGCTCGCCGAGGTTGCGGACTGCGCTGCCTGTCAGACCGAGTATCTCGCGCTCGCCACGCTCCTGCGCGCCTGCGCTCAGGTCGAACTCGCCGCCGAGCCGCCGGCAGATTACTGGCCGGGCTATCACGCACGCCTCGCCGCGCGTGTGTACGCGCTCAAAGACGAACCGCACGCCGCACACGTCGCGCCCGCCGTCGTCCACACAGGCGCACGGCGCGCAGGCATCTTCGCGGCGCTACGACGCACGTTGACCACCACGTTGCATGTGCCCGTGCCGGTCGCGTGCGCCGTCGCGCTGGCACTCGTCGGCCTGTCCGTGCTGGCGCTGCGGGCTGCGTCCGTCGGTCAGCTTCCGGCTGCGCCGCAGGCAGCACAGTCGCCTGCGCCCGTCCGCGTCATCGAAGTGCCGGTCGTGCAGGAGAAGATCGTGACGCGCACGGTCTATGTCGCACGCAGGGAGCATGTGCGGGCGCGGCGCGCGGCGCAGACGTTGCAGACGGACGGCGCGCAGTTGGCCCGGCGCGGCAAGGATGCTGCGGCGGAACCGGCGGCGCAGAGCGCGTTGGCGGGCTTTCAGCCGGCCGGCGAGGTGAAGTTGCGGGTCATCAAAGGGAGCTTTACGCATGAGCGTTAACTTGCGCGCGCTCGGCTTGCTGTTGTTGTGCGCCGCGAGCGCCACAGCCCAACAGTCAGCGCAGCGCCAGTTGGTCGTGCCGCTCGCGGAGGCGGGCTACGTCAGCTTTCATCTCGTCACCAAGCGCGCCGCGCCGCCGCCCGCGCCGGGCGAACTCGCGCAGGTCGAGGCGGCGCTCGTCCCGCAGGCGCTTCTGGCTGAGCGCAACACGATCCATCGCGTGCTCTTGGATGCGACGGGCAGTTTCATCTTCGGCTACGACCTCGCCGTCGAACCGCTCACGGCCGCGCGCCGCTTCAAAGTCACGGTCAAGCCGCTTAGCCCTGAGTTCGAGCAACAACTACGCGCGCGCGCGCGTTCGACCGGCCCGCCGACTGTGTTGAGCGCCGCCACGCTGCCGCGCTCGGCCGAGGCGCAGACGCTCGACGACGGCGACGCCTTTGAGCTTGATCTGCTCGTTAACCCGCAGACCGGCGTGCGCGTCACGGACGTAGTCAAGGTAGCTTTCGACCGCGCCCCGCTCTGGGAGAGTGCGCCGCGCGATTTTACGGCCGACAGCGTCGAGCTAACGGTCAAAGATTATCGGCTCATGCTCAACGATAGGCTGATCGCGGGCGGTCGCCCCGCGCGCGGCTGCGCCGGTTCGCTCCTGTGGCTCTACGTGCAGGGGCGCGGGCGCTTCATCTTCTCGCTCGTGCCGCGCCCCGGCTACGATTTTCAGAAGACCGGGATGATCTTGGACAACATGATCCGCTTCGACTTCAAAGGCGAGCATTACGAGTGGATTTCCAGTACGCCCATCATCGGCCACGGCGGCATGTGGTACGTCTGGGTGCTGCACGATCCGACTTACACGCCCGAAATCTCTTCCAAAGAACAGATCGCTCGCAAGGCGCGCACGAGCGCCGACGCAGAGCCGGACGACACCAAGTGGCTAAAAGACATCCTCGCCGGCAAGCCGCCGCAGCAGCCACCGGGCCGGGGCTTCAACGAACGGCAGCAGCGCGCCATCATCTCGGACAACATCGAACACGTCCGCATCGGCGCGGCCGACCGCATGGAGAATCTGTTGCCGAAGAAGTAAGCGCCGCAGGAAGGAAGCATGCGCCGGAGACTTAAGAAGTTCAGGCTGGCCGGCGCTGCTGCGCGCTCGGCCTCCCCGCAATGAATGAGCGGCGCGCACGCGCAGGACAATTCAACTCCCCACGAATGGACAACAGACAGACAAGGAGACGATCCGTTATGAGCAAGAGTCTGCTCACCCTTGCGACACTCGTCGCATGCTGCCTATCGCTCGCCGGGCGCGCCGACGCGCAGGAGCACGACGCACCCCGTTACGAAGTCGGCGCACTCTTCTCTGCCATCACGTTTACGCCGAGCAACGGCTACCGGACGGAGGCGGGCTTCGGCGGCCGCTTCACCGTGAACCTGACCGACCACATCGGGCTTGAGGCCGAGACGGTCTTCTTCCCCAACAGCGGTTTCTCGGCCGAGCAACGCGCGGCGGGACGCGCCCTGCAAGGTCAGTTCGGCGTCAAGGCGGGCAAGCGTTGGGAGAAGTGGGGCGTCTTCGCCAAAGGGCGACCCGGCTTCATCAGTTTCAACAATGGCCGCCTCGTCTTCGACACAACCAACACAGGCACGGTGTTCGCATCGCACTTCGAGCGGGCCACGCACTTCGCCTTCGATGTGGGCGGCGTGCTCGAACTCTACCCGACGCGCCACATCGTCACCCGCTTCGACGCGGGCGACACGATCATCCGCTATGGCCGGCAATCGGGCACAAGTCTCGTGCTCAATCCCGTTACGGGCCAGCCGGAGGTCGCGCCATTCGTGCTCCCGGCCAACACGCGCCACAACTTCCAGTTCAACGCCGGCATCGGCTACCGCTTCGACGACTGAAGGCCAACGAGCAGCAGAACGCGCAAGGCGCAAGGCAACTCTACGGTTGCCTTGCGCCTTGCGCGCCACTTAACCGGCCACGCTCTTAAGCTCGACCGCACCGCGCTTCGTTCCGCGTGCGCGTAGTCGTCCACTGATAGACCGGGCATGCGCCCCCGCGCCCGGTCAGTACGCCGCGACGCCCGCGCCGGCCGGCTTCGTGCCCGCCGCTTCCTGCGCGATCTTGACGCCGACGCTTGCGCCGATGCGCGTCGCGCCCGCTTCGATCATCGCGCGCGCGTCCTCTATGCCGCGCACGCCGCCCGCCGCTTTCACGCCCATCTCCGCCCCGACCGTGCGCCGCATCAAGGCCACGTCCGCGACCGTCGCCCCGCCTTTCGCAAAGCCCGTCGAAGTCTTGACGAAGTCCGCGCCCGCACTCTTGGCCGCGCGACAGGCGCGCACCTTCTCGTCGTCCGTCAGGAGCGCCGCCTCGATGATCACCTTGACGAGCACGCCGTACTCGTGCGCCGCCTCGACCACCTGCCGGATGTCGTACTCAACCGCGCAATCGTCGCCACTCTTCAAAGCGCCGACGTTAATCACCATGTCCACCTCTTGCGCGCCGTCGAAGATCGCGCGCCGCGTCTCGTAGGCTTTCACGTCGGCGAGCGTCGCGCCGAGCGGGAAACCGATAACCGTGCAGACGGGCACGCCTGAGCCGCGCAGGACACACGCCGACGTGCGTACCCACGTCGGATTCACACACACGCTGGCGAAATGAAACTGCGCCGCCTCTTCGCACAGACGCTTGATGTCCGCCTCGCTCGCCTCCGGTTTCAGCAACGTGTGGTCAATAAAACTCGCCCACGCGCCCGCCGACGCCGTCTCGCCCAGCACCAAGCCGATGCGCGCCGCGCCCGCGTCCACCACGCGCTGCATCCGCTCCGGGCAGCGATTAAAACAGGCCGACCCGCACCCGCACAAACCCGCCTGCGCGTCCGCCTCGCCGTTCAACCGCGCGACGATCACATCCGTGATCTGCTCGACCAGATGTTCAAGCTCGCCGTTATTTGCGTATGACATTTTCAACCGCTCCTGAAATTATCTGTCTCTGCAACCTGCGCGTTGGTCTGCGCGCTGCGCCGCGCTCATTGCGCTTGGCGTGCGGCATGTTCCGCCTGCTTGTTAAGCGAGGAACTCAATCGCGTGTTGCATCTCTGCGCCGGTCATGGTGCGCTGCCTTTCATAGCCGGTTATGTTCTTTATGCCGCGACCACGCGATTTGCCGGGCCGACTTAATCATCCGTTGCCCTTCACGTCCGGTATTGTCGCTCGACGGCTTCGATCTTGGCGACGCGCCGCTTGTGTCGGTCTTCGCTGATCTCGGTGGCGAGCCATGCGCGGACGATGTCGCGTATCTCGGCGGGGCTTGTCGTGCTGCTGCCGAGGGTGAGGACGTTGGCGTCGTTGTGTTCGCGCGAATTGATGGCGACCTTGACGGAGTAGCAGGCGGCGGCGCGCACGCCCGGCACTTTGTTGGCGGTCATGGCGGAGCCGACGCCCGCGCCGTCCACGATGATGCCGAGGTCGGCTTCGCCGTCGGCAACTGCCCGGGCAACCGCGTGGGCGAAGTCCGGGTAATCGACGGCGGCGGTCGAGTCCGTGCCGAAGTCGCGGACGCGGTGGCCGAGTTCGGTCAGGAAGTTTTTCAACTCTTCCTTCATCTGATAGCCGCCGTGATCCGCACCGATGGCGACGAGTTTTGTTTGCTGCGCGCCGCGCCGGGGTACACGCCGGACGAGTTCGATGCGCCGTTCGCGCACGATGTCGGCGGCGAGCGGCGTCAGGCGCGCGCCCTCCGCGACGCGCAGGCGTGCGCCTGGTTCAAGCCCGCGCACGTCGTCTTCAGTCAGCACCATTTTGGCCGACTCGTCGCGCGCAAACGGCTGTTCGGCCGCGACGGCGGGCGCAATAGTTGGCGCGGTCGTGATGATGCGCGTCGCCGTCGGACTTGGCGCTGGCGCGGGGCTTGATGCAGGCGCGGCGGCTGTTAGTGGCGGCGGCGCGGCGGCGGCGTCTGCTTCGTTCGCTTCGTCTGCGGGCAGCGCGTTGTTCAGGACTTCGCGCACGAGCGCACGCACGCGGTCGCGGGTTGATTGTTCGTCTGGCATGGTCTGCGATTTCGCCGCGCGCGTTAAGCCTTAGCTCAATGCTCAGAGTTAACGGCTGAACGATTTTGTTGACCTCCGCTGGTTGCTACTTTAGTATGTCGCACCACGCGCCGCCCGCGCAAATCGGAGGACTTGATTCGCTGTTTCGGCTCTCCAATTTGCATTAGCGAGTCAATCAAGCAACGAACTTTTTTGGAGGTCGCCCGTGTCCGCTTCTTCCGCGCCGCAAATGTCCGAGTTCACCAATGCCAATCTTGAGCCGCTGCTGACCGGCGAACAGATTCAGACGCGCATCGCCGAGTTGGGCGCGCAGATCGCGCGCGACTATGCCGGGCGCAATCCGCTGCTGCTGGGCGTCCTGAAAGGTGCGTCCATTTTTTTGAGCGACCTTGTGCGCGCAACCGATCTGCGGCTCGGCATCGAGTTCATGGCCATTTCGAGCTACGGCGCAAGCACGCGCTCGTCCGGCGAGGTGAAGATCGTCAAAGACCTCGACGTGCCGATTGAGGGGCGCGACCTGCTCGTCGTCGAAGACATAGTGGACACGGGGCTGACGCTCTCTTACCTGCTCGCCAACCTGCACTCGCGGGGCGCAGCGAGCGTCAAACTCGCCGCCCTGCTGAACAAACAGGAGCGCCGGCTGCGCGAAGTGCGGATTGATTATCTCGGCTTCGACATTCCCGACGCTTTCGTCGTCGGCTATGGGCTGGACTTCGCTGAACGCTACCGCAACCTGCCGTACATCGCCGTCCTGAAAGACCCGGCGCAGGGTTGAAGCTGAGAACATCGGCCAACAAGCCGCGCGCTCTCACTTGCCTAAACATTCTCGCCCTGCGCGCGTATAAACGCTGACGCGCCCGCCGCGTTCGTTCGGTCAAACATTTCTCGCCATCTCGGAGCACACGTGAAAGCAACCTTACGCCTTTCTCTGCTATGCGCCCTCTGCTGCGTCTCTTTGAACAGCGCGACCGCACAACACGCGCAGCAAGCCGGCGGCACGCAAACGCCGGCCGGCGGTCAGGCGACCATCGGAGCGGCCGTTGCACCGGGCATCACGGGCAACTGGCAGGGCACTTTGGCCATCGGGCAGGGTAAGTACCGGCTCGTGCTGAAGCTGACGCAGCCGGCGGCGGGGCGCTTCGCCGGTACGCTCGACAGTCCGGATCAAGGTGCGACCGATCTGCCGCTAGAGCAGGTCGCCTACGCCGACCGTCTGCTCACCTTCGTCCTGAACAACCCGGCCGCGCCCGCCAGCTTCGAGGGCATCTTCAGCCGCGACGGCACGGAGATCGCCGGTTACTTTCGCCAGAACAACACGCCGTTCCCGCTCGTCTTCACACGCGCCGACGCCGCGCCCGCCGCGTCTAATGGGCCGCCGACGCCCGCCGTCAGCACCAATGCGCACCGGCGGATTCAACTGCAACCGTGCGGGCTGTCGGGCGTGACGAAGGACGCGCTGTGCGGGCAGTACGAGGTCTTCGAGGATCGCGCGGCGCAGAAGGGGCGCAAGATCAAGTTGAACATGATGGTGCTGCCCGCGCTCGCGGTGCAGCCTGCGCCCGATCCGATCTTCTATCTCGCGGGTGGGCCCGGCGGCGCGGCCACCGCCTACGCCAACGCGCCTTTCATGACGCAGATGCACCGCACGCGCGACGTGGTGCTGCTCGATCAACGCGGCACGGGCCAGTCGAACCCGCTGCGCTGCGATTTTCGCGGCGATCCAAACGACATGCGCGGCTATTTCGTCGAAGGCATGACGCCGGAGGCGGTGCGCGCCTGCCGCACGGAACTTGAGAAGGTCGCTGATCTGCGGCTCTACACCACGCCCATCGCCATGGCCGATCTGGACGACGTGCGCGCCGCGCTCGGCTACGACAAGATCAACGTCTATGGCGGCTCATACGGTTCGACCACCGCGCTGGCCTACATGCATCTTTACCCGCAGCACGTCCGCACCGTCACGGTCACAGGCGTCGCACCGCTCGACTACAAGTTGCCGCTCTCCTTCGGTAAGGGCGTCGAACACGCGCTCGAACGTTTGTTCGCAGACTGCGCGGCGGACGAGAAATGTCACGCGGCGTTTCCCGACCTGCGGCAAGAGTGGGCGGCGGTCGTCGCGCGGCTGGACAAGGGGCCCATCACGTTCGACACGCTCAATCCGCTCACGGGTCAGAAGCAGCAGGTGACGATGACGCGCACGGGCTTTGGCGAAAACATACGGCTTATGCTCTACCAGCCGAACGTGCTGAGCATCATGCCGCTCATTATCCATCAGATGTACCAGCAGGATTACGCGCGCTTCGGTCTCATCAGCTATCAGGTCTTTCGCGGCACGGACGCCGGGATCGCGCGCGGCATGCAACTCTCGGTGCTCTGCGCCGAACACATTCCTTACATCAAGGAAGAAGAGATCAAACCGGCGTTTGGCGGCACGTTCTACGGCGAGACGCGCGCCCGCCTCTACCAGCAAGCCTGCGCGCAATGGCCGCGCGGCGAAGTGCCCGCCAGATTTTGGCAGCCGATTAAATCCGACATTCCCGTGCTGATGCTCTCCGGCGAACTCGATCCCGTCACACCGCCCGCCGCCGCCACGCCGCTCCTCAAAGGCTTACCCAACGCCCGCCAGATCATCATGCACAACGCCACGCATAACTCCTACGACTGTGCCGAACAACTCGCGCGCACCTTCATCGAACGCGGCACGGCGCAAGGTCTCGACGCCTCCTGCGTCGAACAGATCAAGCGCCAGCCCTTCATCACCGCGCTGCCGCCGCTGCCCATGCCGAAATAGACAGCGCTAGCAGAGAGCGATCACGACGAAGCCACTTGAGACAGACGCGCAGCAGAAAGCAATATGCTTGTGCTGCTGCGCGTCGGTTCGAGTGGCTTCGTGTTTGAGCCTTTTGCCTG